>NZ_QWFA01000053.1 GCF_003501885.1 Streptomyces globisporus
CCTCGTCGTCCTCACCCACCGGTACCCCTCGGCCGCTCAGCCGCGGCGGCCACGGCTGCTGCGGCTGTTGCCGCTTCGGCGGCGGACGAGGAGGAACCCTCCCGCCGCGACGACCAGGGCGCCCGCCCCGGCA
This sequence comes from Streptomyces globisporus, assembly GCF_003501885.1. GTDB lineage: Bacteria > Actinomycetota > Actinomycetes > Streptomycetales > Streptomycetaceae > Streptomyces > Streptomyces globisporus_D. Next base: position 134 of record NZ_QWFA01000053.1, read on the forward strand.
GCGGCCGCGATGCCGGTCCATCCTGCCCCGCCCGCACCGCCGCTGTCTCCGGCCACAGCCGGAATACCCCTCTTGTCCGCGTTCTTCCCGTCGCCCTCCCGGGCCGGGGCCGGCGCACCGTGCTCGGGGCCCGCCGGCTCGTCGCCGAGGACGGCGACCCGCAGCACCTCACCGATCCGCGGGTTCTCCGCGATCTCGGCGGCCTGCGCGCCCAGGGTCACCGCGAGGTGGAAGTCGCCCTCGGCGTGTACCGGGCGGACGGTGGGGCGGCTCTCGTACCGGTTGGTCCACGCGACCGGCACCGAGCCCGCCCCGGCCACCGCGGGGCACCTCTGCCCCGTACACCAACTCCAGCGGCCAACGCGCCGCGTCGGAGCCCTTCTTGCTCTCGCGTTCCACGGCCAGCAGGTAGCGCCCCGCCTCGTCGCAGCGGCGGTTGCCCTTCTCGGAGGGGACGCGTGCGACGACCGACGTCGGCGGGACGGCTCCCTCCGACTGGCGGAAGCGCTCGTCGTCCCGCTCGCAGCTCGGGCCGTGGGCGTCCGGGCCGTCGGTGGCGACGATCCGGGTGCGCAGGACGTCGAACCCCCACTGTCGCGGTACGACGTTGATGACAGGTCATCACCTGGTGCCCCCTCAGCCGTGAAGCCCGAATCCGTCAGCTTCTTCACTTCAGCAAGCTAGTGATTTGCTTGAGTGAACTCAAGGGCAGTGCGCCACGGTCCCACAACAGCCGAAGGGGCCGGCGCATCGGCGCCGGCCCCGGACAGCACGAAGCCCCGGCCGCTCAGCGACCGGGGCCCGTAACAGACTGTGTCGTCTCACACACCCGAACCTGCGGGCACGGAGTCGGTCGCCTCCGTCCACAGATCCTGCTCGGCGCGATCCGCCTGGATCTGGCGGTACACGAGGAGCCCGCCGATGGCGGCCAGTGCGACCAGGAGAAGCTTCTTCACCGCGCGACCTCGTCTTTCCTTGGCGTAAGGGCCTTATGTCGCCGACTATACACACCGGCCGATACCGATCGGTGACCTGCCCGGACCCCTGTGACACCCCCTCCACGGCGTCCGGAACGACCTTCCGGCACCCCCTCCTCACCGCTCGCGAGGGCCTGTCCAGCCCGGTTGCACCATACGAGTGGTGTTAATCCGAAGATCGGCGCAGAGCGGGCGTCGCTCCCCGAAATCGCGGCCGGGATCCACATGATCGGAGAAGTCAGCAACCGGACCGTCCGAAAGCGAGGGGCCATGAGCACCTTCCAGCCCAAGAACCTCTGGACCGCCTTCATCACCGCCTTCTTCGCCCTCCTGGCATCGCTGGGCCTCGCCACCGCCGCCGCGAGCACGGCGAACGCCACGAACGCCGCCGCGCAGCAGAACACCACGACCCACGAGCACACGGGTGCCACCGCGGCAACCCCGATCGCCCCCTCGGTCCGATGGACCCTTCCGCGTGACCGGGCCCTTCCGCCCACGATGAAGCAGCGCATCCGAGCCGAGGCCCACGGCTCCTCCCCGGCCACCCGCCACCTGTCGCTCGACCCCGCGGAGACCGCCCGCACGACCGCCCAGAGCGGCTCCCACCACACGGCCCCGGAAGGCGACTCCCCGGCCCCGCCCCCCTGATCCCGGCCGCCCACCGCACTCCGGGGCCCCTGGTCCGGTTCACACCGGCCGGGGGCCCTTCTCGTGCTGCCTGGCCGTAGTGATCCATCCTCGGTCAGCGGGCCGAGCGCTTCGGGCGACCGAACAGCTCAGCCCTTCCGCAGCGCGGCAAGGCCCTTCTGCATGTCTTCGGTGTTCATGACCGGCTGGATCTCGATCTTCGCACCGAGCTTCTGGAAGAGCGGCTCCGCGATGGTGGGCAGCAGTGAACTGTCCTGCATGTCGAAGACGAACGTGCAGCACCGTCCGCCCTCGCTGGGACCGAAGTAGGCTGCCTCCGGCTCGAGTAGTTCCGCCATCGACTTCATGACCTTCGGCAGTGTGCCGTTCTCGATGGCTTCATTCGAGATCTGTGTGTCCATATGAGCTCTCAGCATGACCCTCATGGCACCGCTCCTTCCATCCACCGCGACCGGCGTGCGCCCGCGTTCCCGACATCGGTGACTTCCGGATCAGCCTTTCCATGAGTGATCCCGGCGGCAACTTCTCGCACTCCATCCGGGGCTGCCCTTCGGCCGTCTGCCGGAGACGCCGAAGGCCCCCCACCGTCTCCGGTGAGGGGCCTTCGTGTCTGGTGGGGCTAACAGGATTTGAACCTGTGGCCTCATCCTTATCAGGGATGCGCTCTAACCAACTGAGCTATAGCCCCGCCGCGCTGTGCTGCTCCGCGCTGACTTCTGAAGATTAGCGCACGTCGGGGCCAGTCCCAAAATCGATACCCGGCGCGCTACTCGTCCTCGGCCAGCGTGAGCTCCACGCCGCCCACGAAGCCCGCCGACAGGTTGTAGATGAAGGCGCCCAGCGTCGCCAGCGCGGTGGCCAGGACCACGTCGATCACGGCGATGACCGAGGTGAAGATCAGCACGCGCGGCAGCGACAGGAACGACTGCAGGTCGAAGCCGTTGCTCTCGTTCGAGCCGGTCGCCTCGCTGATCGTGCCGCCGACGGTCTCGAAGACGCCCATCGCGTCCATGACCATCCACAGCACCGCCGACGCCACCACCGTGCAGATGCCCAGCGCGATCGACAGCAGGAAGCTGACCTTCATCACCGACCACGGGTCGGCCTTGGCCACCCGCAGGCGGGCCTTGCGGGTACGGGGCGTGGTCCGCGCCCCCGTGCGCGGCTTGCGCGTCGCCTGGGCACCGCCCCCGCCCTGCGCACCGCCCAGCGTGCCGCCGCCCTGTGCGGGGCGCTGCTGGCCGCCCTGGGTGCCGCCGCCGGGCGTCTGGTACGCCTGGGGCGGGTGGTACGGCCCCGACGGCCCCGGTGCGGGCTCACGCTCGCCGGGCAGGGGCCCGGTCGCGTAACCCTCGTACTGGGGCTGAGGCCCTCGTGTGTCCGTCACAGTGCCCCCTTGGGAGTCCGTGGCAGGGCCACGGGCACCGTTCGCTCCAGCTCCGGAAGCGGCCGAACCGGCGCCCGTGGCTCCACTCACGCTCTTACTCCTCGTGCTCCCCGGTCGAGGGCTCCGTGCCCTCGACAGTGCCCTCTGCCGTGGTTACGGCGTGGGCCTCAGCCGTCTCGCCCTCGGCATCATCGGTCCCATCGACCTCTTCCGCCTCACGGCCGGCCTCGGCGTTGCGCGCGATGCCGACGACGGCGTCACGCTTGCCCAGATTGATCAGTTGGACGCCCATGGTGTCACGGCCCGTCTCCCTGACTTCATTGACTCGCGTACGAATCACACCACCGCCGAGCGTGATGGCGAGAATCTCGTCGGTCTCCTCGACCACCAGCGCACCGACGAGCGATCCGCGGTCCTCCACGATCTTGGCGGCCTTGATACCGAGGCCGCCACGGCCCTGGACGCGGTACTCGTCGACGGGGGTCCGCTTCGCGTACCCGCCGTCGGTAGCGGTGAAGACGAACGTACCGGGCCGGACGACATTCATCGAGAGGAGTTCGTCGCCCTCACGGAAACTCATCCCCTTCACACCCGAGGTGGCACGGCCCATCGGGCGCAGCGCGTCGTCCGTCGCGGTGAACCGGATCGACTGGGCCTTCTTGCTGATGAGCAGCAGATCGTCCTCGGCCGAGACCAGCTCGGCGCCGATCAGCTCGTCGTCGCCGCCGTCCGGCATCTCGCGCAGGTTGATCGCGATGACACCGCCCGAGCGCGGGGAGTCGTAGTCCTTGAGCGCGGTCTTCTTCACGAGACCGCCCTTCGTCGCCAGGATCAGGTACGGCACGGCCTCGTAGTCGCGGATCGCGAGGATCTGGGCGATCTTCTCGTCCGGCTGGAAGGCCAGCAGGTTGGCGACGTGCTGGCCGCGCGCGTCCCGGCCGGCGTCGGGCAGCTCGTACGCCTTGGCCCGGTAGACCCGGCCCTTGTTGGTGAAGAACAGCAGCCAGTGGTGGGTCGTCGAGACGAAGAAGTGGTCAACGATGTCGTCCTCGCGCAGCTTCGTCCCGCGCACACCCTTGCCGCCGCGCTTCTGCGAGCGGTAGTCGTCCGTCTTCGTGCGCTTCACATAGCCGCTGCGGGAGATCGTGACGACGATGTCCTCCTCGGCGATCAGGTCCTCGATGGACATGTCGCCTTCGAAGGGCACCAGCTTGGAGCGCCGGTCGTCGCCGAACTTCTCGACGATCGCCGCCAGCTCCTCGCTGACGATCCCGCGCTGCTTGGCGGGCGAGGCCAGGATCTCGTTGTACTCGTTGATCTTCGCCTGGAGCTCGTCGTGCTCGGCGGTGATCTTCTGGTGTTCCAGCGCGGCCAGCCGGCGCAGCTGCATCTCCAGGATCGCGTTGGCCTGGAGCTCGTCGATCTCCAGCAGGCCCATCAGGCCCTCGCGCGCGATCTCCACCGTGTTCGAGCGGCGGATGAGGGCGATGACCTCGTCGATGGCGTTCAGCGCCTTGAGGAGGCCGCGCAGGATGTGCGCCCGCTCCTCGGCCTTGCGCAGCCGGAACTTCGTCCGCCGGACGATGACCTCGATCTGGTGCGTCACCCAGTGGCGGATGAACGCGTCGATCGACAGCGTGCGCGGCACTCCGTCGACGAGCGCCAGCATGTTGGCGCCGAAGTTCGTCTGGAGGTCGGTGTGCTTGTACAGGTTGTTCAGGACGACCTTGGCGACCGCGTCCCGCTTGAGGACGACGACCAGGCGCTGCCCCGTCCGCGAGGAGGTCTCGTCGCGCACGTCCGCGATGCCGCCGACCTTGCCGTCCTTGACCAGGTCGGCGATCTTCTGCGCGAGGTTGTCGGGGTTGGTCTGGTACGGAAGCTCCGTGACGACCAGGCACTGGCGGCCCTGGATCTCCTCGACCGCGACGACCGCGCGCATCGTGATCGAGCCGCGGCCGGTGCGGTACGCCTCCTCGATGCCCTTACGGCCCACGACCAGCGCGCCGGTGGGGAAGTCCGGGCCCTTGATGCGCTCGATCAGCGCGTCCTGCAGCTCCTCGTGCGAGGCCTCCGGGTGCTCCAGGTACCACTGGGCGCCCGCGGCGACCTCGCGCAGGTTGTGCGGCGGGATGTTGGTCGCCATACCGACCGCGATTCCGGCGGAACCGTTGACCAGCAGGTTCGGGAAGCGCGCCGGCAGGACCGTCGGCTCCTGGTTGCGGCCGTCGTAGTTGTCCTGGAAGTCGACGGTCTCCTCGTCGATGTCCCGGACCATCTCCATGGACAGCGGCATCATCTTGCACTCGGTGTACCGCATGGCGGCGGCCGGGTCGTTGCCCGGGGAACCGAAGTTGCCGTTGGAGTCCACCAGCGGCATCCGCATCGACCACGGCTGCGCCAGGCGCACCAGGGCGTCGTAGATGGAGGAGTCGCCGTGCGGGTGGTACGTGCCCATGACGTCGCCGACGACGCGGGCGCACTTGTAGAAGCCCTTCTCGGGGCGGTACCCGCCGTCGTACATCGCGTACAGCACCCGGCGGTGGACGGGCTTGAGGCCGTCTCGCACGTCGGGCAGCGCGCGCGAGACGATGACGGACATCGCGTAGTCGAGGTAGGAGCGCTGCATCTCCGTCTCGAGCTGGACGGGCTCGACCCGCATCCCCACGCCGGGGACGGTGACCTCCTCCTCGAGCGTCACGGATTCAGGTGTCTCAGGGGTGTTCTCGTCGGCCATTGCTGGTCAAAGTCCTTTCGAGCTGCGGCGTGGCTGGTACGGCCGACTCAGATGTCGAGGAAGCGGACGTCCTTGGCGTTGCGCTGGATGAACGAGCGCCGCGCCTCGACGTCCTCACCCATGAGCACCGAGAACAGGTCGTCGGCCTGCGCCGCGTCGTCCAGCGTGACCTGGCCGAGCACCCGGTGGTCGATGTCCATGGTCGTGACGCGCAGCTCCTCGGCGTTCATCTCGCCGAGGCCCTTGAAGCGCTGGATCGAGTCCTCCCTGATGCGCTTGCCGTTCTGCTTGCCGAGCGCCACCAGGGCGTCGCGCTCCCGGTCCGAGTAGGCGTACTCGAAGTCGTCCCGGCCCCACTTGATCTTGTAGAGCGGCGGCCGCGAGAGGTAGACGTGCCCGGCCTCGACCAGCGGCTTCATGAAGCGGAAGAGGAAGGTCAGCAGCAGGGTGTTGATGTGCTGGCCGTCGACGTCGGCGTCCGCCATCAGGATGATCTTGTGATAGCGGAGCTTCTCGATGTCGAAGTCCTCGTGGACCCCGGTACCGAACGCCGAGATCAGCGCCTGGACCTCGGTGTTCTGGAGGATCTTGTCGATCCGGGCCTTCTCGACGTTCAGGATCTTGCCTCGGATGGGCAGGATCGCCTGGTACATCGGGTTGCGGCCGGACTTCGCCGAACCGCCGGCGGAGTCACCCTCGACGATGAAGATCTCGCACTTGGTGGGGTCGTTCGACTGGCAGTCGCTGAGTTTGCCCGGCAGCGATGCGCTCTCCAGGAGCCCCTTGCGCCGCGTCAGGTCACGCGCCTTGCGGGCCGCCACGCGGGCGGTCGAGGCGGCGATGCCCTTGCGGATGATGTCGGCGGCCTCGTTGGGGTTCCGGTCGAACCAGTCCGTCAGCTGCTCGTGGACGACCTTCTGCACGAAGGTCTTGGCCTCCGTGTTGCCCAGCTTGGTCTTCGTCTGGCCCTCGAACTGCGGCTCGCCCAGCTTCACCGAGATGATCGCGGTGAGACCCTCGCGGACGTCCTCGCCCGTGAGGTTGTCGTCCTTCTCGCGGAGCAGCTTCTTGTCCCGCGCGTAGCGGTTGACCAGCGAGGTCAGCGCCGCACGGAAGCCCTCCTCGTGCGTACCGCCCTCGTGCGTGTGGATCGCGTTGGCGAAGGAGTAGACGCCTTCGGTGTACTGCGTGTTCCACTGCATGGCGATCTCGACCGAGAGGAGACGGTCCTTGTCCTCGGCCTCGATGTCGATCACCGACTGGTGAATGACGTCGCCCTTGCGGGAGTTGAGGTACTTCACGAAATCGACGATGCCGTTTTCGTAGTGGTACGTGACCGAACGGGCGGCCTCCGCCTCGGCGGGCTCGGCCGCGTCCGCGCTGTCCGCGCCCGCCGTCGCCTTCGCCGACTCGCGCTCGTCGGTGAGCTTCAGGGTGAGGCCCTTGTTGAGGAACGCCATCTCCTGGAAGCGGCGCGAGAGGGTCTCGAAGCTGTACTCGGTGGTCTCGAAGATGTCGCCGTCGGCCCAGAAGGTGACCGTGGTGCCGGTCTCCTCGGTGGCCTCGTGCTTCGCCAGCGGGGCGGTCGGGACACCGAGCTTGTAGTCCTGGGTCCAGCGGTATCCGTCGGTCTTGACCTCGACGGAGACCCGGGTGGACAGGGCGTTGACGACGGAGACGCCGACGCCGTGCAGACCGCCGGAGACGGCGTAGCCGCCACCGCCGAACTTGCCGCCCGCGTGCAGCACGGTCAGCACGACCTCGACGGCCGGCTTCCCTTCGGACGGCACGATGCCGACCGGGATGCCACGACCGTTGTCGATGACCCGCACCCCGCCGTCGGGGAGGATCGTGACGTCGATGGTGTCCGCGTGGCCCGCCATCGCTTCGTCGACGGAGTTGTCGACGACTTCTTGCACGAGGTGGTGCAGGCCGCGCTCACCGGTCGAGCCGATGTACATGCCAGGCCGCTTGCGGACCGCGTCCAGCCCTTCCAGCACGGTGATCGCGCTGGCGTCGTACGAGGTCTCGGGGACCTCGCCCGGCTCACCGGCCGTGGACGGAATGTTCTCGTTGGGGTTGCCGGAATCGGCCACGAAGCGCCCTTTCTGGCACAGCACAGGCCGTTCTCCGGACAGGCGGGAGCGGCTGCGTCGTTCGGCTTGTATCGACGACTCCCGCCTCAGCGGCGGGATTACTCACCAGTCTACCGGTAGCGCTGACATGAATGGGGGTTTGCCGGTACCTGAGTACGCATGTGCCGCCCTCAATGAGCGGCTGACGACTCCCCATATCCGGGAAGGGGCTCCAAGAGGCCCTGAAGGGCTTTGAGCGCTTCGGCCTGTCAACCCACCGCTACGGTGAGGGACGCTCCGGCCGTACCGTCCGGTTTCCTCCCGCGCGAACCCAGGCGAACCCACCCACAAGCTCGCCCGGTACACGACAATTTTACGCCGAAAGTGCAGCTCAAGGTTGCCATCGGCCCGGCGGCGCGACCGCCTCCGGCCTCAGCCCAGCGGCGCGACGTCCCTACGGCCGGCGCCCCGAGGCTCATCCGTAGGTGTCGCCCGGGCCCTTGCTGCCGGGCGCCCGCAACGGGCCGTACCGGCGCTCCGGGCCCCCCGGGCCGACCACCTTGATCATCCGTACGGTGCCCTGCCCCAGGTCCGCGTTCAGCCGGGCCACCAGCTGCGGGGCCAGCAGCCGCAACTGCGTCGCCCACGCCGTCGAGTCACAGCTCACGGTCAGCACCCGGGCGGCCGGATCGTCGTCGTACCGCAGGGGCACGCAGTGCTTCGCCAGGTCGTCCCCGACGATCTGCGGCCACCGGCCCATCACCCCGCCGACCGCCGCGGGCGTCTCCCAGCCCCGCTCGGTGATCAGCCGGCTGATCGCGGAACCCAGCATCTGCGGATCCCGGCCGTCCGACCGGGCGCCCGAGCGCAGTCCGCCACCCCGCCGTGCCTGCTTCTTCTGCTGCGCCGCCGCACCCCGCGCCCGGGCCTGCTCCTTCGCGGCCCGCAACGCCACCCGGGCAAGATCGACCCCGGACACCTCGGGCGGCTTCGGGCTCCCGCCCTCCGGCGTACCGCCGGCCGCGCCCGCCCCGCCCGGCTGCTCGTCCCGACCGGTCATACGCGCTCCACCTCGCCCGCGGACACCGCGTACCGCGTCCCCGCCAGCACGCCCGGCACATCCTCCGCGACCGCGGCCGTCACCAGCACCTGCTCACCGGGCGCCACCAGCTCCGCCAGCCGCTCCCGGCGGCGGGCGTCCAGCTCGGCGAAGACATCGTCCAGCACCAGCACCGGCTCGTTGCCCTCGGAGCGCAGCAGCTCGTAACTGGCAAGCCGCAGCGCCAGCGCGTAACTCCAGGACTCGCCATGACTCGCGTACCCCTTGGCCGGCATCCCGCGCAGCCCCAGCAGCAGATCGTCGCGGTGCGGGCCGACCAGCGTCACGCCCCGCTCGATCTCCTGCTTCCGGACGCCCGCGAGCGCCGCCATCAGCTGCTCGTACAGCTCGTCGCGGGTGCTCTCGGGACCCACGTCCTCGCCGACCGAGCTGCGGTACTCCAGCGCCACCGGACCTCCGCCCGGCGCGACGTCCCCGTACGCCTTGTCGGCCAGCGGCTGGAGCGTGGCGATCAGATCGAGGCGCTGCGCGAGCAGCTCGGCGCCCACCCGGCCCAGGTGCTGGTCCCAGACGTCCAGGGTCGACAGGTCCATCGAGCGCCCGCCGTGGCGCCGGGCCATCGCCGCGGACTTCAGCAGGGTGTTGCGCTGCTTGAGCACGCGTTCGTAGTCGGAGCGGACCCCGGCCATCCGGGGCGAGCGTGCGGTGACCAGCTCGTCCAGGAACCGCCGCCGCTCGCCGGGATCGCCCTTGACCAGCGCCAGGTCCTCCGGGGCGAACAGCACGGTCCGCACGATGCCCAGCACGTCACGCGGTCTGACCTGCGAGGACCTGTTGATACGAGCCCGGTTCGCCCGGCCCGGGTTCAGCTCCAGCTCGATCAGCTGGGAGCGCTCGCCCTGGGTCACCGCCGCCCGGATCACCGCCCGCTCCGCGCCCATGCGCACGAGCGGGGCATCCGAGGAGACCCGGTGGCTGCCGAGCGTGGCGAGATAGCCGACGGCCTCGACGAGATTGGTCTTGCCCTGCCCGTTGGGCCCCACGAACGCGGTGATGCCCGGGTCGAGAGGGACCTCGACCCGGGCGTACGAGCGGAAGTCGGCCAGCGAGAGGTGCGTGACGTGCATGGTGGCCACCCTCTCCCGTTGCCGTCGGTGCTTCCGCTGCGTCTGCTGTGACGCCGCGACGCGTTGTTACGCCGTGCCGCGCCGCCGGATCTCCGGCGGCCGGCCCGGTCAGTTCTCGGTCTTGGACTCGACCGCGTGGCCGCCGAACTGGTTGCGCAGCGCGGCGATCATCTTCATCTGCGGCGAGTCGTCCTGCCGCGAGGCGAACCGTGCGAACAGCGACGCCGTGATCGCGGGCAGCGGTACCGCGTTGTCGATCGCGGCCTCCACCGTCCAGCGGCCCTCGCCCGAGTCGGCGGCGAAGCCCCGGAGCTTGTCCAGGTGCTCGTCGTCGTCCAGCGCGTTGACCGCGAGGTCGAGCAGCCAGGAACGGATGACCGTGCCCTCCTGCCAGGAGCGGAAGACCTCGCGCACATCGGTGACGGAGTCGACCTTCTCCAGCAGCTCCCAGCCCTCGGCGTAGGCCTGCATCATGGCGTACTCGATGCCGTTGTGGACCATCTTCGCGAAGTGGCCGGCGCCGACCTTGCCCGCGTGGACGGAGCCGAAGTCGCCCTCGGGCTTCAGCGCGTCGAAGATCGGCTGGACCTTCGCCACGTTCTCCGCGCTGCCGCCGTACATCAGGGCGTAGCCGTTCTCCAGGCCCCAGACACCGCCGGAGACGCCGCAGTCGACGAAGCCGATCTCCTTGAGGCCCAGCTCGACGGCGTGCTTCTCGTCGTCGGTCCAGCGCGAGTTGCCGCCGTCGACGACGACGTCGCCGGGCGAGAGCAGCTCGGCCAGCTCGTCGATCGTGGACTGGGTCGCGGCACCGGCGGGGACCATCACCCAGACGACCCGCGGCCCCTTCAGCTTGCCCACAAGCTCTTCGAGACTGTGGACATCGGCGACATCCGGGTTGCGGTCGTAACCGATGACGGTGTGGCCTGCGCGGCGGATGCGCTCGCGCATGTTGCCGCCCATCTTGCCGAGGCCGACGAGACCGAGCTCCATCAGAGATTCCTTTAGCGTCGTGGCGATAAGCGTCGGGGCGTTTGCACCCATGACCGAGCCTACGCCCGGCCGGGGACAGCGCGGCGGGCCCGCTCCGCGCCGAGCGGGCCCGCCGGAAACTGCCGCGGAAAACGTCCCCCGATCGGGCGGGGGACACGGGATCAGCCGGAGAGGCGCACCGGCATGATCAGGTACTTGTACGCGTCGTCCGCCTCGGCGTCGACGGCCGGGCGGCCACTGAGCAGGGCGGGCTTGGTGGACGTGGTGAACGAGAGCTGGGCGACCGGGGAGTCGATCGCGCTCAGCCCGTCCAGCAGGAACGTCGGGTTGAAGGCGATCGAGATGTCGTCGCCCTCCAGCACCGCGTCGACCCTCTCCACAGCCTGTGCGTCGTCGCTGGAACCGGCCTCCAGGATGAGGACGCCCTGCTCGAAGCTGAGCCGTACGGGGGTGTTGCGCTCGGCGACCAGGGCCACGCGCTTGACGGCCTCGACGAAGGGGGCCGTCTCGATCACCGCGACGGAGTTGAACTCGGTCGGGAACAGCGTGCGGTACTTCGGCAGGTCGCCTTCGAGCAGCCGCGTGGTCGTACGGCGCCCGGCGCCCTCGAAGCCGATCAGGCCCTCGCCCGCACCGGAGCCGGAGAGCGCCAGCGTGACCGTGTCGCCGCTGGTGAGCGCCTTTGCGGTGTCCAGGAGCGTCTTGGCGGGCACCAGGGCGACCGCGGAGGCGTCCGCGTTCTCCGGCTTCCACAGGAACTCTCGGACCGCGAAGCGGTAGCGGTCGGTGGAGGCGAGGGTGACCGTGTCGCCCTCGATCTCGATCCGCACACCGGTGAGCACGGGCAGCGTGTCGTCGCGGCCGGCGGCGATGGCGACCTGGGCGGCGGCCGACGCGAAGACCTCACCGGGGACGGTGCCCGTGGCGGTCGGCATCTGCGGCAGCGCGGGGTACTCCTCCACAGGCAGTGTGTGGAGGGTGAAGCGGGAGGAGCCGCAGACGACCGTGGCCCGCACACCGTCGGTGGAGATCTCCACCGGGCGGTTGGGGAGGGCGCGGCAGATGTCGGCGAGCAGCCGGCCGGAGACGAGCACCGTGCCGTCCTCGTCGATCTCCGCGTCGACGGAGACCCGCGCGGAGACCTCGTAGTCGAAGCTGGAGAAGCTGAGAGCTCCGTCCTCGGCCTTCAGCAGAAGGCCCGCGAGAACGGGCGCCGGCGGACGGGCCGGGAGGCTGCGGGCCACCCAGGCCACCGCCTCCGCGAGTACATCGCGCTCCACCCGGATCTTCACCGGAACCGCCTCCTGCTGTTGCTCGCTCGCCCTGCTGGCCTTCGTCGTCTGGACCGGAGTCCCGCTGCCGAGGCGGCGGAGGCTCCGGGGACCAGTCTGACGTACGGCACCGACAGCCGTTGCTGCTCGGGGTCAAGTCGGGCCAAGAGGTTCGCGGCGGCCAACGGTCGAGTTGTACACAGGCCCCACTTCGAAGCGGATTCCTGGCTAACTCTGGGTGGTAGTAGTAGTAGGCCTTGTGGATACCGTGGATAACGTCGTTCGCGCAGGTCAGCGACTGTTTTTTGTCCACCGGTCCTGTGGGTGGCGCCCGTGGACAACTCGGGCCTTCTGTGGACGGACGGAAGTTCTGCACACCCGATGCACAGGAGGGGGCCACTTCTCCCCAGACCTGTCCCCAGCTTTACCCCTGTTCCCCACAGCCCAACCCAGCCCCTTGGTGTGACGCCTTTCACTCCGGGCGGTGAGAGCGTGTGTTGCGTTGCCGAACAGTGGACAGGGGTGTGGAGAAGCAGGGCACAGCTGGGGACAAGACCGCCCAGCCTGTGGGCGACCGGTGGACAACATCGACGACCCCCTGTGGACGGAGATTCTGTCCACAGGCTGTGGATCATCGTTGGCCACAAATCCCCACCCACATGACCTGGCCTGATGGAGTATCGGCAGCACGCCCTGTGGACGCAATATGGACAACTTCCCAGTCCCCAGGCTGTGGACGGAAGATTTCTCGCACATCTGTGGAGAAGGGCCTCTGAGCTGCCCGTATTCGAACAGCGGGGGTGCGGCGGGGCGCTCGTCGCGGGCTCCGGAAGGCTCACCGAGCGGCTCGGTAGGCCCGTCGCGGGCCCCGGAAACGCGAAAAGCGCCTGCCGCGGACCGTGGGAGGTCCGCGGCAGGCGCCTCGGAGAAACCCTTCAGGAGAAGCCGGGGAGACGGTTCCGGCCGGGTGAGGGGCGGGCGGGAGCCCGGAGTGGGAGCCGGGGTCAGCCGTTCTTGATGCGGTTGGTCAGCTCGGTGACCTGGTTGTAGATCGAGCGGCGCTCCGCCATCAGCGCCCGGATCTTCCGGTCCGCGTGCATCACCGTCGTATGGTCGCGGCCGCCGAACTGCGCGCCGATCTTCGGCAGCGAGAGGTCGGTGAGCTCGCGGCACAGATACATGGCGATCTGGCGCGCCGTCACCAGGACCCGGCTGCGCGAGGATCCGCAGAGGTCGTCCACGGTGAGCCCGAAGTAGTCCGCGGTGGCCGCCATGATGGCCGGCGCCGTGATCTCCGGGGCCGACTCCTCGCCGCCGGGGATCAGATCCTTGAGGACGATCTCGGTCAGCCCGAGGTCCACAGGCTGCCGGTTCAGCGACGCGAAGGCCGTCACCCGGATCAGGGCGCCCTCCAACTCACGGATGTTGCGGGAGATCCGCGAGGCGATGAACTCCAGTACCTCCGGCGGGGCGTTGAGCTGCTCCTGCACCGCCTTCTTACGGAGGATCGCGATCCGGGTCTCCAGCTCCGGCGGCTGGACATCGGTCGTCAGACCCCACTCGAAGCGGTTGCGCAGCCGGTCCTCCAGCGTCACCAGCTGCTTGGGCGGCCGGTCCGAGGAGAGCACGATCTGCTTGTTCGCGTTGTGCAGCGTATTGAAGGTGTGGAAGAACTCCTCCTGCGTCGACTCCTTGCTCGCCAGGAACTGGATGTCGTCGACCAGCAGGATGTCCACGTCGCGGTAGCGCTTGCGGAAGGTGTCGCCCTTCCCGTCGCGGATCGAGTTGATGAACTCGTTCGTGAACTCCTCCGAGCTCACGTACCGCACCCGGGTCCCCGGGTAGAGGCTCCGCGCGTAGTGCCCGATGGCGTGCAGCAGGTGGGTCTTGCCGAGCCCCGACTCACCGTAGATGAACAGGGGGTTGTACGCCTTCGCCGGCGCCTCGGCGACGGCGACGGCCGCGGCGTGCGCGAACCGGTTGGACGCCCCGATGACGAAGGTGTCGAAGAGGTACTTCGGGTTCAGCCGGGCGTGCGGTTCGCCGGGACCCGGCGCGGGGGCCGGCTGGGCGCCCATCGGACCGGGCACCGAGCCGCCGGTGCGCCCGGGGCCGTGGCCCGGACCGGTCTGGCGGTGCTGCGGCTGCTGCTGGTCCTGCCGGTCGGGGCGCTGCTGCTCGTACCCCTGGTGCTCGGGCGGCTGCGACCGGTAGTCGTGGCCCGGCTGCTGCGGGCGCCCGGTGCCGTACGGCTCGCGCCACTGCTCGGCGGGCTGCTCCCGGTACTGCTCGTTCTCCCGGTACGCGTCGCTCTCGCGGTACGGCTCACCGGCGGGCTGCTCGCGGTCCTGGTACCCGCTGTGCCGCGGCTGCTGCCAGGAGAGGTCCTCCTGGGTACGCGGCCAGGCGCCGGGCTCCGGGCGCTGCTGCTGGTAGTCGGGGTAGGCCGGCCGGGCCGTCGGCATACCGTCGTCGGAGGGCCGGTGACCGTACCCGTCGTACGCGTCGCCCCGAGGAGCGTCGTCGCGCGGCTGCGCCGGGTAGCGGTGGTCCTGCTGGCCTCCGTGCGGCTGGTGCTGCTGATGCGACTGGTGCATCGGGGGCACCGGCGGGGCGGGGGGCTCGCCGGCGGAGTCGTCGACCGTGATCGCGATCCGGATGGGGCGGCCGCACTCCCGGGTCAGCGTCTCGCTGATGAGCGGCGCGAGCCGGCCCTCCAGGACGCGCTTGCCCCATTCATTGGGGACGGCCAGCAGTGCGGTGTCGGCGACGAGTGCCAGCGGCTGGCAGCGCTCGATCCACTGCTTGTCCTTCGGCTCGATGCCCTGCTGGCCCTCCCCGAGGAGTTGTTCCAGCACTCGCGGCCACACTGCGGCAAGATCGGCAGGTACGTCAGCCACAAGGCACGCTCTCTCGCATGTCCCACGAATGTGTGGTTCTCGGGACGGGATGGGTCGGGTCGGGTGAGCCCGGCAGTCGGGAAGGAAAAGAACCGGAGTTCCGTCACGGTAGTCAGGCCGACCCGCGCGGTTCAAGTTGTTGTCCACAGGCTGTGCACAATGGGGGGTCGCGCGGGGCCGGTTTGACCGGATGGCGTAGCCGCGCGTACCGTGACCAGGTCGAGTTGTCGATGGCTGCTGCCGCCTGCCTCCGATGGGCAAAGATCACGATCTGTGATTGTGAAGCGGTGCACTAAGGCGTTTACGCGAGTTCCTCGTGGGCGCACGGTGACAGCCAGGCGATGTCCCGCCAAGACACGAATCATTTCTGGAGCCCCCGAGTGAGCAAGCGCACCTTCCAGCCGAACAACCGCCGTCGCGCCAAGACCCACGGCTTCCGTCTGCGCATGCGTACCCGTGCCGGCCGTGCGATCCTCGCGAACCGCCGCGGCAAGGGCCGCAGCAGCCTGTCCGCCTGATCGCTCACAGGTCCATGCCGTGCTGCCTACCGAGAATCGGCTGAGGCGGCGCGAGGACTTCGCGACCGCGGTACGACGAGGACGTCGAGCCGGACGTCCGCTGCTCGTCGTCCATCTACGCAGCGGTGAAACGGACCCGCACGTGACGGGGGAGACTGTTCCCCCGCCGCGTGCGGGTTTCGTTGTCAGCAAGGCCGTGGGGGGTGCCGTCGTGCGCACCGCGGTGAAGCGGAAGCTTCGCCACCTGGTCCGCGACCGACTGGCTCAGCTGCCCCCCGGTAGCCTTGTTGTCGTACGGGCGCTGCCCGGTGCGGGCGACGCCGACCATGCACAGCTGGCCCGAGACCTGGATGCCGCTCTTCAGCGGCTGCTGGGAGGGGGCGCGCGATGAAGTACCCGCTGCTTGCTCTCATCAAGCTGTACCAGTGGACGATCAGTCCACTCCTCGGGCCTGTCTGCCGTTATTACCCGTCGTGTTCCCACTATGGATATACGTCGATCGACAGGCACGGTGCGATCAAGGGAACAGCGCTGACCGCTTGGCGCATCCTGCGGTGCAATCCGTGGTCACCCGGCGGTGTGGATCATGTTCCGCCTCGTAAGCGTCCGCGGTGGCACGAGCTGCTGCGCAATGCCCTGCGCGGCGAAAAGGGCGGGGAGTCCGCCGCTGATGTGCCGTCCGGGGGGTCGGTCTCCGAACCTCCGAGCCCGGCCGCAGAGACCTCGCCCAATGCTCAAGGAGCCTGATTAGTGGACACGATTGCCAGTCTGTTCAGCTTTATCACCACACCTGTCTCATGGGTCATCGTCCAGTTCCACAAGGTCTACGGAGCGCTCTTCGGCGATGACTCCGGATGGGCCTGGGGCCTGTCGATCGTGTCCCTGGTGGTGCTGATCCGGATCTGCCTGATCCCGCTCTTCGTGAAGCAGATCAAGTCGACCCGCAACATGCAGGTGCTCCAGCCGAAGATGAAGGCGATCCAGGAGCGCTACAAGAACGACAAGCAGCGTCAGTCCGAAGAGATGATGAAGCTGTACAAGGAGACGGGCACCAACCCGCTCTCCTCGTGTCTTCCCATCCTGGCGCAGTCCCCGTTCTTCTTCGCGCTGTACCACGTGCTGTCGTCCATCGCCTCGGGCAAGAAGATCGGCGCGATCAACCAGGACCTGCTGGACAGCGCGCGGCAGGCGCACATCTTCGGCGCCCCGCTGGCCGCGAAGTTCACGGACAGCGTCGAGAAGGTCACCTCGCTCGACGCTTCTCTGACGGACGTCCGGATCGTCACCGCGATCATGATCGTGCTGATGTCCGCGTCGCAGTTCTTCACCCAGCGCCAGCTGATGACGAAGAACGTCGACCTGACGGTGAAGACCCCGTACATGCAGCAGCAGAAGATGCTGATGTACATCTTCCCGGTCATCTTCGCCGTGATGGGCATCAACTTCCCCGTCGGTGTCCTCGTCTACTGGCTGACCACCAACGTCTGGACCATGGGTCAGCAGATGTACGTGATCAACCAGAACCCGACGCCGGGCAGCAAGGCGCAGGACGCCTACCTCCAGCGGGTGCTCAAGAGCGTGACCTCCCACGGCGAGGTGCGTGGCCGCACCCGGCGCAAGATGGTGAAGGCGATCGTCGCCAAGGGCTCCGACCGCAACGACATCGAGCGCAAGTTCATCACCGGTCTCGGCAAGCTGGGTCTCGCGGCCCAGGAGGACGGCACGGTGGCGAAGAGCGAGACCTCCGTGGCCGACGCCGAGGGCGGCCAGGCGCACAAGCGCCAGCAGCCAAAGCGCCAGACCAAGGCGAAGCGCCAGACGACCGGTCACGCGACGGCGGGAGCCAAGGACTCGGAGTCCGCGGCCGCCGGTTCCAAGACCTCGCTCGAGAAGCAGGACGCACCGCAGGACAGCAAGCCGAAGTCGGCGGGCAAACCCGCCTCCGGCTCCTCACGCCAAGCCAAGTCCGGGCAGCGCAAGGGTCCGCAGCGGCCCAAGCACCCGTCCAAGAAGTAAGAAGGAGTCCATCCGTGACGGAAGGCACCACCTCCACGGCCGCCGCTGAGGCGGGCAGCGACACCCTGACCCGCCTGGAGCAGGAGGGCGAGATCGCGGCCGACTACCTCGAGGGACTGCTCGACATCGCCGACCTCGACGGCGACATCGACATGG
Source organism: Streptomyces globisporus (assembly GCF_003501885.1). Taxonomy (GTDB): domain Bacteria; phylum Actinomycetota; class Actinomycetes; order Streptomycetales; family Streptomycetaceae; genus Streptomyces; species Streptomyces globisporus_D. Next base: position 17,999 of record NZ_QWFA01000053.1, read on the forward strand.
ACGTCGAGGCGGACCGGGCCGCGGTGTCGATCATCAGCGAATCGGCACGCGACCTCCAGAAGCTCGTGGGCCGCGACGGTGAGGTCCTGGAAGCGCTCCAGGAGCTGACGCGGCTGGCCGTCCACCGGGAGACCGGCGACCGCAGCCGTCTGATGCTGGACATCGGCGGCTTCCGGGCCAAGAAGCGCGCGGTTCTCGCGGAGCTGGGTGCAAAGGCCGCGAACGAGGTCAAGAGCACGGGCGAGCCGGTGAAGCTGGACCCGATGACGCCGTTCGAGCGCAAGGTCGTGCACGACGCGATCGCCGCGGCCGGTCTCCGGAGCGAGTCGGAGGGCGAGGAGCCGCAGCGCTTCGTCGTCGTTCTCCCGGCCTGACCGGATCCTTGTACTGTCGGCCCCGTCTGTACGCAGGCGGGGCCGATCTTTGTCAGCCTGATAGTCAGCCACCCACAGTGCGCGAGTGCGGTACGGAAGGACGGTCCCCGTGACGGAGGCAGCAGAGCTCCCCCAGGCACCTGCGGAGGCGCGGACGGTGTTCGGAGAGCTCTTCCCGGAGGCTGTCCGGTACGCGGAGCTTCTGGCGGATGCCGGGGTCAAGCGCGGTCTGATCGGCCCGCGTGAGGTCCCCCGGCTGTGGGAGCGGCACCTGCTGAACTGTGCGGTGCTCTCCGAGGTCGTGCCCGAGGGCGTCACCGTCTGCGATGTGGGCTCGGGTGCGGGTCTGCCCGGCATCCCGCTGGCGCTGGTGCGCCCCGACCTCAAGATCACCCTGCTGGAGCCGCTGCTCCGCCGGACGAACTTCCTCCAGGAGGTCGTCGAGCTGCTCGGCCTGGATCATGTGACGGTCGTACGCGGCCGGGCCGAGGAGGTCCTCGGGACGCTGCAGCCCGTTCAGGTGGTGACCGCCCGTGCAGTGGCGCCGCTGGACCGGCTGGCGGGCTGGGGCGTTCCGCTGCTGAAGCCGTACGGGGAGATGCTCGCGCTCAAGGGCGACACCGCGGAGGAGGAGATCGGCGGCGCCAGGGCCGCGCTCAGCAAGCTCGGTGTCGTGGAGACCGAGGTGCTCCACGTCGGCGAGGGCGTCGTCGACCCGCTCTCCACGGTGGTCCGTGTCGTGGTCGGCGAGAGCCCGGGCGGTGTGAGGTTCGCCGCAAAGAGGGCCAAGGCCGCTCGCACAGGGCGCACGCGCAGGCGTCGCTGAAGGGCGCCGCGAAGTGGCGTCGCCATCCGGTCGAGCGCTCCGGACGGTCGGCGTGCGGAGTGTCGTGGCCTGGTAGTTGCTCCGCAGGGGCATCGTGTTTCACGTGAAACGTCGCTCTCTGCTGCAGGGAATCATCAGCCGCGGTCGTGCGGCTGCCACGCCGCGCGACCGCAAGCCCGGACGGGTGGCCGAGTTGTCCACACGCACGGATTCATCCACAGAACAGCGGGCCTCGCTGGTTCACGACCCCGAAAGCATGGCAGGCTCTGTTCATTGCGAGCCTGAAGTCGAGGAGAGTGAATCCTTGCGGTCCGACGCCAACATCGCGGGACCGATGACCGACCCGGTCCCCGGTCCCCGAACCGAGTCCGTGGGTGAGGGTGTTTCACGTGAAACACCGCCGCCGATGGACGACACACCCATCGGCCGTGCCGCTCAGCTGGCGGTCGAGGCCCTTGGCCGCGCCGGCGAAGGGCTGCCCCGTCCTGACCGCACCCGCGTCATGGTCGTGGCCAATCAGAAGGGTGGGGTCGGTAAGACGACCACGACGGTCAACCTTGCCGCTTCCCTGGCCCTGCACGGTGCGCGCGTTCTGGTGGTCGACCTCGACCCGCAGGGCAACGCCTCCACGGCTCTGGGCATCGATCACCATGCCGATGTCCCCTCGATCTACGACGTCCTGGTGGACAGCCGCCCCCTCTCCGAGGTGGTCCAGCCCGTACCGGACGTCGAGGGTCTCTTCTGTGCCCCCGCGACCATCGATCTCGCCGGTGCGGAGATCGAGCTGGTCTCGCTGGTGGCGCGGGAGAGTCGGCTTCAGCGGGCGATCCAGGCATACGAGCAGCCGCTGGACTACATCCTCATCGACTGCCCGCCCTCGCTGGGACTGCTGACGGTGAACGCGCTGGTGGCCGGTGCCGAGGTGCTGATCCCCATCCAGTGCGAGTACTACGCGCTGGAAGGCCTGGGACAGCTCCTGCGGAACGTCGACCTGGTGCGGGGCCACCTGAACCCGGATCTGCATGTCTCGACGATCCTGCTGACCATGTACGACGGCCGGACGAGGCTTGCCTCCCAGGTCGCCGAGGAGGTCCGTACCCACTTCGGCAAGGAAGTGCTACGGACGAGCATCCCGCGGTCGGTGCGTATCTCGGAGGCGCCGAGCTACGGGCAGACCGTGCTGACCTACGACCCGGGGTCCAGCGGCTCGCTCTCGTATCTCGAAGCCGCCCGGGAGATCGCCCTGCGGGGCGTCGGCGTGCACTACGAGGCTCAGCACGCCCACACGAGCAGTCAGAACAGCCAGCAACACGTTTCGGAGGGCCTTCAGTGAGTGAGCGTCGTAGAGGACTGGGGCGTGGGCTCGGTGCGCTGATCCCCGCCGCTCCTCAGGAGAAGCAGGTGCAGACGCCTGGAAGTGGCGCGGCGTCCGGCACGGGGCCTGTGCTGACGGCGGAGCGCGGGGTGGCTGCCGCGAAGGTGACCGCGCTGCCGTCCTCCCCGGTGGTGCCGGAGCCGGCGTCCGCCCCTGAGGACCGGTCCGAGCAGGGCGTCGGGACGTCCGGTGCGTACTTCGCCGAGCTGCCGATCGGGGCGATCACCCCGAACCCGCGTCAGCCCCGTGAGGTCTTCGACGAGGACGCGCTGGCCGAGCTGGTCGTCTCCATCAAGGAGGTCGGCCTTCTCCAGCCGGTCGTCGTCCGCAAGGTGGGCCCGGACAGCTACGAGCTCATCATGGGTGAGCGCCGGTGGAGGGCCTGCCGTGAAGCGGGCCTGGAGCGGATTCCCACGATCGTCCGCGCCACGGACGACGAGAAGCTGCTGTTGGACGCGCTGCTGGAGAACCTCCACCGGGCTCAGCTGAACCCGCTGGAAGAGGCCGCTGCGTATGACCAGCTCCTCAAGGACTTCAAGTGCACGCATGACCAGCTGGCCGACCGGATCGGCCGCTCCCGCCCGCAGGTGTCGAACACGCTGAGGCTTCTGCGGCTGTCCCCGCCGGTGCAGCGCCGGGTCGCCGCGGGCGTTCTCTCCGCCGGTCACGCCCGGGCCCTGCTGTCCGTGGACGACTCCGAGGAGCAGGACCGGCTGGCCCACCGCATCGTGGCCGAGGGGCTGTCGGTGCGGGCTGTCGAGGAGATCGTGACCCTGATGGGCTCGCGCCCCACGAGCTCTCCGAAGTCCAAGGGGCCGAGGGCCGGCGGGCGTCTGTCCCCCGCTCTGACCGACCTGGCGACGCGTCTGTCCGACCGCTTCGAGACCCGGGTGAAGGTCGACCTGGGGCAGAAGAAGGGCAAGATCGTCGTCGAGTTCGCCTCGATGGAGGACCTGGACCGCATTCTCGGCAGCCTTGCCCCGGGCGAGGGCCGGGTCCTGGAGCGCCGACTCGCCGAGACGTCCGAGGAGGACGACGAGGGCTGAGCCTCAGGGATTCATCGAAGGGCGGGCCGTGCGCCGGTGCATACCGGAACACGGCCCGCCCTTTGCCCTCTCTCGGTATCCGCATCACCTCTGGGTGGATACGATGCGTTCTGGGACGGCGCATCCACGGTGAACGACCTCGGAGGAGGGCGGAGACCTTGCGAAGAGTGAGCCGCAGTCGGCTCGTCACGGTCGGTCTCGGCCTGGGCGCCGTCGGGGGATTCGTCGGCAGTCTGTTCCGCGAACGGAGCGCGCTGGCGGCCGCACGTGGTGCGGCGGGCGAAGGAAGTGAGGAATTGCCGTCATGGGGCGTCGGCTCGTACCACTCACCCTGGACAACCTTCCGGATCTCCCCGAGCGTTGCCGCTCGTGTGTCTTCTGGGAGCTTGACCCGGTCAGTGGGGAAGCCGCGGTAAAGGCGGGCAAGCCGGAGCTGGAGAAGGAGGCCTGGATCTCCGCGGTTCTCCTGGAGTGGGGCTCCTGCGGCCGGGTGGTCTATGTGGACGATGTTCCGGTCGGCTTCGTGCTCTACGCCCCGCCCGCGTACGTCCCCCGCTCGACGGCGTTCCCGACCAGTCCGGTCTCCCCCGATGCCGTGCAGCTCATCACCGGCCTGATCGTTCCCGAGTACCAGGGCCAGGGGCTCGGCCGTGTCATGGTGCAGACGGTGGCCAAGGATGTTCTGCGCCGAGGCTTCAAGGCGATTGAGGCGTTCGGAGACGCGCGGTCCGAGCAGGCCACCTGCGTCCTTCCCGCGGATCATCTGCTGGCCGTCGGCTTCAAGACCGTGCGGCCGCATCCCGTGCATCCACGCCTGAGGCTGGAGTTGCGGACGACGCTCTCCTGGAAGGAAGACGTGGAGATGGCGCTCGACCGTCTTCTGGGAGCGGTCCAGAAGGAACCGGTGCTGCGGCCGTTGTGAGGCTGGTCCGGGTGCAGGCTGCCATGCGAACGGGCCCACCCCTTTCAGAGGGGCGGGCCCGTTTCACGTGAAACATTGCGCCGGGGCGCTGCTGCGCGGTCAGGCGCTGATGAAGCCTTCGAGGTCGCGGAGGATCGCGGCCTTCGGCTTGGCACCGACGATGGTCTTGGCGACCTCGCCGCCCTGGTACACGTTCAGGGTCGGGATGGACATCACGCCGTACTTGGCGGCGGTGGCCGGGTTCTCGTCGATGTTGAGCTTGACGATTTCGATCTGGTCGCCGTGCTCGGCCGCGATCGCCTCCAGGGAGGGGGCGATCTGGCGGCACGGGCCGCACCAGGCAGCCCAGAAGTCCACCAGAACGGGCTTGCTGCTCTTGAGGACGACCTCGTCGAAGGTGTCATCCGTAACGTGCTTCAGGTCGCCGGCCACGGCGGCCTCCTTAGTCTCTCGGGGTGGTGGGGTGTGGTGCGGACGTTCAGACGGCCGGGGTCTTCTCCGGCTCGGCGGGCTCGGCGTCGGCCAGGGCCGCGAGGAAGCGCTCGGCGTCCAGGGCGGCGGAGCAGCCGGTGCCCGCTGCCGTGATGGCCTGACGGTAGGTGTGGTCGACCACGTCGCCGGCGCCGAAGACGCCGGTGAGGTTGGTACGCGTAGAGGGTGCCTCGACCTTCAGGTAGCCCTCGTCGTCGAGTTCCAGCTGGCCCTTGAAGAGCTCGGTACGCGGGTCGTGGCCGACGGCGATGAAGAGTCCGGTCACGGGGAGGTCGGAGGTCTCGCCGGTCTTGGTGTTGCGCAGGGTCAGACCGGAGAGCTTCTGGTCGCCCTTGATCTCGGCCACCTCGCTGTCCCAGGCGAACTTGATCTTCGGGTCGGCGAAGGCGCGGTCCTGCATGGCCTTGGAGGCGCGCAGGGTGTCACGACGGTGGACGATCGTGACGGACTTGGCGAAGCGGGAGAGGAAGGTCGCCTCCTCCATCGCGGTGTCGCCGCCGCCGATCACGGCGATGTCGTGGTCCTTGAAGAAGAAGCCGTCGCAGGTGGCGCACCAGGAGACGCCGCGTCCGGAGAGGGCGTCCTCGTTGGGCAGTCCGAGCTTGCGGTGCTGGGAACCGGTGGTGACGATGACCGACTTGGCACGGTGGACGGTGCCCGCGGTGTCGGTGACGGTCTTGATGTCACCGGTGAGGTCGACCGCGACGACGTCGTCGGGGATCAGCTCGGCGCCGAAGCGCTCGGCCTGGGCCCGCATGTTGTCCATGAGCTCGGGGCCCATGATGCCGTCCTGGAAACCGGGGAAGTTCTCCACGTCGGTCGTGTTCATCAGCGCACCACCGGCCGTGACGGCGCCCTCGAAGACCAACGGGTTCAGCGAGGCACGGGCGGTGTACAGCGCGGCGGTGTACCCGGCCGGTCCGGAGCCGATGATGATCACATTACGGACGTCGCTCACGGGTTTCTTCCTCGTTTCTGCAGACTGCCTAACTGCCTACGGGGTCGGTCAACGACTCACACCCCACCCAACGGATCCTACGGCTGATGCATTCCCGAACACGCCGCGGCGGTCTCGGACGGCCTTCAGGGGCGGTTGTAGGAGCGTGTGAGCAGCAGCTGACCGGAGGACTCCGGGGCGGTGTCCACGCAGGAGGAGGCCACGACGTAGGCCTGGACGCGCGAGGAGTCGCTCGTGTGCGGAAGGACGACGAGATAGGCGTCCGTTCCCCGGTACGTCCCCTCGTCGAGAGCGAGGGCCGGCGTGGTGCGGCCGGTGGCCTTCTGCACACAGGGGGGCACGGCGACCACGGGAGCCTTCATGGGGCTCCTGGACGGCTCGGCCTCCGGGGTGAGGGCCTCGCTCGACGACTTGGTGTCCGCCTCCGGCGGTACCTTCTTGACGCCCGGGCTCTTCTGGCTCGCCTTGTCGCCGAGGAGGTCCCGTACCTGGGCTTCGAGTGTGCCGTCGGCGTAAGCGGGGGCGCTGCTGTCCGCGGCACTGACTCCGCTGTCGGTGACCGACTTGGACGCGCCGTCGGACGGGCTGAGGGCCTGGAGGAAGAAGACGCTCATCCCGATGATCGCGGCGCCGAAAGCGGTGCCGAGGACCACGGTGCGCCGACGGCGGCGGGCGGGACGGCGGCCCGGTCCGGTCGCTGCGGAGGAACGGCCCGCAGGGCGGTCCGGGGCAGTGGCGCTGCCGGTCGCCGTCCTGTTGGTCGTCGCTCCTTCGTCGGTCGTTGTTTCACGTGAAACAACGACCGGCTCGTTCTCGGTGGAAGAGGTGGGGCGGGCTTCTGCCGCGAGGGCCGCGTCGATGCGGGCGGCGATGTCCTCGGGCATCGGCCCGGGGTCGGGCATCGTCCCGAGCAGTCCGCGGATCTCCTCCAGGGAGTCCCGGACCTCTGTGCAGAGGTCGCACTCGGCGAGGTGCTGCTGGACTTCCGCGGACCGGGAAGGGATGAGCAGTCCCTCGGTGAGATCGGAGATCTCGGAGACCTCCGGGTGCTGAGCCGTGTCGGCCGTGGGTGTCACGGGCGCCCACCTCCTCCCTTCGTAGCGGCAGGATCGCTTGCTCCTGCGTCTCTGGGGCCTGACGCAGGTGGGACGGATGCTTCGTGCGTCTGGTTCCTTCCGCCCGCGCCGTTCTCCTCCTCGGGGGTCTGTCCCCCGGTTTCCGCGCGCAGATGGCGGACCAGGGGGGCCAGTCTCGCCCGGCCCCGGGCGCACCGGCTCTTCACGGTGCCGGCCGGCACTTCCAGGATGCTGGCGGCCTCCGCCACGGGGTAGCCCTGCATATCGACGAGGACCAGGGCCGCCCGCTGTTCGGCGGGCAGCGTGTCCAGGGCTTTCTGGAGCTGGCGGTGGAGGTCCCGCCGCACGGCGGGGGCCTCGGCGGATTCGTGGGGCTCCAGGAGCTGATCGAGCCGTTCGGCGTCGTCCACGGGGGACGTCTTCCGGGAGGCGGCCTTGCGTACCCGGTCGAGGCAGGCGTTGACGGTGATCCGGTGGAGCCAGGTGGTGACGGCGGACTGGCCGCGGAAGGTGTGGGCGGCGCGGAAGGCCTTGACGAGGGCGTCCTGGACTGCGTCGGCGGCTTCCTCCCTGTCCCCCAGGGTCCGCAGTGCCACGGCCCAGAGCCGGTCGCGGTGTCGGCGTACGAGTTCACCGAAGGCGTCGGGGTCGCCCGCCACATGCTGGGCGAGCAGGTCCGAGTCGCTCGGTGCCTCTGGTGGAAAGGAATCCACCGTGCTCCCCCTCCGAACCGGATCCGATGTCACATAGGCCGCGCCCCGTGAAGCGGCGCGACGGGAGAAGCCTGCCGTCACGTGCGTGACGGCCGCAACCCTTGTCGTCGCGGGTGCTTGGCGAGGCAGGACGGCCCGCCCCACAGTAGCGGCCGGCGGGGGCGGTGATCACGGGCCGGGTGCGGGGATCCCCGCACCCGGCCCGTGATCAGCCGAGGACGGAGATGTCGGTGATGCCCCCGCGGTATCCGCCCGTGCCGTCCGACGGGAGTTCCGTGATGTGGATGAGGACGTAGCGCGTGCGGACGGGCTCGTCGAGCGTTTCCTTGAGTGTCGTCCCGGCGACCGTCCGCTTGACGATCTGCTGGTCGAAATCGGCCGTCGTGGCGGGGGACGTGGCGTCCGGGGACGCGGCGGAGACGGTCGTCGTCTGCCCGCTGCGGTACATGGACACATCGACTCCGGAGACGTCCCGCACCTTGCCGAGGTCGACGATGATGCCGCTGCCCTGCTTGCGCTGGGGGAGGTTGCCGTAGTTGGCGAAGCCCTCGTAGCGCGGGGTGACCCAGTGGGTTCCCCGGTTGCCGTCCACGGTGTTCGCCACCTCCCCCTGCTTGATTCCGGAGCCGTCGGGCGTGAACTCCGTGGCTCCCGCGATGTCCAGGGGCTCGGCGGACGGTGCGGGCTTGTCGCCCTTGTTCTTGTCGTCCTCGTTCGGCTCGGTGACGCCGGTGTCGTCGGAGCCCTTGGTGCGGTCGAGCAGTGCTTCCGCGAGCTGCCAGCTGCCGAGGCCCAGGGCGGCGATGAGGAGAGCGGAGACGGTCCACTTGAGGACGCGGCCGGTACGGCTCTGCAGGGGCGCCGGCGGGGCCGGCATCACGGGCTGGGTGACGGCGGACGGGTGGGAGGACGGGCGTCCGTACGTGCCCTGCTGATAGGTCGTGCGCTGGTAGGCGGGCGGTGCGGTGAACGTGGGCTCCGGCGGAAGGATGCGTGGCATCGCCGCGACGGCCTTGGCCAGCTCGTCCGGGGTGGTGCAGGGCGGTTCCTGGCGGGAGGCGGTGGCGCCGTCGTTGGCGAGCGCCCGCATGGCGAGCTCGGAGAGCCCGCGGTGGACGCCGGCGCGTACCTGGTCGGGGGCGATGAGGCCCAGGCCCTTGGGCAGACCTGCGAGTCCGTGGGCGTCGTCCCCGTACGGCCAGCGGTGGGTCAGGGCGGCGTACAGGAGGGCGCCGATGGCCTCGGTGTCCGTACGGAGGGGGCGCTCGGCGGTGATGCCCCGCAGTGCGGCGTTCACGGCGAGGCCGCGGATGCGGTACTGCCCGGTGGAGCTGCGCAGGACCGCGCCGGGGGTGAGGCGCAGATGGGAGAGGCCCTCGCGGTGGGCGGCGGCCATCGCCTGGGAGAGCTGGCTGACGAGCTGGTAGGCGTCGTGGGCCTCCATCGGGCCGGCGGCCAGCAGAGCGGTGAGCTCGGTGGCGTCCGGCAGCCATTCGTGGACCACGTAGACGAGGTCGTTCTCCTCGACGGCGTCCAGGACCTGGACGAAGCGGGGGTCCCCGAGCAGGGCCGAGGAGCGGGCGGCGGCCAGCACCGAGCGGGCCCGCGGATGGTCGGCGGGAAGCAGGTGGACGCCCACCGCCCGGCGGAGCTTCTCGTCGACCGCGCGCCAGCTGCTGAAGCCGTCCAGACGGGTGACGCACTCCTCCAGGCGGTAGCGCCCGGCGAGTTTGTGACCGCTGTGCAGATCGGGTGACGCCGGAACGGTCTCGGAACGCTTCCGCCCACCGTCCGTGTTCTCGGCGTCCTTGGGGCTCGCGCCCTTGGTGTCCTCGGCTTCCGCCGTCCCGTCGGTCGTGGCCTCGTCCGCCTTGGCGGTCAGCGGCTCGTCGCCGCTGTTGTCGGCCACGTCGACGGCAGCCGTGCTACGTTCCGCCACCGTCGTTCCTGCCTCCCCATCCGTTGCGCGATGCCAGCCAGCTCTGCACAGTCACGCCAATTGTGCCCACACTCCGGCGCTATGCACGACACGCGGAGTGCGGCGATGGTTGTGCGGGCGGGTGCTCATTCAGCGTCCGAGCCGTCCACGGACCATGCCGACCAGGCCGTTGACCTCTTCGATGCGCATCTTCTTCGCCGCGACGAAGAAGATGCCCAGGAGGAGGACGCCACCGCAGATCAGTGCGGCCAGGGAGCCCAGGGCACCGGTGCCGACCAGTTCCAGGATCCCGAATCCGACGGCGCCGCCGACCAGCGCGGCGGGCACCGCGGCCATGCAGAGGCGGGCGTAGGTCCGCACGATGTGCGCGCCGTCCAGGTCGCCGCCCAGCCGATTGCGCAGCCGGCGCCAGGCGACGCCGACGCCGACGGCGTAGGCCAGACCGTAGGAGAAGGCCATGCCGACGACCGCCCAGCGGGCGGGCAGGACGACGTAACAGAGAGCGGAGGCCGCGGCGTTCACCGCGGCCACGATGACCGTGTTGTAGAAGGGGGTGCGGGTGTCCTCGTAGGCGTAGAACCCGCGCAGCACGACGTACTGCACGGAGTACGGGATCAGGCCGAGCGCGAAGGCCATGAGGATGAAGCCCATGGAGCGGGCGGCCTCGGTGCCGCTGGAGGCGTACAGCAGGGTGCACATCGGCAGGCCGAGCGCGAGGAAGGTGAAGGCCACCGGCACGATCGCGACGGCCGAGTTGCGCAGACCCTGCGAGATGTCGTCGCGGACCGCTCCGGGGTCGTTGTCGTGGGCGGCCCGCGAGATACGGGGCAGCAGCGCGGCCATGACGGAGACGGTGATGATGGCCTGCGGCATGCCCCAGATCAGCTGGGCGTTGGAGTAGGCCAGGAAACCGGTGCCGTCCTTGCCCGAGAGCTTGCCCGCCGCGGTGGCGAGCTGGGTGACGACCAGGACGCCCGCCTGGTTGGCCAGGACGAACAGCACGGTCCACTTCGCCAGCTTGACGGTCTTGCCGAGGCCGTGGCCCTTCCAGTCGAATCGGGGACGGAAGCGGAAGCCCGTCTCGCGCAGGTAGGGGATCATCGCCAGCGACTGGACGACGAGTCCGAGCAGGGTGCCGATGCCGAGCAGGCGGACGCCCTCCGGCGGGATGGTGTCGACGCCCATCTGCGATTCGGCGGAGGTGCCGTAGACCCAGATGAACAGCCCGAACGTGATGATCATGACGATGTTGTTGAGGACCGGGGTCCACATCATCGCCCCGAACTTGCCGCGGGCGTTCAGGATCTGACCCATCACCACGTGCACACCCATGAAGAAGATGGTGGGCAGGCAGTACCGGGCGAAGGTGACGGCGACGCTGTTGGCGGCCACGTCGTCGGCGATCGTGCTGGACATCAGCTGGATCAGCACCGGCGCGACGAGGACCGCGGCGACGACGATCAGGCCGAGCGCGACCATCACCAGGGTCAGCAGCCGGTTGGCGAACGCCTCGCCGCCGTCCTCGTCGTCCTTCATGGCGCGCACGAGCTGGGGGACGAAGACCGAGTTCAGACCGCCGCCGACGGTGAGAATGTAGATCATCGTCGGCAGGGTGTACGCGATGGTGAAGCTGTCGCCGAGCATCGCGGCGCCGAGCGCTGCGGTGATCACCAGGGAGCGGACGAATCCGGTGAGCCGGGAGACGAGGGTGCCGGCGGCCATGACCGCGCTGGACTTGAGGAGCCCGGAGACCTTGCCGCCGCCGCCCTTGGCGGGCGCGGGAGCGGGGGCCGGTTCGGGCTGGGGCGGTACCGGAGGCTTCCCCGACCCCTCCTGGTCCCGGAAGAGGTGCGCGAAGGCGTCCGGCTCCTGCCGGTCGTCCGAGGCCCGGGTCACGAGGTCGTCGACGCCGACGAACTGGGTGGTCGCCGGGCGGTCCCCGTACGGCAGGTGCCGGGAGGGCCCCGCGGGCTCGGGGGGCGGGGTCTGGGCCCAGATGCGCGGGTCCGGGGCGTACGGGGCGGGGGGCGGCTGCTGGTAGAGCGGTGCCGGTTCCTGGTAGGTGCCGGGA
>NZ_QWFA01000054.1 GCF_003501885.1 Streptomyces globisporus
GGGGTGGGGGCGGGCCCCGGACCGCCGGCCGAGTCGGGCTCCGACTCGGAAGCCGGTCCGGGGGCCGCTCCAGAGCCCGGTCCGCTTCGCCCGGCTGCGGAATCCCTCTCTCCGGCCTGGGAGTTGCTGCTGCCCGCCGCTGCCGCGCCGGCGCGCGGGCGGGGGCGCGCGCTGCGGTCCGCGCTCCGGGAAGCGGTGCGCTCCGGCCGACTCGCGGGCGGCACGCGGCTGCCCTCGAGCCGTGAACTCGCCGCCGATCTGGGGGTGTCGCGGGGTCTGGTCACCGAGGCGTACGAGCAGCTCACCGCGGAGAGCTATCTGCGCAGCGGCCGGGGCGCGGGCACCTGGGTGAGCGAGGGCGTACGCGCGGCGGAGCGTCCCGTACGCGACCGCGCGCCGGGAGCGGCGGGCGCACGCGTGGACTTCCGGCCCGGCACCCCCGATCTGTCCCTCTTCCCGCGCAGCGCGTGGGCCGCCGCGCAGCGGACGGTGTTCGGCCGGCTGCCGCACGGCGCGCTGGGCTACCCCGATCCGCGCGGGCTGCCGGAGCTGCGCGAGGCCCTGGCCGGACTGCTCGCCCGGCGCCGGGGCGTGGTGGCCGATCCGGAGCGGCTGGTGGTCTGCTCGGGGGTGGCCCAGGCGACGACCCTGCTCGGCTTCGTCCTCCGGGACGAGGGCGCGGTCTCGGTAGGGGTGGAGGACCCGGGCAGTCCGGAGCACTCCTCGCTGTTCGCGGCGACCGGCCTGGGCACGGTCCCGCTCCCCCTCGACGACGAGGGCCTCGCCCTCGCGCCCCTGGAGCGCTCCGGCGTACGCGCGGTGGTGACCACGCCCGCGCACCAGTTCCCCACCGGAATCGGCTACTCCGCGCAGCGGCGCGGCGAACTGCTCGGCTGGGCGCGGGACGCGGACGCCGTGATCATGGAGGACGACTACGACGGGGACTTCCGGTACGACCGGGCCCCGGTGGGCGCCTTGCAGGGGCTGGATCCCGAGCGGGTCGTGTACACCGGCTCCGTGAGCAAGTCGCTGGCTCCCGGTCTGCGGCTCGGCTGGCTGATCGCACCCGCCGCGCTCACCGATCGGATCGTCGCCCGCAAACGGACGATGGACCTGGGCAATCCGGTGCTCGACCAGGCCGTGCTGGCGGATTTCATCGTGGGCGGCGGTTACGACCGGCAGTTGCGGCGCTGCCAACGGGCCTACCGGGAACGGCGGGACACGATGGTGGCCGCGCTCGACGAGCACTTCCCCGGCACGGCGGTCAGCGGCATCGCGGCGGGGCTGCACATCATCGCCCGGCTGCCCGCGCGGTGCGGCCCCGAGAACGTCTTCCTGGAGCGGGCGGCAGGGGCGGGCATCGCCCTGCGGTCACTGCGCGACTGCGGAACGGCGGGCTCCGAGGACGGCACCCTGGCGCTCGTTCTCGGGTACGCCCATCTCGCCCCCGGGGACATCGCGCGAGGGGTCGCGGCGCTGGCGGAGGCGTGGCGTACCGGACGGGCCGGTTCCGGCTGAGCGGTCGGTGAGGGACGCTCCGAGCCGACCGGCTGGGCGAGACCGGCCTCGCGCGGCCGACTGGGACCGACCGCCCGGCCCGGCCGACGGGCGCCGTTCACCCGGGGTTCGGACACCGGCCGCCGCAAGGCACTAGGCATGGCGCAGACCAGCTCCGTACCGGGTCGGGCCACGGCCTTCCCGGTACGGTGCACCGCCCGACCACCTCCCTGGAGGCGCCCCGATGTCCCACCGTCCGCACCGTCCGCTCGTTTCCTCTCCCGGCCGTCGTGCCGTCCTGCGCGGTTCGCTGATCGCCCCGGCGGCGGTCGCGCTCGCCCCCGCGGTCGCATCGGCGGCGCCCGCGCTGCACCTGGCGGGGCGGCCCGAAGCGTCCTGGGGTGTGCAGGTGGGCGGCGTCACCTCCTCGTCGGCGCTGCTGTGGGTGCGCTCGGACCGGCCGGCCCGGATGCTGGTGGAGACCTCGGCGACCGAGTCGTTCCGGCGGGTCCGCCGTTGGCACGGGCCGTCGATCGAGCCCGGCACGGACTTCACGGGGACCACGCCGCTGTACGGGCTGCCGCCGGGCGAGCAGGTGCACTACCGCGTCACGCTCGCCGATCCGGCCGATCCGCGCCGTACCGGAAAACCCGTGTACGGGACGTTCCGCACCGCCCCGGCGCGGCGCCGGTCCGGGGTGCGTTTCCTGTGGTCGGGCGATATCGCGGGCCAGGGCTGGGGCATCAACCCGGACATCGGCGGCTACCGGGTGTACGAGGAGATGCGCCGCCTGGACCCGGACTTCTTCCTGTGCAGCGGCGACAGCGTCTACGCGGACGGTCCGCTGGAGGAGAGTGTGACGCTGCCGGACGGCCGGATCTGGCGCAACGTCATGACCGAGGAGAAGGCGAAGGTCGCCGAGACGCTGGACGAGTACCGGGGAAACTTCCGCTACAACCTGCTCGATCGGAACGTCCGCCGCTTCAACGCGCAGGTGCCCTCCGTCGTGCAGTGGGACGACCACGAGGTGCGCAACAACTGGTATCCCGGCCAGATCCTCGACGACGCCCGCTACACCGAGAAGAACGTGGACATCCTCGCGGCGCGCTCCGTGCGGGCCTTCCAGGAGTACGTACCGCTCGCGCCGTCGCACGGTTCCGGGCACCGGTCGCGGATGTACCGGGTCGTCCACCACGGTCCGCTGCTCGACGTGTTCGTCCTGGACATGCGGTCGTACCGCAACGCCAACTCCCCCAATCGGCAGCCCGACGACGCGACGGGCATCCTCGGCGCCGAGCAGTTGCGGTGGCTGAAGCGCTCGCTCGCCGCCTCCCGGGCGGAGTGGAAGGTGATCGCCGCCGACATGCCGCTCGGCCTGGTGGTCCCGGACGGTGCGACGAACTTCGAGGCGGTGGCGCAGGGTGACCCCGGGGCCCCGCTCGGGCGGGAGCTCCAGATCGCCGAGCTGCTCCGCTTCGTCAAGCACCGCAGGATCACCGGCACCGTGTGGCTGACGGCCGACGTCCACTACACCTCGGCGCAGCACTACGCGCCGGAGCGGGCGGCGTTCAAGGACTTCGCCCCGTTCTGGGAGTTCGTGTCGGGCCCGCTGGCCGCGGGCGGCTTCCCGGCCAACGCGCTGGACGGCACGTTCGGCCCCGACCGGGTCTTCGTGCGGGCGCCCGACCGGGCCAATGTCTCGCCGATGGAGTCGCCGCAGTATTTCGGCGAGGTGGAGATCGACGGGGGCAGTGCGGAGCTGACGGTGCGGCTGCGGGCCGAGGGCGGGTCGGTCCTGTTCACCAAGGTGCTCCGGCCGGGCCGCGTCGGCCAGTGAGCGGCGGCTTCGGCGAGTCCGTTGCCAGTGGTGAATCTGACCGAAAAGCGACGATAGGCGACCAGATCAACACGTAACCCATCAGTCACACAGCGTTCGTGATCAGGCAACACCGCTCGTTCACAGTGAGGATATGACTGATGTGACCTCCGCGAAGAGCGCCCGCCGTCCGCACCACTGGCGGCGGGACCTGATCGAACTGGCCGCTCTGTTCACCGCCGTGGCCGTGGCCGACGCGATCGCCAACCTGATCGGGCACCAGCCCGACGGGCCCTACCTGCTCGTGGCGTCGGCGGTGGCGCTGGTGGCCACCGCCGCGTTCCACACCTGGTGGGCCCGGCGCCACAGTCACGCACCCCCGTCCGACGAGGCGGACGCCGTGCCGGTCGGGGCCGGCGGGACGGAGGGCGAGGCCGAGGGCGTCGGCGCGGGCGGGGTCGCCGGCGTCGAGGAGACCGGAACCACGCTGTGGCGGATGCGGACGACGGTGCTCGACGCCCCGGGCAGCCTGGCCGCGCTGTGCACGGCGCTCGCCGGGCTCCGCGTCGACATCCTCACCCTCCAGACGCACCCGCTCGCCGAGGGCACCGTCGACGAGTTCCTGCTGCGGGCCCCCGCCTCGCTCCAGGCGCAGGAGCTGTCCCGGAGGATCGCGGCCGCGGGCGGCACCTCCACCTGGATCGAGCGGGCGGACGCCCACGACCTGGTGGACACCCCGACCCGGGTGCTGTCGCTGGCCACCAGGACCGCGCTGGACGCGGCCGAGCTGCCGCTCGCCCTGCGCCAGTTGCTCGGCCGGTGCACCATCCACTCACTGCCCGCCGTCTCCGTCACGGGCCGCGCGACCGGGCAGAGCGCCCCGGTCGAGGGCGTGCTGGAGGAGACGGTGATGCGGCTGCGGGACCCGTCCGGCGGGGTGATCTCCGTCGAGCGGCCCTATCTGCCGTTCACGCCGACCGAGTTCGCCCGGGCGCGCGCCCTGGTCGAGCTCGACGCCCGGCTCGGGCCCCGCGTACCGCGCAGCGAGGACGTCCTCACCCTGCCCGAGGGCAACGCGATCACCGTGCGCCGCGCGGACCGCGCCGATCTCGCCGCCGCCCGCGCCATGCACGACCGCTGCTCGCAGAACACCCTGGGCCTGCGCTACCACGGTCCCGTCGCGGACGCCGACCGCTATCTCGACCATCTGCTGAGCCCCCGTTTCGGCCGCACCCTGGCGGTGCAGACGGCGTCGGGCAGGCTGGTGGCGCTGGGCCACCTCCTCTGGGACGGCGACGAGACCGAGGTCGCCCTCCTCGTCGAGGACGACTGGCAGCGCCGGGGCATCGGCTCCGAGCTGCTCCGCCGCCTGGTGGCGCTGGCCGAGGAAGCGGGCTGCGACAGCGTGTACGCGGTGACGCAGTCCCGCAACACCGGCATGGTGGCCGCCATGCGCGCGCTGGAGCTGCCCCTGGACTACCAGATCGAGGAGGGCACGCTCGTCATCACCGCCCGGCTGACGAGTGAAGAGGCCGCACGGCCGTCCGCGCCGACGGAACAGGCCCGTCGCTGAGCGCCTGGCACAGATCCGCCCACAGGTCCTCGACGTCCTCCAGGCCGACCGACATCCGCAGCAGCCGGTCGCCGACACCGGCGGCCCGCCGGTCTCCCTCCTCCACGATGCGGTGGCTGATGGAGGCCGGGTGCTGGATCAGCGAGTCCACGCTGCCGAGGCTCACGGCGGGCGTGATGAGCCGCACCCCGGAGATTACCCGGTGCGGGTCCCCGTACACCTCGAAGGAGATCATCGCGCCGCCGATCCGCGGGTAGTGCACCCGGGCGATCCGTGGGTCGGCGGTGAGCCTGCGGACGAGTTCGGCGGCGCTCGTCGAGGCCGCCCGGACGCGCACCGGCAGCGTGGACAGGCCGCGCAGCAGCAGATAGCCGGCCAGCGGGTGCAGCACGCCGCCGGTGGCGAACCGCACCTGGCGCAGGGTCGCGGCGAACTCCTCGTCGCAGGCGACGACGCCCCCCATGACGTCCCCGTGGCCGCCGAGGTACTTGGTGGCGCTGTGCAGGACGATGCGTGCGCCGTGTTCGACGGGGCGCTGCAGGACGGGGGTGGCGAAGGTGTTGTCGACCAGCAGCGGCACGGTTCCGCAGGCGTGGGCGACGGCCCGGATGTCGACTTCGGCCAGGGTCGGGTTGGCCGGCGTCTCGACCATCACCAGGCCGGTGTCCGGACGGATGGCGTCGGCGATGCCCGCCGGGTCGGTCCAGGTCACCTCGGTGCCCAGCAGTCCGGCGCCGAGCAGATGGTCGCTGCAACCGTAGAGCGGGCGGACCGCGACGACATGGCGCAGCCCCTGGCTCGCGCGGGCGAGCAGGACCGCGGTGAGCGCGGCCATTCCGCTGGCGAAGGCGACCGCGCTGTCGGTCCCCTCCAGCCGGGCGAGCGCCGTCTCGAAGCGGCCCGTGGTGGGGTTGTCGAGCCGGGCGTAGACCGGCGGCCCGTCGGGGAGGGAGCCGGTGGTGGCGAAGGCGTCGATGCGCATCGCCTCGTCGCGCGAGTCGTAGGAGGGGTAGGTGGTGGACAGGTCGATCGGCGGGGCGTGCACGCCGAGGGAGGCGAGGTCGTCGCGTCCGGCGTGCACGGCTTCGGTGGCGAGAGCCCTGGACGGGGTGGGAGCAGGGGGCGTCATCGAGACTTCGTTGTCCATGGCGTCACTCTGAACAGTTACCGGTTCGTAGCGGCCCTTCCCCGTGCTACGTTCGCCACATGTCCGATTCCGTCGCTCTCGATCCGGTGGATCTGCAGATTCTGCGGCTGCTGCAGAACGATGCGCGGACCACGTACCGCGAGCTGGCGGCCGAGGTCGGCGTGGCCGCTTCGACCTGTCTGGACCGGGTGGCCCGGCTGCGCCGCAGCGGGGTGATCCTCGGGGACCAGCTGCGCCTCGATCCTGCGAAGCTCGGCCGGGGGCTCCAGGCGCTGCTGCTGGTGCAGGTCAGACCGCACCGCCGGGAGTTGATCGGGCCGTTCGTCGACCGGATCAGGTCGCTGCCGGAGTCACGTGCGCTGTTCCACCTCACCGGCCCCGACGACTATCTGGTGCAGGTGGCGGTGGCCGACGCGGCGGATCTGCAGCGGCTGGTCCTGGACGAGTTCACCTCGCGCCGGGAGGTGGCCCGGGTGGACACCCGGCTGATCTTCCAGCAGTGGGAGTGCGGTCCGCTGCTGCCGCCCGCCGCGAACTGACCGGCCGGGTTCGGACACCGGGCGGCCCCCGGTGATGACGGAACGGCCGCCGCCGTACGAGGATGTCCGCATGTCAGACACTTCGAGCAGCGCGCTGCCCCGTCAGGTCGCCGACGCCTACGTCGACGCACTCATCGAACTCGACCCCATCACGGGCACCTATCTGGGTGTGCCCGAAAGCTCGCGCCGGCTGCCCGACTTCTCACCGGCCGGCCAGGCGGTGTCCGCCGACCTCCTCCGCGCAACACTGCGGAAGCTGGACGCCGCCGAGCAGCTGCCCGGTGCGGACAGCGATGCCGAGCGGCGCTGCGGACGGCTCCTGCGGGAGCGGCTGACGGCGGAACTCGCCGTGCACGACGCCGAGGAGGGCCTGCGGGCCGTCTCCAACCTGTCGTCGCCCGCCCACAGCATCACCGAGGTCTTCACCCTCACGCCGACCGCGACGGACGAGGACTGGGCGGCGGTCGTGGAGCGCCTGCGCGCGGTGCCCGCCGCGTACGAGGGGTACCGCGCCTCCCTCGCGCTCGGTCTGGAGCGCAAGCTGTACGGCGGCCCGCGCGCGACCGCCACCTTCGTCGGCCAGCTCACGGAGTGGGGCGGGGAAGGCCAGGGCGAGGGGTTCTTCGCCGAGTTCGTCGCGCCGGGACCCGCGTCCCTGCGGGCGGAGCTGGACGAGGCGGCCGGGCAGGCCGCGGCCTCGGTGCTCGCGCTGCGGGACTGGATGCGCGACGTGTACGCCCCGGCCATCGAGGGCGCCCCCGACCCGGTCGGCCGGGAGCGCTACGCCCGCTGGTCGCGGCTGTACAACGGCACCGACCTGGATCTCGACGAGGCGTACGCGTACGGCTGGTCGGAATACCACCGGCTGCTCGCGGAGATGAGGACCGAGGCCGAGAAGGTGCTGCCCGGCTCCGGTCCCTGGGAGGCGCTCGCCCACCTCGATGTGCACGGCAAGCACATCGAAGGGGTGGACGAGGTCCGCGAGTGGCTCCAGGGCCTGATGGACGAGGCGATCGAGGCGCTGGACGGCACGCACTTCGACCTGGCCGAGCGGGTACGGAAGGTGGAGTCCCGGATCGCCCCGCCCGGCGGGGCCGCCGCACCGTACTACACCAGCCCCTCCGAGGACTTCTCCCGCCCCGGGCGCACCTGGCTGCCCACCATGGGCGAGACCCGTTTCCCGGTGTACGACCTGGTCTCCACCTGGTACCACGAGGGCGTTCCCGGCCACCATCTGCAGCTCGCGCAGTGGACGCACGTCGCCGACACGCTCTCCCGCTACCAGGCCTCGGTCGGCATGGTCAGCGCGAACGCCGAGGGCTGGGCGCTGTACGCGGAGCGGCTGATGGACGAGCTGGGCTTCCTGCCCGACCCGGAACGGCGGCTCGGCTACCTGGACGCCCAGATGATGCGCGCCTGCCGGGTGATCGTCGACATCGGCATGCACCTGGAGCTGGAGATCCCGGCGGACTCCCCCTTCCACCCGGGCGAGCGCTGGACCCCCGATCTGGCCCAGGAGTTCTTCGGCAACCACAGCGGCCGCCCCGCCGACTTCGTGGAGAGCGAGCTGACCCGCTACCTGTCGATGCCCGGCCAGGCCATCGGCTACAAGCTCGGCGAGCGCGCCTGGCTGCTCGGCCGGGAGAACGCGCGCGCCGCGCACGGCGACGCGTTCGACCTGAAGGCGTGGCACATGGCGGCGCTCTCGCAGGGGTCGCTGGGTCTGGACGACCTGGTGGACGAGCTGTCGCGCCTCTGACCGGGCCGGCGGTACGTACGGTCCGGAGTCCCCTCAGGTGGAAGAAGGAGGCCTGTCATGACCGAGCGCAGCGGATTCCTTTTCTGCGCCGACCCGTTGAGGGTCTCGCGGCCCGATCCGCAGTTCGCCGAGGACGTCGCGGCGGCGCGGGCGGCGGGCGGGCGGATCGCCCTGCTCGATCATGACGCGCTGCTCGCCGGGGACGCGGCCGGGGCGACGGCCCGGGTCGCGCGGGACTCCGGACCGTACTGGTACCGCGGCTGGATGATCCCCTCCGCCCGGTACGCGGAGCTGGAGACGGCACTCGGTGCGCGGGGCTGCACCCTGCTCACCGGCGCCGCCGGCTACCGGCGGGCGCATGAACTCCCCGGCTGGTACGAGGAGTTCGACGGGCTGACGCCCCGCAGCGTCTGGTGCGCCACGGTTCCGGGGGCTCCGCCGCCCACCGTCGACGAGCTGGCCGGGCTCGCGGCGCCGCTGGGGCCGGGTCCCGGCATCGTGAAGGACTTCGTGAAGTCCCGCAAGCACGAGTGGGACGAGGCCTGTTACGTGCCGGAGCTCGCGGACCGGAGGCAACTGGCTGCCGTGGTGGGCAGGTTCGTCGAACTGCAGGGCGACTTCCTCGCGGGCGGTCTGGTGCTGCGGGCCTTCGAGCCGTTCGTCGCGGGCGGCGAGGCGCGGGTGTGGTGGGTGGACGGGGAGGCGGTGCTCGTCACCGCCCACCCCGACACCCCCGACCGGCTCCCTGTTCCCGAACTCCACGCCGTGCGCGAGGCGGTGGGCCGTCTCGGGCTGCGCTGGGTCACCACCGACCTGGCGCTGCGCGAGGACGGGGTGTGGCGGGTGGTGGAGGTCGGCGACGGCCAGGTCAGCGGAGCTCCCGCCGGGGCGGGGACGGGTGACCTGTTCGTCGCCCTCGCCGCCGGAGCGCACTGAAACCCGCCGGGCCTCCGGGTGGCCTCCACCCGGACCCGTTCGGGGCTCAGCAGCCGCAGTCGGCCGCGTCGACCGGAGCGGTCAGCGGATCGGCCGCGCGCCGCTCGCCGCCCTCCCAGGTCTCGTAGGCGAACCCCTCGCGCACCCAGTACTCGAACCCGCCGAGCATCTCCTTGACGTGGAAACAACTACAAGCCCTTCCACGACCTGCTGGAGACCACGCCGGAGATCATCGAGGCCCACCACGTCACCGGCGACGACTGCTTCGTCCTCAAGGTCACGGCCCGCTCGATGAAGCATCTGGAGGAGACCACCGGGCGGATCGGGGCGCTGGGCTCGGTCACCACGAGCATCGTGTACTCCTCACCGCTCCCCCGCCGCGCGATCGGCCGCTGACGCTGGTGGCACAGGCGGGGAAGGCCGGGCGACGTCACAGGCGGTGGCGGACCGATGACCCCTGCCGCTCCTTCACCACTTCGAGCCGGGCGGGGATCCGGCGGCGGAGGTCGGCCACATGGCTGACGATGCCCACGCTGCGGTCCCGCTCCCGCAGGGAGTCCAGCACGTCGAGCACCTCGTCCAGCGTCTGGTCGTCCAGGCTGCCGAACCCCTCGTCGATGAAGAGGGTGTCCAGGCGTACGCCACCGGCCTCCTCGGTCACGACGTCGGCCAGGCCCAGCGCGAGGGCCAGCGAGGCGAAGAACGTCTCCCCGCCGGACAGGGTCGCGGTGTCGCGTTCGCTGCCGGTCCAGGCGTCGACCACATGCAGTCCCAGTCCCGCCCGGCGGCCGCCGGTTCGCGCGTCGGAGTGGACCAGCGTGTAGCGGCCCGAGGACATGCGCTGAAGCCGTGCGGTGGCGGCGGCCGCCACCTGTTCGAGGCGGGCGGCCAGGACGTACGCCTCCAGGCGCATCTTGCGTTCGTTGTCGGCGGAGGTGCCCGCCGCCAGACCCGCGAGCCGGGCGATCCGCTCGTATTCCTGGCGTACCGGGCCCAGCCGCCGGATCTCCTCGGCGGCCTGCCGGGAGAGCCGGGCCAGCTCGCCGCAGCGCTCGTCGGCGGCGGCGAGCGCGGACGACGCCTCGCGCAGCAGCCATTCCGCCGTCTCGAACTCGCCCTGCGCCGCTGACGGTTGGGCGACGGGCTGTTCGGCGGCCTCGCGGGCGTCGCGTTCGCCGCGGCGGTCCGCCACTGCGGCGGCCTCGGCCTGCCAGGCGTCGATACGGTGCTGGAGGTCGCGTTGGGCCGCGGCGTCGAGGAGCGTCGCGGCGGCGGCCTCCGGGGTGTCGAAGCCGGCCCGGAACGCCGCGTCGGAGAGCCGGTCGTCGGCCTCCTTGCGCCGCTGGGCCGCGTCCTGTTCGGTGCGTACGGCCTCGGCGGCCTCCGCCAGCAGCTCCACCCGGCGGGTCAGGCGGTCCGCGTAGGCGCTGACGGACCCGGACTCACCCCGCACGGCCGTGAGTTCGTCGTGCAGCGCGGCCTGCTCGCGGTCGAGCGCCTCACGCCGGGAGGTACGGGCGGCGGCCCGGCGGTCGGCCTCCTGCCGGAGTTCGAGGCGGCCGGCGTGCTCGCGCTCGGCCACGTCGAGGGCCTCGCGCGCGGCGTGCGTCCCGGCGGCGAGCCGGTGCGCCTCGGCATGCTCGACGGTCAACCGGTCGACGGTGTCGCCGAGTTCACCGACGGACGGGCCGGGGCCCGCCACCGCCCCCTCGTCGTCGCCGCTCGCGTCCAGGGCAGCCGCCGGGGCCGGCAGGTCACCGGAATCCGCTTCGCGCGCCTCCGCGTCCGCGGTGGCGTGGCGTTCACGGACGAGCCCGAGGGCCTGCTCCGCGCGGGTACGGGTCTGCTCCGCGCTGCGGTGGGCGGCGAGGGCGGCCTCCTCGGTGGCCCGGTCGACATGGCCGTCGCCCTCGGTGGCGGGGGCCGGGTGCTCGGCGGAGCCGCAGACGGTGCAGGGCGCCCCGTCGACGAGTCCGGCGGCCAGCTCCGCGGCGATGTCCCGCAGCCGCCGCTCGCGCAGCCCGAGCCAGGTCTCGTGGGCGGCGAGGGCGCGCTCGCGGGCCCCGGCCAGCTCCTCTCGGGCGGTCCGTACCTCGGCGGCCAGCGTGTCACGACGGCGGGCGGCCTCCAGTCGGCGGCGGGCCGGGGCGAGAAGTCCGGCGAGCTGTTCGGCGCGGGTCGCGGCCTCCTGCGCGGTCGCGATGGACTCCCGGAGCCGGGTGTGGACGGTGTCCCAGCCCGCGAGCCAGACCTCCGTGTCCCGGACAGTCGCGTCGTCGGCCCGGGCCTCGCGCTCCAGCCGGTCCCGCTCCTCGTCGATCTCGGTACTGCGCGCCTCGGCCCGGCGGGCGGACTCCAGGCCGCCCAGCTCCTGCCGGAACCGGCGCTCCAGCTCGGCGAGTCGGTCGGGTCCCGCGTCCGCGAGGTCGGGCGGCAACTGCGCCCTCGCCCGGCCGAGTCCGTCGCTCGCGGCCCGGTACGCCCGCTCCGCCTCCTCGCGCAGCTCCAGCGCCGGCGCGACCCGGTCCGCCTTGCGGGCGCGCTCCAACTCCTCCTGGCAGCGGTCGTGTTCCGGCCGTCGCTCCTCCAGCGCGGCGGAGCGCCGACGGGTCTCCTCGTACCGCTGCTGGAGGCGGGCGAGTTCCCGTACGGCGTCCAGGGCCTGGCGGGCCCCGCGCTGCCGGTCCTCGGCCCAGGCGACGACGCGGTGGGCGATGTCGAGCCGTTCGCCTGCCGTGGACCGGGCGATCGCGGCCCACTCCAACACCGCTTCGGCAAGGCCCGGTTCACCCGGCCGGGCGGCGATCGGGGTGGCCTCGGCCCCGGCGGGTCCGGCCGCCTGGGCGATGCGCTGGGCGAGCGCGAGGATCCGTTCGTCGGCGGCGGTGACCTTGGCCTCGGCGCCCCGGCGCAGTTCGGCGAGGCGTTCCTCGACGGCGGCGAAGCGGCGGGTGTCGAAGAGCCGGCCGAGGAGTTTGCCGCGGGCCTCGGCGTCCGAGCGCAGGAAGCGGGCGAAGTCGCCCTGCGGCAACAGCACCACCTGGCAGAACTGGTCCCGGCTCATGCCGATGAGCCGGGTCAGCTCCTCGCCGATCTCCTGGTGCGACTTGCTGAGGGCGTGCCAGCCCCGTTCGGGGTCGTAACCGCGCAGCCTGCTCTGGGCCTTCTCCATCGTGAAGCCGTCGCCCCGCTTCTTGGGGCGGGGCTGGGCGGGGCTGCGGGTGACTTCGAGACGGCGGCCGCCGACGGTCAGCTCCAGCTGGACCGCGGTGGGCAGGTCCACGGGCGCGTGGTCGCTGCGCAGGGAAGCCCCGGGGCTCTGCCGGGCGCCGGGGACGGCCCCGTACAGGGCGAAGCAGACGGCGTCCAGGACGGAGGTCTTGCCCGCACCGGTGGGGCCGTGGAGCAGGAAGAGTCCGGCGGAGGACAGGGCGTCGAAGTCGACTTCCTGGGTGGCGCCGAACGGGCCGAAGGCGGTGATGCTCAGGCGGTGCAGTCTCACCGGGACACCTCGCGCACGGACTCGTCCACCCGGACATCGTCGAACGCGGCGCGCAGCACGGTGCGTTCGAGGTCACTGGGGCCGCTGCCGCCGCGCACGTGGGCGACGAAGTCCTCGGCGATCTGGTGGTCGTCGCGGCCCTTGAGGCGCTGGGCGTAGGAGCCCCCCGGGTCGTCCGGCGGCCGCTCGGGGTCGAAGACGAGGCTGAGGGTGTGCGGGAAGCGCCGGGCGAGGCGGGCCATGGGGTCGGCGGGGCGTACCGGGTCGGTGAGGGTGGCCTCGACCCAGGCGTGCTCGTGGCGGTCCAGGGCGGGGTCCTCCAGGAGGCTGTCGAGGCGGCCGCGGAGCCGGGCCAGGGGCCGCTCCACGGGGCAGTCGATCCGTTCCTCGGCGGCGATGCCCCCGTCGGCGTCGAGGTCGATGAGCCACATGGTCTTGCGGTGGTCGGCCTCGGAGAAGGAGTAGGCGAGCGGGGATCCGGAGTAGCGGACGCGGTCCGTGACCCGCTGGGAGCCGTGGAGATGGCCGAGGGCCGCGTAGTCGACGCCGTCGAAGACCCCGGCGGGGACGGCGGCGACCCCGCCGACGGTGATGTCGCGTTCGCTGTCACTGGGCTCCCCGCCCGCCACGAAGGCGTGCGCGAGGACGACGGAGCGGGTTCCGGCGGGGCGGGTGGCGAGGTCGGCGCGGACCCGGTCCATGGCGGCGGTGAGCACCGCCTCGTGACCGGCCTTGCCCGCACCCAGGGCGTCCTTGACCAGGGCCGGTTCCAGGTAGGGCAGCCCGTAGAACGCCACGTCGCCGTGGTCGTCGGACAGGACGACGGGCGTTGCGCAGCCCTCGGGGGCGGTCCGCAGATGGATCCCGGCGCGTTCGAAGAGCCCGGCGCCGACGCCGAGCCGGCGGGCCGAGTCGTGGTTGCCGGAGATCATGACGGTGGGGACGCCGGCGGCGGCGAGCCGGTGCAGCGCCCGGTCGAACAGCTCGACGGCGGTGAGCGGCGGTACGGCCCGGTCGTAGACGTCGCCCGCGACGAGAACGGCCTCCACCTCGCGCTCCTCGACGGTCGCCACGAGATGGTCGAGGTAGGCGGCCTGGGCGTCCAGCAGGGAGACGCGGTGGAAGGACCGGCCCAGGTGCCAGTCCGAGGTGTGCAGGAGCCTCACGCCATCACTCCGCCGGTTCCGGCCTGCATCGTCGTCGTCCTCCACCCCGTGGGCCGCGCACCGGCGGCCCGTGATCCCGCTCGGCACCGACCACGCTAACGCCGCCGGGCCGCCGAACCCGCATCGATCATGATTTTGGCCCCCGTGGGATTGCCCTCACCTCACGAGATTCACGCGGTTCACGCGGTCGCGTCCCCGTACGCCTCGCCGCCCAGCTCCAGGGTCGCGGTCCCCGCGGTCGTGTCGGCCAGCCAGGCGGTGAACGCCTCGACATCGCCGTCCGGCAGCCCGATCCCGATGGTGACGGCCTCGGCGTACCTCACCTCGCGGACGTCCCGCCCGGTGGCCCGCAGGTCGTTCTCCAGCTTTCCGGCCCGCTGGTGGTCGACCCGGATCGTGGCGAGCCGGAAGCGCTGCCTGGTGAGGGTGCCGAGCGCGTCGAGGGCTTCGCCGACCACTCCCCCGTACGCCCGGATCAGTCCGCCCGCCCCGAGTTTGACCCCGCCGTAGTAGCGGGTGACGACCGCCACGACGTACCGCATCTCCCGCCGCATCAGCATCTGGAGCATGGGGACGCCCGCGGTACCGCCGGGTTCGCCGTCGTCGCTCGCCTTCTGTACGGAGGCGTCGGCGCCGATCACGTACGCGAAGCAGTTGTGGGAGGCGGTCGGGTGCTCCTTGCGGACGCGGGCGACGAAGTCCTGCGCGTCCTCCTCGGTGGCGGCGGGGGCGAGCGAGCAGAGGAAACGGGATCGGTTGATCTCGCTCTCGTGCACACCCGCGCGGGCGACGGTCCGGTACTGCTCCTGCATCCGTCCACCCTATGCGCCGCCACGAGGGCGGGTCCCGGCGGGAATGGGGAGGTGGGGGCCGGGGTTGTCCCGGCATGAACGCAGACGGCAACGCAGACGGCGGCAGCACGGTGGACGCGTACGCGGACGACGCGACGATCCGGCGGATTCTTGAGGACACGGGCGACACCTGGGCGGTGGTCGGCCTGTCGAACAACTCCTCCCGGGCGGCCTACGGAGTGGCGGAGGTCCTCCAGCGGTTCGGCAAGCGAGTGGTGCCGGTGCACCCGAAGGCCGAGACGGTGCACGGGGAGCAGGGGTACGCCTCGCTCGCGGACATCCCCTTCCCGGTCGATGTGGTGGACGTGTTCGTCAACAGCGAGCTGGCGGGCGCCGTCGCGGACGAGGCGGTGGCCGTGGGTGCGAAGGCGGTGTGGTTCCAGCTCGGCGTCGTGGACCCGGACGCCTACGGGCGGACGCGCGCGCAGGGCCTGGACATGGTGATGGACCGGTGCCCCGCCATCGAGATTCCGCGGCTCGGCACACGCGCCTGAGCTGCCCGGGTGTGCGGGGCGCCGCGGGGTGGGCAGAATCCCCGCCGTGAAGGACGTACTCGACGTGACCGACAGGGCCCGAGCGACGGCCGCGCTGACCGCGCTCGGCGTAGGGCCCGGTGATGTGCTCCTGGTGCACGCCTCGCTGCGGTCGCTGGGGCCGGTGGCGGGCGGGGCGCGGGGGGTGCTGGACGCGGTGCGCCGGGCCGTCGGGCCTTCGGGGACGGTGGTGGTCCCCGCCTTCACCCCGGAGAACTCCGACACCTCCCCGCACTACCGCGAGCGGGTGCGGGGCCTGGACGCCGGGGCCGTGGACGCCGTGCGCGCCGCGATGCCGGCGTACGACCCGGCGGTGACGCCCGCGCCGTCGATGGGCGCGCTGGCCGAGACCGTACGGACGACGGCGGGGGCCGGGCGCAGCGCGCATCCGCAGACCTCGTTCGCCGCGCTCGGCCCCGGCAGTGCGCGGCTGCTCGCCGGGCACCGCCCCGACTGCCACCTCGGGGAGGACTCGCCGCTGGCCCGGCTGTACGAGGCGGATGCCCGGATCCTGCTGCTCGGCACCGGCTACGCCACCTGCACGGCGTTCCACCTGGGCGAGTACCGGATGCCGGGCCCGCCGCGCCGGAGCTACCGCTGTGTGGTGGCGTCGCGGGGGGTGCGCCGGTGGTGGGAGTACGAGGATGTCGCCCTGGACGACGGGGACTTCGCCGCCCTGGGCGCGGCGTTCGAGGAGGCCGCCGCCGAGGGTGACGTACGGGCGGGGCGCGTGGGCGCCGCGCGGTGCCGGCTCGTCCGGCTGCGGTCGGCCGTCGACTTCGCCACGGCCTGGCTCACGGAGCACCGGAGAGCCGGGAGTTGACCCGGCCGCCCGGGGCGTTCAGAGGGGAGGCGTCAGACGCCGAGGCCCTCGACGATCACCGCGCCCGGGAGGGCGGCGAGCGCCTTGCCGGGGACGATGAGCTTGCCGCGTCGGCTGCCGCTGCCGATCAGGACCCATTCCTCGTCCACGACGGCGGGGTCCAGCAGGAGGGGCCAGGCGGTGGGCAGGCCGATCGGGGTGATGCCGCCGTACTCCATGCCGCTCTCGCCGACCGCCGTGTCCATCGGGGCGAAGGAGGCCTTGCGGGCGCCGAGGTGCTTGCGGACCGCGCCGTTGACGTCGACCCGGGTGCGGGAGAGCACCACGCAGGCGGCGAGGGTGACGTCCTGGCCGCGCTTGCCCGCCACGACGACGCAGTTGGCCGAGGTGTCGAGGAGTTCGACGCCGTGGTGCTCGGCGAATACGGCGGTGTCGGCGACGGCCGGGTCGCTGTCGACGTGGACGAACTGCTCGGCGGTGAACTCGCCCCAGCCCGCGGTCAGCGCCGCGACGACGGGGGCGGGGAGCAGGTCGAGCCGGTCCGCGGCGGGAGCGGCGTCCTCGAAGGTGCCGATGGGTGCGCGCATGGCGCTCACGCTAGCAGCGGCGGGGGCGGGACCGGCCGGGCGTCTCAGCGGACGGGCGGGATGGCGACGGCCATGGTGAAGACCACCGGTTCGCCGCCCTCGTTGCGGTAGCCGTGCGGGACGTGCGCCTCGAAGGTGGCGGAGGTGCCGGCGGGGACGGCATGGGCGAGACCGTCGACGAGGAGGGTCAGTTCGCCCTCGGTGATGTGGAGCAGTTCGACGGTGCCCTCGGGGTGCGGGTCGGACATGGTGCCCTCGCCGGGCATCAGCCGGCAGGTCCACAGTTCGAGCGGGCCGCGGGCCTCCGCTCCGACGAGCAGCGTGGTGGAGCTGCCCGCCTCCGTGGACCACATGCGGACGGCCCGGCTCTCCGGGACCAGCCGGACCTGGGGCCCCTGCTCGTGGTCGAGGAGGGTGGTGATGGCGACGCCGAGCGCGTCGGCCAGCTTGACCGTGGTGCCGACGCTCGGGTTCGTCCGCGCCTGCTCGATCTGGATGATCATCCCGCGGCTGACTCCGGAGCGGGCCGCGAGGGCGTCGAGGGTGAAGCCGCGCTCGCCCCGCCAGCGCTTGAGGTTGCGGGCCAGCGACTGGGTGAGCTGGTCGAGGTCGGACACGTACCGTCCCTGCGGTGGATGGTCGAGAACGCGGTCAAGAATATTGCACTGCCGACTGCCGTACGGTGCACTCTCCCGCCGCACTCCCCCGTCAACCGGGCCCTACCGCCGCCCCACCGGGGCCTACGGGGTTTCCCGCACCTCGTCCAGCTCGGCGAGGGCCAGCAACTGCTCGGGCGTGACGCCCTTCGGGATCGGGACGGGGGCGGGCGTACGCAGGGGCGGCTGCCAGCCCTTCTGCGGGTCCCAGCTGCGCACGACGCGGGCGGGGGCTCCGGCGACCACCGCGTGGTCCGGGACCTCGCCCCGCACGACGGCGCCCGCCGCGACGACCACGTTCCGGCCGAGCCGCGCCCCGGGCAGGATCACCGCGCCGGTGCCGATCCAGCAGCCGGGGCCGATCGCCACGGTTTCCATCCGGGGCCACTGCTTGCCCACGGGCTCGTGCGGGTCGTCGTAGCTGTGGTTGGTCGAGGTGATGTAGACGTACGGACCGCAGTACGTGTCCGAGCCGATGGTCACCGTCGTGTCGGCGATCACATGGCTGCCGCGCCCCAGCACCACCCCGTCGCCCAGAGTGAGGATCGGGTCGGGGCCCAGGTCCAGGTCCGGCATCATCCCGGCGGTGAGGGTGACCTGCTCGCCGATGATGCAGTGCGCGCCCAGCTCGATCCACGGCTCCCCGAACACGGTGCCCTGCGGGAAGGCGAGCCGGGTGCCCGCGCCGATCGCGCCGAACCGCAGCCGCCCGGGGTGCTCGGCGGTGACCGCGCCCGCCCGCTGCGCCCAGGCCCAGCCGAGGTGGACCGCGCGGGAGGCGGCGCGGCGCGGCCAGCGGGCGAGGAAGGAGAACGTGTTTCGGTTCTTCGGCACGCGCTCACGGTAGTCGGCGGCTCGGTGGGCGATCCCCGCGGTGACCTGTGATGTTCACCCCACTGCGCGGCGCCCGCCGGGGCCCGTCGCCTACCGTGGGAGTCGGCCTGATCCGGTGGAGAGGGCCCAGAAGCACCACACCGGCGCGAAGGAGCAGGCGATGGCGGAGCAGGCGTTGATCACGGGCATGGGCGGCAAGGAGCCGGACATCGACGTGGACGCCTATCTGGCCCCGACCTCCGTGGTGATCGGTGAGGTGACGCTCGCCCCGGGCTCCAGCGTCTGGTACCAGGCCGTGCTGCGCGCCGACTGCGGTCCCATCACGCTCGGCCCGGACAGCAACATCCAGGACAACTGCAGCGTGCACACCGACCCCGGGTTCCCGCTCACCGTGGGCGCGCGGGTCTCGGTCGGCCACAACGCGGTGCTGCACGGCTGTGTGATCGAGGACGACGTGCTGGTCGGGATGGGCGCCACGGTGCTCAACGGCGCGCACATCGGCGCGGGTTCGCTGGTCGCGGCGCAGGCGCTGGTCCCGCAGGGGATGCAGGTGCCGCCGGGCTCGCTCGTGGCGGGGGTGCCCGCGAAGGTGAAGCGGCCGCTGACCGCCGAGGAGCT
Source organism: Streptomyces globisporus (assembly GCF_003501885.1). Taxonomy (GTDB): domain Bacteria; phylum Actinomycetota; class Actinomycetes; order Streptomycetales; family Streptomycetaceae; genus Streptomyces; species Streptomyces globisporus_D. The sequence goes on from NZ_QWFA01000054.1 coordinate 18,838, forward strand.
GAAGAGCATCCGCTTCAACGCGGCGGGGTACGTGGAGCTGGCGAAGGCGCACCGCGAGGCGCACGGCGGCTGACGCCCGGCCCCGGACCGCCGGAAGGCACCCGGGCCGCCGCCCCTCCCGCATCCGGAGGGGCGGCGGCCCGGTCTCATGTGCGTACGGCGTCTCGCGTGCGTACGGCGGTGGTCAGCCGTTGGGGCGCAGGGTCCACACGACGGTCATCTCGCCGGTGACCGCGCCGTCGGCGCGCGTGATCTCGATGGCGACGGGGAATTCCGGCCGCTGTCCGGCGTCCAGCTCGGCGACCACGTCGGCGATCGGGCGGCCGAGGGTCGCGGTGGCGGTGACCTCGCCCATGGCGAGCTTCTTGTAGCCGATCTCGGCCTTCACTGCGAGCGGCACGGCCCGCGACATCTGGTCGCCGAAGGCGGCGATGACGATCGCGCCGCTGGCGGACTCGGCAAGCGTGAACATCGCTCCGGCGTGGGGTCCGCCGACGTGGTTGTGGTAGTCCGCCTGGTCGGGCAGCCGGACCACGGCCCGCTCCGGGGTGGTCTCCAGGAATTCGAGGTTGAGGGTCCGGGCCATCGGAACCGTAGCGACGAGCATCTCGCCCACGGTCATCTGTTCAGCGCTCATACCCGAAGGTTACTCACCAGTAGAACCGTTTGGCCATCCCCTTGTGACGGCTCCGGTACAGGGCGGGCGTAGAAGTGGGCGCACGGCCCATCTATGGTTACTGGCCATGTGGCCAGGAACGCAGCCGCCCGGGGGCGAGCAGAACCCGCAGGACCAGAACCAGAACCCGTACCAGCAGCCGGGGTACCAGCAGCCGAATCCCTATCAGCAACCGGGATATCCGCCGCAGGGCCAGCCGGGGCAGCCCGCTGAGCCGGGCTACGGGTACCCGCAGGGCGCGCCCGGCGGTCAGCCGGGCTACCAGCAGCCCAATCCCTACCAGCAGCCGACGGTGCCGCAGTACGCCGTCCCGGGTCCGCCCGGCGGGCCGACGCCCGGCGACGACAAGAAGAAGACGACGATCGTGGCGATCGTCGCGGCGCTGGCCGTCGTGATCGCGGCGGGCGTCACCGGATTCCTCGTGCTCGGCAAGGACGACGACGACGGCAAGAACGTCGCCGGGGGCGGGAAGTCCGCGTCGCCGAGTGCCAAGCCCAGCGAGACGGCCACCGGCTCCGCGCCGCCCGCGGAGAACCCGCGGGGCTCCGAGGGCGACCCCAAGCCACTCATTCCGGGCTGGAAGGTCGTCACCAACCCCAAGTGGGGCACGCAGTTCGACGTTCCCGGTGACTGGGAGGTCGCCAGTTCGGGAACGTTCGCCGGCTTCGAGGACGCCAAGAAGGAGGACGGGTCGCCGGTCGCCGGCTTCTCCGCACCCGCCTACTACAAGAGCAAGTGGTGCCTCGACGACTCCGACGGGGACGGCCGCGAGGAGGACACCGGGCTCGCCGGCGTCGGGACGAAGGGCGCCCAGGGCGCCAAGAACACCGACGAGGCCGCGCGGAACGAGGCCGCCAACTGGGTGTGGGCCGCCTACTCCCAGCTGGACCCGAAGTCCAAGGTCAAGATCGGCAAGGCCAAGCCCTTCACCACGAAGTCGGGTCTCTCCGGCAGCGTCGCGCAGGCCACTGCCCTGGAGCTGGCCAACAAGGAGAAGTGCGACAGCGACGGGAAGTCGATCGCGTTCTCCTTCAAGAACTCCAAGGGCGACTTCTCGACCTGGGTCCTCTACGCCGCCACCGGCGTCAAGGACGAGCTTCCGGACACGACCATCCAGCAGATCCTGAGCACGGTCCGCCTCGCGGGTGAGCCCACGGGCTGACACCCGCACCGCGCAGAGCGTTCCCGCACCACCCTGCCGCCCCGCCCCGCCCGCCGGGAGCCTCAGCCGACGCTGAAGGCCCCGGCGGGCGGTTCGGGCGAGGCGACCGCGTCCGCGTCCGCCACCGGGCGGGCCCCGTCGATGAACCGGGTCAGCGCGGCACCGTGGGTGACCCGCGCGGGGAAGGCGTCCGCGGCGCAGCGGCGGACGAGCGGGTCCACGTCGACGGGCGTGTACGAGGCGAGCAGCAGGACGTTGCCGAAGCGCCGCCCGCGCAGCACGGCGGGTTCCCCGACCAGCGCCAGCATCGGGAAGACGGCGGCGAAGTTCGCCAGTTGGGACCTGAGGAAAACGAAGGGCGCACTGTCGGCCAGGTTGGCCGCGTAGATCCCGTTTGCGCGCAGGGCCCGTCCGGCCGCCCGCGCGTACTCGACTGACGTGAGGTGCGCCGGAACCCGGGAGCCGCCGAAGACGTCCGCGATCAGGAGGTCGGCGGAGGCGGGGGCCGCCGCTTCCAGCCGTGCCCGGGCGTCGGCGGCGTGCAGGGTGATGCCGCTCCCGTCGGGCAGCGGCAGATGCTCCCGGACCAGCCCCAGCAGCCCCCGGTCGGCGTCGACGACGTCCTGCCGCGAGCCGGGGCGCGTCGCGGCCACATAGCGGGGCAGGGTCAGCGCGCCACCGCCCAGATGCAGGACGTCCAGCGGCGTGCCCGGCTCGGCCGCTCCGTCCACGACGTGGGCGAGCCGCCTCACGTACTCGAACTCCAGGTGGGTCGGGTCGTCGAGGTCGACATAGGACTGGGGCGCGTCGTCGACCGTGAGCAGCCAGGCCCGGTCGCGGTCCACGTCGGGCAGCAGCCGGGCGGTGCCGCAGTCGACGTCGCGGATGACGGGTATCGGCTCGTTCACCTCTCCATTGTCACCGCCGCTGCCCGCCACCCCCGAACCGAGGGGTGGCGGGCAGCGGGCGGTCTCAGAGCAGCTCGGTGACCGTTCCCGCGCCGACCGTGCGGCCGCCCTCGCGGATCGCGAAGCCGAGGCCGGACTCCAGCGGCACGTCACGGCCCAGCTCCACGGTCATGGTGACCGTGTCGCCGGGGCGCGCGACCGCCGCCTCGCCGAGGTCGACGTCGCCGACGACGTCCGCCGTACGGATGTAGAACTGCGGCCGGTAGCCGGTGGCGACCGGGGTGGTTCGGCCGCCCTCCTTCGCCGACAGCACGTACACCTGCGCGGTGAACCGGCGGCTGGGCGTGACGCTGCCGGGCGCGGCCACGACATGGCCGCGGCGGACCCGGTCGCGCTCCACCCCGCGCAGCAGCAGCGCCACGTTGTCCCCGGCCTCGGCAGACTCCATCGGCTTGCCGAAGGTCTCCAGGCCGGTGACGACCGTCTCGACGTCCGCGCCCAGCACCTGGACCCGGTCGCCGACGCGGACGGTGCCGCGCTCGACGGCGCCGGTGACGACGGTGCCCCGGCCGGTGATGGTCAGGACGTTCTCGACGGACAGCAGGAACGGGGCGTCGGTGTAGCGCACCGGCATCGGTACGTACGTGTCGACGGCGTCCAGCAGCCCTTCGATCGCCGCCGTCCACCGCGGGTCGCCCTCCAGCGCCTTGAGCCCGGAGACCCGGACCACGGGGACGGTGTCGCCGCCGTACCCGTGCGCGGAGAGCAGCTCGCGGACCTCCAGCTCGACCAGGTCGGTCAGCTCGGGGTCGCCCGCGTCGGCCTTGTTGAGGGCGACGACGATGTGGTCGACGCCCACCTGACGGGCCAGCAGGACGTGCTCGGCGGTCTGCGGCATGATCCCGTCGAGCGCGGAGACGACGAGGATCGCCCCGTCGAGCTGTGCCGCTCCGGTGACCATGTTCTTGATGTAGTCGGCGTGTCCGGGCATGTCGACGTGCGCGTAGTGGCGGGTGTCGGTCTCGTACTCGACGTGCGCGATGTTGATGGTGATGCCGCGCTGGGCCTCCTCGGGGGCCCGGTCGATCCGGTCGAAGGACACGTAGGAGGTGGAGCTGCCGCCGCGCTCGCTGAGGACCTTGGTGATGGCGGCGGTGAGGGTGGTCTTGCCGTGGTCGACGTGGCCCATGGTGCCGATGTTGAGGTGCGGCTTGGTGCGCACGTAAGCCGTCTTGGACATGGCTGTTTCCTTCGGAGAACTCGAAGCCGAGAAGAGAGATGGACCCCGGAGCCCCGCCGACCCTCCCCTTGCGGGGTCCGCCGGACTGTCGGGGGAGGGTCAGCTTCGGGCGCCGCCGATGGGCGCTGCGGCAACGGCGAATGCCGATGCGACTGCTGCTGCGGCAACTGCTGCCGCGGTCGGGGCGAGCGCCTCGGCGACCGTGTCGTTCACGGCAGCCTTCGGCGCGTCCGCGACTGCGGACGGCGCTGCGAGGAAGGCGTACCGGAACATGCCCCTGATCATGGCCGGGCGCGACGGCCGCGTCGAATGGTTTTCCCCGCCCTTTCCGCTGCGGCTCAGAGGTTCTTGAGGGCCTCGCGCACGGAGAGGGGCGACAGCCGGGTGCGGGCGCCCTCGACGAAGTCGCGTACGGCGGCGGGGTCGGTCTTGGCGTATTCGCGCAGGGCCCAGCCGATCGCCTTGCGGATGAAGAAGTCGGGGTGGTCCGCGCGGCGCAGGCAGTAGCCGAAGAGCCGGTCTGTGTCGGTGGCTTCCTTGTAGCGCAGCTGGTGCAGCAGGGCGGTCCTGGCGGCCCAGAGGCTGGGGTCGTCGATCCACCGGTCCATCTCCCGGGCGAGCGCCGGGTCGGCGGTGACCAGGGGCCCCGCGACGTGCGCGGCGAGCAGGTCGACCGTGTCCCACCAGGGGACGGTGGTCACCAGGTGGTGGAGGACGGGCAGGAAGCCGGAGGTGCAGCGGCCCGCGTGGCGGCGCAGATAGTCGACGGCGAAGTAGTGGTACTCGCGCTCGGGCAGCCGCCAGCAGCGCAGCGCGATCGCCGTGCAGTCCCGTTCGTCCGGCCGCCCGGTGCCCGCCAGCACGGTCCGTGACAGGGCCCGGCGCTCGGGGGTGGGGATCCCGAGGAAGGGTGCGACGTGCTTCATGTACGCGGCGGCGCCCTCGGCCCGTACGGGGTCGGCGGCGGGAGCGTAGGCGGCGACGAGCCGTTCCAGGACGGTGTCGGCGAGGGTGCTGACCGGCGGGGCGGGCGCGTCGGCGGCAGGGTCGGCGTCGGGGGTCACGCGACGCACATTACGGCGATCACACATCCTTTTCGGTTACTCTCCCCGAATGTTCGACCCCGTCCCCGCCGCCCGGCCCGCCTCCGGTCCGGCCCTGCGCCTCTCCCGGGCTCTGTTGTCGCCGTGGTCCCGGTTCTCTCTGCTCGTCGTGGTCCTGCTGGGCGCCGCGTCGACGATGCTGCTGTTCGAACCACAGCGGCTGCTGGAGTCGGGGTGGCCGGCCAGGCTGACCGGCGGCACGGCCGCGATGCTCTTCGGTCTGGCGTACGGGGCGCTGACGGTGGCGTTCGTGCCGCGCCCGCTGCTCAACATCGCCGCGGGCGCGTTGTTCGGCGCGCAGACGGGCCTGGCGGCGGCGCTGGCGGGCACGGTGCTGGGTGCGGGCGTGTCGTTCATGCTGGGCCGCGTGCTGGGTCAGGACGCGTTGCGGACCCTGTTGCGCGGGAGGCTGCTCACCGCGGCGGACGGGGTGCTGAGTCGGCACGGCTTCCGGTCGGTCCTGGCGCTGCGGCTCTTTCCCGGTGTGCCGTTCGCCGCCGCCAACTACTGTGCGGCGACCTCCCGGATGGGCGCTCCGCCGTTCCTGCTGGCGACCGGTCTGGGGTCGATCCCGAACACGGCGGCGTACGTGATAGCCGGCAGCGAGGCCGCGTCGCCGACCTCGCCGGTGTTCCTGGCCGCCATGGGCTTCATCGTGCTGTCCGGTCTCGGCGGGGCGCTGGTGGCCTGGCGCAGACGCCATCGGCTGGGCCGGGACACGCCGAACAACTGAGCGTACGGCGGCACGTGGATGACCGGTGCAGTCGGCCTGACGTTCACTTTCAGGCGATACGCTGCCCGCGACCTCGATGTCCTTGACCGCACTCCGCACTTTGCACGCAGCCGACGGGCCCAGCCGCCCGTGGCCGATGCACGATCACCTCCGGGATGGCCTAAGCCCCATGAGCTGGTTCGAATCATTCGTCCTGGGACTTGTTCAGGGACTGACCGAGTTCCTGCCGATCTCCTCCAGCGCGCATCTACGGCTGACGGCCGCGTTCGCCGGCTGGCACGACCCGGGGGCGGCGTTCACCGCGATCACTCAGATCGGCACCGAGACGGCGGTGCTCATCTACTTCCGCAAGGACATCGCGCGCATCCTGTCCGCCTGGTTCCGCTCCCTGACGGACCGTGCGATGCGCAGCGACCACGACGCCCAGATGGGCTGGCTGGTCATCGTCGGCTCGATCCCCATCGGCGTGCTGGGCCTGACCCTCAAGGACCAGATCGAGGGCCCGTTCCGCGATCTGCGGCTGATCGCGACGACACTGATCGTCATGGGCATCGTGCTCGGCGTCGCCGACCGACTGGCCGCGCGCGACGAGACAGGCGGCAAGCACCGGGTGGTGAAGGAGCGCAAGACGCTCAAGGACCTGGGCGTCAAGGACGGTCTGATCTACGGGTTCTGCCAGGCGATGGCACTGATCCCCGGCGTCTCCCGCTCGGGCGCGACGATCAGCGGCGGCCTGCTGATGGGCTACACCCGCGAGTCGGCCGCCCGCTACTCGTTCCTCCTGGCGATCCCCGCGGTGCTCGCCTCGGGCGCGTACGAACTGAAGGACGTGGGCGAGGGACATGTCTCCTGGGGCCCGACGATCTTCGCGACCCTGGTGGCCTTCTTCGTCGGCTACGCGGTCATCGCGTGGTTCATGAAGTTCATCACCACCAAGAGCTTCATGCCGTTCGTCATCTACCGGATCCTGCTCGGCATCCTGATCTTCGCCCTGGTCTGGTCGGGCGCGCTGAGCCCGCACGCGGGTGAGTCGGCGGGCTGACCCGGCCTCCGAACGCCGACCGGGACTCCCCGAACCGGCACCCAGTTCGAGCACGGAACGGGCAATCGAGACTTCCTCCACCTTTCGGTCACATCTCCGTCACCAACCGGACAACCAGCCTCTCCCGTTGCCTACGGGTCGCTACGGTCATGCCTCCACGAACCGCACAAGGGGGACACATGACGTACCAGCAGCCGCAGCCCGGTCAGCCGCAGCAGCCCGGGTGGGGCCAGCAGCCGCCGCCCCCGCCGCGGAAGAGGAAGACCGGGAGGATCATCGGCTTCGGGTGCCTCGGGATCGTCGGCCTGATCGCTGTCATCGCCATCATCGCCGTGGCCGCCAGTGGTGGAGACGACGGCAACGAATCGTCGACCACGAAGCCGTCGGCCACCCAGGGGGAAGCGAAGAAGGACGAGCCCGAGGAAGAGGAGTCGGCCGAGAAGGCTCCCGTGACCGTCACCGCGAAGGCCGTCGCGTTCAAGAAGAGCGTCCTCGCCCAGGGCGACGACTACACCAGCGTCCAGGTCACCATCACGAACAACAGCAAGAGCGACATCGAGGTCAACCCGCTGTACGTCACCATCACCGACACCGACGGCAGCAAGCACACCGTCGAACTCGGCGTCGACGAAGACCAGCTGGACGCCATGACGCTCTCCCCCGGCGAGAACGCCACCGGCACCGTCACCGCCAAGGGCACGTTCGACGCCAAGTATGTGACGTACACCGACGGGCTCATCGGCGACAGCGTCCGCGGTGACGTCTCCTGACCTGAGAAGAACGTGCGCCCCGCCCGGGAGCAGCCGGGCGGGGCGATCCAGCAGCGCAGCAGCCAGCAGCGCGGATAGATGGTTCCACCGTACGGCGGGGGTCTGACAACGCCCGGGGAGTCAGGGCCCCGTGGGCGTCAGGCCGGTGGCGGACAGGATCGCCTCGACCGTTTCGGCCACCGTCAGGTCCGCGCTGTCGATCCAGATCTTCTCGTCGGCGAGTTCCTCGCGCATCGCCGTCTCCAGGAACGACCAGTCCGTCGTGAGCGTCTTGTCCCGGGCGAGATTGCGCTCCCGGGCCTTCGCCGCGCCCGGGGCCAGTACGACGCGGTGCAGCGGTCCGGCGGTGAGCGTGGTGCGGTAGAAGTCGAGGTGGGCGCGGCGTACGACGACGTCGTCGATGACCGGCAGAAAGCCCGCGGCGGCGAAACTGTCCGCCAGCAGGCAGGCGTTGCGGGCCCGGAGGAAGATCTGCCGGTCCGCCTCCTCGTCCCCGTCGGGCGACGGCCACCGGCCGCCGGAGACGATGAGTTCCTGGAGGGCGTCCACCTCGATGTGGGCGGAGGCGGCGAACCGGGCGGCGAGCGCCGCGGCCACCGTGCTCTTGCCGCTGCCGGGGATGCCGGTCAGCAGGACCGCGCCCGCCGCGCGTGGTTCCGTGTCCACCGGTACCTCCGCCCAGGCCATCCCCGTACTCCCTCGTCCCGTCAGTACACGTCCCGTACGTATCTGCGGTCCGAGGCTAGCTGCTTGACCTGGGCGGCCGCGGCGTCGGGTTCGAGCCCGCCGTGGGCGACGGCGATGTCGCGCAGCGCCCGGTCGACGTCCTTGGCCATGCGGGAGGCGTCGCCGCAGACGTAGAGGTGGGCGCCGTCGCGGAGCCAGGACCAGAGCTGGGCCCCGTGCTCGCGCATCCGGTCCTGGACGTAGACCTTGGCCCGCTGGTCGCGGGAGAAGGCGGTGTCCAGCCGGGTGAGGGTGCCCGAGCGGCTCATCGCGTCGAGTTCCTCCCGGTAGTAGAAGTCCGTGGCGCGGTGCTGCTCGCCGAAGAACAGCCAGTTGGCGCCGGAGTGCCCGAGCGCACGGCGTTCCTCCAGGAAGCCCAGGAACGGGGCGACTCCGGTACCGGGACCGACCATGATCATCGGGGTGGCCGGGTCGGCGGGCGGACGGAAGCGGTCGTTGCGCTGGACGAACACCGGGACGGGGCTGTCCGGTTCGGCGTCCGCCAGAAACGTGGAGGCGACGCCCTTCCGCATCCGGCCGAGGTCGCTCTCGTAGCGGATCACGGAGACCGTGAGACGCATCCGGTGGGGGTCCTCCAGAGGGCTGCTGGCTATGGAGTACAGCCTGGGGCGCAGCGGTCCCAGCACCTCGGCCCAGGTGGCGGCCGTGGCCCGTACCGGGTGCTCGGCCAGCACGTCGACAGCCTGCCTCCCCCACGTCCACCGGTCCCGCTCGCCCTTGTTGTCCGGGCGCAGCAGCTTCTTCAGGGACCGGTCCCCCGTGTGGTCGGCGACCAGGCGCAGCAGGTCCGGGGTGATACGGGTGATGTCGAGGTGGCGGTGCAGGGCCTCGCCCAGCGCGACCGTCCCGTGGCCGGGGACGCCCACCTCGGCCGCCGGGTCGAGCCCGGTGACGGCGAGCCACTCGGCCACCAGGTCCGGGCAGTTGAGCGGCCGTACGCCGAGGGCGTCCCCGACCGTGTACGTCAGGGGGGTGTCGGCGTGCCGCGTGTCGATCGTGAACGCGCGGACCTCCTTCGTCGCGCCGGGCAGGCTCAGCAGGCGGTTCCCGGTGAGGAGGGCGGTGACGGGCTCGGCCCTGGAGCGGGCGGGCTGCTTCTCGGCCGGTGGCACCGGTGCCGCTGCCGCTCTCGGTGTCGGCGTGGCTTCCGCCGCCGTCGGTCCTTCCGGTGTCGTCGTTTCCAGTGCCGCCCTGACCTCCTTGAGCCACTGGTCGAAGGGCTGCTCGTACTCCGGTTCGCAGTCGGTGCGCGGGACGAGCCGCTCCGCGCCCAGTTCGCCGAAGCGTTCGTCCAGGCGGCGGCCGTGGCCGCAGAAGTCGTCGTACGTGGAGTCGCCGAGCGCCAGTACGGCGTAGCGGACGCCCTCCAGGCGCGGGGTCTCGGGGGTGTTCAGCGACTCCCAGAAGCCGGAGCCGTTGTCGGGGGCGTCACCGTCGCCGAAGGTGCTGGTGACGACGAGGAGGTCGGCCGGGCTCGGCAGTGCGTCGGGTGTCCCGTCGTCCATGCCGAGGAGCGTGGTGCGGTACCCCTCGGAGGCCAGCGTCCGGGCGGCCGTCGCGGCGACCTCCTCGGCGTTGCCGGTCTGCGAGGCCCACAGCACGACGACCGGGCGGCCGCCCTCTTCCTCCGGGGTGCTCTCCGGTGGCGCGGGCGCGATGCCGGGTCCCGAGGGGTCCGGAAGCCGGGAGTAGGCGCCGGCCAGCACGCCGTCGACCCACAGGGCGTGGTCCGGGGCGAACGGGGCACCGGCCGGGAGCACCGGGGTGCCCGCCGGGCGGGCGCCGAGGCCTGCCAGGAATCCGGCCAAGTAGCGGCGTTCCGCGTCCGTGAGGACCGGCGGGGCGGTCTCGGGCAGCCCCAGGGCTCCCGCCAGCCCCGTCAGATC
>NZ_QWFA01000055.1 GCF_003501885.1 Streptomyces globisporus
CCCCGTCGCCCCCCGGCTGACCGCCCCCTGGGGCAGCCCCGGCGAGGACCCCTACGACGACGAGGACGACGAGGACGACGAAGAGGGCCCCCGGCCGCCGGGCCGCCGTGTCCATCTCGCCGGGACCTGGGACGACGGGCCCGGCGCCGGGCGGCCCGTCCCGGCCGGCGGATCGGGCGCGGACGCCCTGCGCGCCGACTCCCGGCGGCCCGGCGTATCCGGCGTACCGGGTTCCGCCGCGAAGGAGCCGGCCCGCACCGCGCCGCTCCCGGCCGCGCGGACGACCACCCGGGCCTGGGAGGACGCCGTCGCGGGCGGCGGCGAACCGGCCGTCTACCGCGGCCCCGCCACCCCGCTCGCCGCCGAACGCGCCCGCCAGGCCCGGATCGCCGTCGTCGGAGCCGTCACCGAGCGCTGGGCCCCCGAGCAGGCGGGTCCGGTCCACGAGAACTGGCAGCTCGCGCCGCCGATCGGCCCCTCCACCGACCTGTGGGCGCTCGGCGCGCTGCTCTACCGCGCCGTCCAGGGCCACGCCCCCTACCCCGAGGAGAACGCGGCCGAGCTCGTCCAGATGGTGTGCGGCGAGCCGCCCGCCTTCGCGGAGGAGTGCGGTCCGCTGCGGCCCGTCGTCGAGTCGCTGCTGCGCCAGGACCCCACCGAGCGGCCGGACTTCGAGGAGCTGCGCGGCTGGCTGCGCTCGCTGGTGCGCTCCGCGCCGGAGCCGGAGGCGGGCGCCGACGTCGTGCCGCTGCCCGCGCCCGACGCCACCCGCCTCCCCGTCGTACGCCGCCGGGGCGAGCTGGTCCGGCGGCGCCGGGGCCGGTTCGGCGGCGCCGGGGCCGGCCGGCACCGCCAGGGGAAGCGCCAGCAGCCGCCGAAGCAGCGCGGCGGCAAGCAGCGGGACCGCCACGAGTCGCTGCTGCCGCCCGACCGTTCCGTCCGCAGGCCCGTGGAGACCTGGGAGGACGAGCGCCCGGCCCGCGTGCCGCGTGCCCCCAAGGGCCCCCGGGTGCTGCGCGAAACCCCGCGCCGGGGCGAGGGGTCCCCGCGCAAACTGGGCCGACTGCTGCTCGTACTGGTCCTCCTGCTGATGGCCGCCGCCATCGCGTACGCCGTGATGTTCATGCCGAAGGCTGACCAAGGCCAGGACAACGGGGCGCCCGCGCCCACCGATTCCGCCGCACCGCCCGCCGCTTCCGGAGAGCCCGAGCCCTCGGATCCGGCGGACGGTTCGACGGAGGGATCCGGCGAGCCCGGCTCCCAGAAGCCGCAGACCAGCCGGTCCGCCGCGGCCCTCGCCCCCGGCTACACACTCCGCAAGGACGCCGAGGGCTTCGAGATCGGCGTACCGAAGGACTGGCAGCGCAGCCCGGCCAACGCGGACCGTCAGATCCGTTACGGGAGCGACGGGTTCACCCTGCTCGTGGTGCCCGGCCGGGACACCGTGAAGTCGGGCGGCAGCGATCCGCTGGACTACCAGCGGGACAAGGAGCCCGAGCTCCAGCCGTTCCGGGACTCCAGCTGGTCCTCCTCGTCCGGACTGCGCCGGGTCGACGTCGGCCGGCAGGCCATGGCCGAGGGACAGTTCACCTGGCAGGAGAGCGGCGGGCGCGAGGTGTTCGTCCGCAACCTCGCCATGATCGTCGACGGCCGGTACCACGTCATCCAGGTCATCGGCCCCGAGAACGACCGCGACAAGGTCACCGAGATCTACGAGCAGGCCATCGCCTCCTACCGGGTCGTCGGCTGACCCCGCGTCATCGGCCCGGTCCCACCGCGGGCGTTGTGCGGTGCCGACAACCATCACAGTGCGGTCTCGTGGGCGATCCCCCGTATCCCCGCCGCGCCCCGCCTCCGTAATCTGGCCATTCGAGGAACGGGGCGGGGACATCAGGTGGATCGATCACAGGGCACGGAAGCCGGACTGGTGCTGGCGGGGCGCTACCGGCTGGGCGACGTCCTCGGCCGGGGCGGCATGGGCAAGGTCTGGCGCGCCCACGACGAGGTGCTGCACCGTACGGTCGCCGTCAAGGAGTTGACCGCCGGACTGTACGTCGCCGAGGCCGACCGGCTCGTCCTGCACGCCCGGACGCAGAAGGAGGCCCGGGCGGCGGCGCGCATCACGCACCCCGGCGTCGTCACCGTCCACGACGTGATCGAGTACGACAACCGCCCCTGGATCGTCATGCAGTACGTCGACGGGCCCTCGCTCGCCGACGCGGCCAAGGAGAGCGGCGAGGTCGCCCCGCGCGAGGCCGCCCGCATCGGGCTGCACGTGCTGAGCGCCCTGCGCGCCGCCCACGGCGCCGGGGTGCTGCACCGGGACGTCAAGCCCGGCAACGTCCTGTTGGCCCGCGACGGGCAGGTGCTCCTGACCGACTTCGGGATCGCCGCGATCGAGGGCGACTCCACCATCACCCGTACCGGCGAACTGGTCGGCTCCATCGACTACCTGGCCCCCGAGCGGGTACGCGGCGGCGACCCGGGACCGGCCTCCGACCTCTGGTCGCTGGGGGCGACGCTGTACACGGCGGTCGAGGGGACCTCCCCGTTCCGCCGTACGTCCCCGATCTCCACCATGCAGGCCGTCGTCACCGAGGAGCCGCCCGCCCCGGTCAACGCCGGTCCGCTCGGCGCCGTCATCACCGCGCTGCTCCGCAAGGACCCGGCCGAGCGGCCCACGGCCGCGCAGACCGAGCAGATGCTGCTGGACGCCATGGAGGGCCGCGAACCCCGGGCCGCCCAGGCGCATGTGCCGACCCAGCGCTTCCCCGAGGAGTCCCGCTACGGCTACGGGGAAGGTAACGGCGACTCCCCGGCCGGCTCCGACGGCGCCACCACCCGGCTGCCCGGAGCGACCGCCTCCGCCGCCGCGACCGGCTCGACCGCGACCGCGCCGGCCGCCCACGCCCCGGACCGCACCGCCCCGGCCCCCGGCCCCGACTCCGCCCCGGTCACCCGGCGTGCGGGATCCCGGTGGCGCACGGTGCTCGTCGTGGTCGTCGCCGCGGCCCTGCTCGGCGGCGCGGCCGGGCTGATCGCTATGAAGTACGGGGAGGGCTCGGACACCCCGGCCGGCGCGAGCGGCGGTACGGCCGCCGGAAGCACACCGTCCGCGCCCCGGACCACCCCGGCTCCCACCGACCCCGCCCAGGGCGCGTCGGAGATACCCGACGGCTGGCACCGGGTCGACGACCCCGCCGGCTTCAGCCTCGTCGTGCCCAAGGGCTGGGAGCGCCGGCTGAACGAGGGGCAGATCGACTACACCCCGGACGACGGGGCCCACCGGATACGCATCAGCGTCGACCCCGACCCGGACTTCGACCATCCGTATCTGCACATGGAGAACATGGAGGAGCAGCTCTCCGAGCGGCTGCCGGGCTACCAGCGGATCGGGTTGGAGAAGAACACCTTCCGCGACCGGCCGGGCGCCCTCTGGGAGTTCACCTGGAACGAGACCAAGGACCACGCGGGACCCCGGCACGGGATCGACCAGATGTACTACGGCGGTCCCGGCGGCCCCGAGTACGCGCTGTACCTGACCGCCCCGCAGGAGGGCTGGGAGGCCAGCCGCGAGAAGTTCGACATCATGCTCCGCAGCTGGCGCGCCCCGCAGCCGCAGCAGTGAGGGCGGGCGGCCCGGCAGGCCCCGGGCACAGCGGCCCGTGCCCCGTGCGGGTTGCTGTACGGTCACGGCTCCGTACCCGGTGTCCGACCCCGGTGGTGCCGGGCCCCGGACGTGAACCAGGATGGTGCGCATGACAGATCACGGGGGACGGGCCGACGAGCCCACCAGCTACGGACTCCAGCCACCGCACGCCCCGGGCGGATTCGGCGCACCGCACCCCGCGCCCCCGGCGCACATTCCCTCCCCGGCCCCTCCGGCGAGCGCCCCGGGCCGGGCGGGGGCCCGGCTCATCGGCGGGCGCTACCGGCTGATCGCGCGGCTCGGGCACGGCGGGATGGGCACGGTGTGGCGGGCCCACGACGAGGTCGTCGACCGTGAGGTGGCCGTCAAGGAGCCGCGCGTACCGGACCACCTCGGCGAGCGTGAGCGCAGCACCGTGCACGAGCGCATGCGGCGCGAGGCGCGGGCCGCCGCCCGGATCGACCACCCCTCCGTCGTCACCGTCCACGACGTGGTGATCGAGGACGGCAAGCCGTGGATCGTCATGGAGCTGGTGCGCGGCCCGTCGCTCGGCGACCGCCTCCAGGAAGGCACCCTCGACCCCCGCGAGGCGGCCAGGATCGGCCTCGCGGTCCTCGACGCGCTGATGGCCGCCCACGCGATCGGCATCCTGCACCGGGACGTCAAGCCGGACAACGTCATGCTCGGCACCGGCGACCGGGTCGTGCTCACCGACTTCGGGATCGCGCAGATCGAGGGCGAGCAGCAGCTCACCGAGACCGGCGCGTTCATCGGCTCGCCCGAGTACATCGCGCCGGAGCGGGTCCTCGGGCAGCGCCCCGGGCCGGAGTCGGACCTGTGGTCGCTGGGCGTCGTCCTGTACGCGGCGGTCGAGGGGATGTCCCCGTACCGCCGCTCGCACACCCCGGCCACCCTCCAGGCCGTGCTGTCCGCCGAACCGCAGACGCCCGCCCGGGGCACCGGCGCGTTCGGCACGCTCGTCATGCAGCTGCTCCGCAAGGACCCCGCCGCGCGCCCGCCGGCCGCCGAGGTCCGCGGGACACTTCGGCAACTGGCCGCCCCGGCCCCCGCCCCCGCGACCTCCCCGTACGCCGCACTGGCCACGGGCGGCTCCGGCGGCGGCAGCAAGTGGGTGCCGCCGGTGCTGCACCGCAACCGGGCCGCCCAATTCGCCCTCGGCGGCGGGGCGCTGGCGGTGGTGGTCGCGCTCGTGCTGGTGCTGCTGAACCCGTTCGCGGGCGACGGGCCGCCGGAGAACTGGCAGATCCGGCCGGAGAACGAGGTGCTGTCGGCGGATGTGGCGGTGCCCGAGGAGTACAAGCGGGTCCAGGACGACGACGGGGAACTGGTCTGGTACGCGGACCCCAGCGGTGTCTTCGAGATCGCCTTCTGGCACCGCGCCCCGAAGAGCGACCCCGACAACATGGACGACAACCCGGGCGTCGACCCGGTGGCCCGCAAGGCGTACTACGAGAAGGGCGGGGCGAGCGGCACCCAGATGGAGGAGGCCTCCGTCACGTACAAGGACACCACCCACCAGGGGCGCAGAGCGATCGAGATGACCACCGAGTACGTCCCCTACGCCTCGTCCGGCGACGACCCGGTGCGCCTGCGCTTCCGGGAGCTGCTGATTCCCGGCGAGACGAAGAGCGACCCCTACTGGCATGTGCGCGTGAAGACGCCCGCGAAGGGGGAGGCGGCGAAGGACGGCGACGCGATCTTCGCCGAGGTGACCGAGGGGCTGAAAATTCACGCTTCCTGAGGGCCGCGGGCCGGCCGCCGTCGGGCGGTCGGCCGCAACACCACTGATCAGCGGTTATGTCGCCAGCGATCACTGGCTCGTTCGGGGGTGGTGCCGAGCGAGGGTGGCGGGTCCTGTGAAAAACTGTTACCGACGGGTACCCAAAGGCTCCGGCTGGACATACTCTCGGCCCCATGACGGACTCGCAGGCCCCTGACGCCCCTCTCGGTACGAACCCCGTGGCGGTCGCCCCCGCCGGGGTGCGCACGGCCGCCGACGTGGTCACCCCCGAGGTGATCGCCCAGCTGACCCGCGGGGTCGTCGGGTCGGGCCGCACGGCCAACCACACCCCCTTCACCGGGGAGAAGCTGGCCGACCTGCCCGAGTCCACCCCCGAGGACGTGGCCACCGCCTTCGACCGGGCCCGCGCCGCCCAGCCCGTCTGGGCCGCCGTCCCCGTACGGCAGCGGGCCGCCGTGCTGCTGCGCTTCCACGACCTCGTCCTGAGCCGCCAGTCCGAGGTCCTCGACCTCATCCAGCTGGAGACCGGCAAGGCCCGGCTGCACGCCCACGAGGAGGTGCAGGCCGTCGCCGTCGCCGCCCGCCACTACGGGCGCAAGGCCGCCTCCTACCTCAAGCCCCGCCGCCACACCGGCGTCGTCCCGACCCTCACCAAGGTCACCGAACTGCGCCAGCCGCGCGGTGTCGTCGGCCAGATCGCCCCCTGGAACTACCCGCTCGAACTCTCCGTGGGCGACGCCCTGCCCGCGTTCGTCTCCGGCAACGCCGTCGTGATGAAGCCCGACACCGAGACCGCGCTCACCGCCCTGTGGGCCCGCGACCTGCTCATCGAGGCCGGACTGCCCGCCGAGGTCTTCCAGATCGTCCTCGGCGAGGGCCCGGTCGTCGGCCCCGAGGTCGTCAGCCGCGCCGACTACGTCTCCTTCACCGGCTCCACCCGCACCGGTCGCGAGGTCGCCGTCGGCGCCGCCTCCCGCCTGGTCGGCGTCTCCCTGGAGCTCGGCGGCAAGAACGCGATGCTCGTCCTCAAGGACGCCGACGTCGAGAAGGCCGCCGCCGGAGCCGTCCGCGCCTGCTTCTCCTCCGCCGGACAGCTCTGCATCTCCATCGAGCGGCTGTACGTCCACGAGTCGATCGCCGACGACTTCGTGCAGCGCTTCGCCACCCGGACGAAGGCCATGCGGCTCGGCAGCTCCCTGGCGTACGGCGCCGACATGGGCTCCCTCGTCGGCGAACGCCAGCTGGAGACCGTCGCACGCCATGTCGACGAGGCCGTCGAGAAGGGCGCGACCCTCGTCGCCGGGGGCGTCGCCCGCCCCGACATCGGCCCGCTGTTCTACGAGCCGACCATCCTTGACGGCGTGGAGGCCCCCATGGCCGTCTGCGGCGAGGAGACCTTCGGTCCTGTCGTCGCGATCTACCGCTTCAGCGACGAGGACGAGGTGATCGCGCTGGCCAACGCCACCCCGTACGGTCTCAACTCCAGCGTCTGGACCACCGACTCCCGGCGCGGTCACGAGGTCGCGGCCCGGCTGCGCACCGGCACCGTCAACATCAACGAGGGGTACGCCCCCGCCTACGGCAGCGTCCAGTCCCCGATGGGCGGCATGAAGGACTCCGGCCTCGGCCGGCGCCACGGCTCCGAGGGCATCCTCAAGTACACCGAGGCCCAGACCGTCGCCCAGCAGCGGCTGATCCCGCTCGCGCCCGCCTTCGGGATGGACGACGAGAAGTACGCCGCGTTCATGACGACCAGCCTCAAGGTGATGAAGGCGTTCCGGCTGCGCTGAGCCGCCGCAGCGCGCCCCTTCCGTACCGATTCCGTTCCGAGGAGTGCCATGTCCCAGGACAGCCCTGCCCAGAAACAGGCCGTGAGCCACGTCCCGGCCGAGGACGACGCCGCGTACGACTACGACGTCCTGGTCGTCGGCTCGGGCTTCGGGGGCGCGGTGTCGGCGCTCCGGCTCACCGAGAAGGGCTACCGCGTCGGCGTCCTGGAGGCGGGCCGCCGCTTCACCCCCGCCACGCTCCCCAAGACCTCCTGGGACCTGAAGAACTACCTCTGGGCGCCCGCCCTCGGCCTCTTCGGCCTCCAGCGCATCCACCTCCTCGGCAACGTCATGGTGCTCGCCGGGGCCGGCGTCGGCGGCGGGTCGCTCAACTACGCCAACACCCTGTACGTGCCGCCCGCCCCGTTCTTCGAGGACCGTCAGTGGGCCTCGATCACCGACTGGCAGGACGAGCTGAAGCCGTACTACGACCAGGCCCGCCGGATGCTCGGGGTCCGCCTCAACCCGACCATGACCCCCTCCGACATCCACCTCAAGGCCGTCGCCGAGACCATGGGCGTCGGCGACACCTTCCACATGACTCCGGTCGGCGTCTTCTTCGGCGACGGCAAGGACGCCGACGGCACCGCGAAGGCCAAGGCCGGCGGCAGCGTCCCCGACCCGTACTTCGGCGGTGCGGGCCCCGACCGCAAGGCCTGCACCGAGTGCGGCGAGTGCATGACGGGCTGCCGCCACGGCGCGAAGAACACCCTCAACGAGAACTACCTCCACCTCGCCGAGCGGGCCGGAGCGGCCATCCACCCGATGACCTCCGTCGTCGCCGTCACCGACGACCCCGAGGGCGGTTACCGCGTCCTGACCGTCCCCACCGACCGCCGCCGCAGGGCGAAGCCCACGAAGCTGCGCGCCCGCAAGGTCGTCATCGCCGCCGGGACGTACGGCACCCAGACCCTCCTGCACACCATGAAGGACCGGGGGCTGCTGCCCCGGCTCTCCGCGAAGCTCGGCGAGCTGACCCGGACCAACTCCGAGGGTCTGGTGGGCGCCCAGACCAGCGACCGCCGCTACCGCAAGAAGCACGGCACCGCCAAGGCCGACTTCACCCGGGGCGTCGCGATCACCTCGTCGATCCACCCCGACGACAACACCCACATCGAGCCCGTCCGCTACGGCAAGGGCTCCAACGCCATGGGCGCGATGACGATCCTCCAAGTCCCCTACGGGGCCCACCGGGTGCGCGGCTGGATCGCCAACATGATCAAGCACCCCACGCTGGCGGCCCGTTCGCTCTCCAACCGCCGCTGGTCCGAGCGCACCATCATCGGCCTGGTCATGCAGTCGCTGGACAACTCCCTGACCACGTACCGCAAACCGGGCGGCATCGGGAAGGGCCTGCTCACGGCCCGCCAGGGCCACGGCGCCCCCAACCCGACGCAGATCCCGGAGGCGACCCTCGGCGCGAGCCTGCTCGCCGAGGAGATCAACGGCTTCGCCGGGTCCAACGTCGGCGAGCTGATGGGCACTCCGCTCACCGCGCACTTCCTCGGCGGCTGCCCGATCGGCGCGAGCGCCGAGGAAGGCGTCATCGACCCGTACCACCGCCTCTACGGCCACCCCGGCATCAGCGTCGTCGACGGCTCCGCCGTCTCCGCCAACCTCGGCGTCAACCCTTCGTTGACCATCACCGCCCAGGCCGAGCGCGCGATGTCGCTGTGGCCCAACAAGGGCGAGGCGGACCCGCGCCCGGAGCAGGACGCGGCATACGAGCGGCTCACCCCGGTCGCACCGCGCACGCCGGCCGTGCCGAAGGAGGCGTTCGGCGCGCTGAAGCTGCCGTTCCTGGGCATCCCCGTGGTGCCGCCGAAGGACACGGCGGAGGCCGGTGCGGACGTGAAGGGCGTCGGGAACACCCCCGTACCCAACCCGTGACCGTGCCCAATCCGTGATCTTGGGGAGGGCAACTGTTCGGGAAGCTGTGCGGTCCAACCCGTACCGCGACATCCGTCACAGCAGCCCCACAGCTCCCGCCGAGTCCCTGAGGTCCCCGATGACACGTTCCACCCCGAGAACCGTGCTGCACCGCGCAGCCGGTTCGTTCGCCGCCGCAGGCCTGCTGGCCGCGGCCTCGCTCGCCGGGGCGGCCGCCCCGGCACAGGCCGCGGACACGCCGGTGTTCACGTTCGGTGGCCCGGCCGAGACGGCCCTGCACCCGTATCCGGAGAGCGGCAAGCCGAAGTCCTCCAAGGTCGGGATCACGCTGTACAACCCGTCCGAGGACGAGGAGAACGGCGGCTTCGACGGCGACTTCACCCTCACCTTCGACCTCAGCGGCGTCGCGGGCGTCGCCGACGTGAAGATCGACGGCGAGGCGAGCCCGGACTGCAGGATCACCGGCACCAAGGCCGTCTGCGAGGACTGGGGCATCTGGCCCGGCTCCCAGTCGGCCGCCGACTTCGTCGTCACCGCCGCCAAGGGCAGTGAGAACGGCGCCACCGGCACGATCAAGGTGACCGGCCAGGCGGACGGCGCCACCTTCACGCCGTTCACCACCCGGCTCACGGTCGGCGGCCCCGACCTCGTGATGGAGCGGCTGCCGTTCAAGACGGAGCTGACCCCGGGGGAGAAGCAGCAGGCCCCGATCACCTTCGCCAACCGCGGCACCCGGGACGCCGACGGTGTCCTGCTCACGCTGCGGTACTCGCGCGGCCTGGACATCCCGCAGCGCTACTCCAACTGCGAGTACACCGTGGACGACCCGGACCAGCCGGACTTCGGTTCGACCACCGCGCTCTGCTCCGTCGAAGGAGCCTTCGAGGCGGGCGCGACGTACACGCTGGCGACTCCGCTGACGCTGGAGGCCACCGAGCGCGCCTACTACGACACCTTCCTCTACCGCATCCAGGAGGACAGCGCCGCCCAGCGCACCGCCCAGCGCGCGGGCGCCCCCTTCGAGCGGGGCACCGGCGGCGTGCTGAAGGCCGTCCCGGTGAAGAAGGGCGCCGCGGTCCGGAGCACCGACCTCGACCCGTACGACAACCAGCAGGAGGCCGACTTCCGTACGGAGAACACGGCCGACTTCGTGGCGTACGGCGACCAGGTGGCCGGGACCGAGGGCTCCTTCGTCAAGGCCGACATCGGCTTCCGCAACGAGGGACCGGCGTGGATCGGCCACATCCGCTCCGGCGAGGACGTCGCCACCGTCGACTTCACCGTCCCCCAGGGTGCCTCGGTCGCGACGAAGCCGGAGAGCTGCCGCGCGGTGACGGCCGACGGTCAGTACCGCGAGGACCAGAACACCCCCGCGCCGCGCTACTTCTGCAACACCTCGATGACCGTGCGGGACGGGGGCGGCCTCGACCTGCGCTTCGAGCTGCGGGTCGACAAGGCCATGGTCGGCGCGAGCGGCGCGGTGACCGTACGCAACACCTTCCTGAAGAACCCGAAGCTCCCGTTCGACCCGGAGCCCGCCAACAACACCGCCTACCTGATCCTGAACGGTGAGGGCGACGGCTCCGACTCCGGCGGTGCGACGGAGGGCGGCGACGGCGGCTCGGGCGAGCCTTCCACCCCGCCGACCTCGGCCCCGGACCCGGAGGAGAGCCCGTCCGGCACCCCTGGCCCCTCGGAGTCCACCACGACCGGCGGCAGCTCTGCGGGCACGGCCGGGGGCTCCGGCGGCGGACTCGCCTCGACGGGGTCGATCGCGCTGATCGCCTCGGGCACGGCGGCCGCGGCGCTGGCGGCGGGCCTGGTGCTGTTCACGGCGGCACGGCGACGGGCCGCGCGCCACACCTGAGAAGCAGGGAGCGGAGAGCGGCGGAGGAGGGAGCGGGCCTCCGTCCGGATGCGTTCCGATGCGGCCGACCCGGGCGTCCCCGGGATCGGCCGCATATGGGGTGACCGGGCTGCTGTCCCCTGCGGACCGGTCACATACGCCGGGTCGTGGTCCCACGACGCACCTGCAGTACGTCACACTCCCCGGCGGAGCCACGCGTGGTTTCCTACCGATGCCGCCCCTGGTTGGCACGGACACCAGGACCAACGAAGGCACCGCGCTCCTGGTCACGCGCCGTACGGGTGAGACGGGCCCCGAACGCAGATACGGCCCCTGCGGCGCGGGCGGAGAACCGTTCCGTCCGCGCGCCGCCCACCGGGCCTCAGACCCGGCCGCGGCACAGCTCCAGAAGCGTCATCGCCAGCGCGGTGCCCGGCTTGCCCAGCGCGTCCCTGTAGTGGCCGAGCACGGCCGTCTCGCGGGAGAGGTTGACCCGGCGGCCGCCCGAGGTGATCCGGGCCTCCTGGATCACCGCCGAGACGGCCATCCGTTCCTGGACGAGACCGATGATCCGGTCGTCGAGGGCGTCGATACGCTCCCGGGCGCCGCCGATCAGGGCGGCGGCCTCGTCGGTGTGGGCGCCGGTGGCGACGGTGGTGTCGGTGGTGCTGATGCTGCTCATGGTGGTGACTCCTGATGGTCGGAGACCACCCGGGGCGAACGGGCCCGGATACGCAGAGCGCCCCGGGCCTGCTGGCCCGGGGCGCCTGGAACGTTGCTTGTCAGTAGCTCAAGCAGCACGACCATGGCAGCCGGCGGGCCGGATGCCATAGGTAAAGACGAAGGTCGTGTGCTGACGCATGGCGCACAGTATGGCCCCGTTTCCGTCGCCCCGACAAAACGCGGCCCGGATCGTGAGACGCGGCCGGGCCGGGGCACCCCCGCCACCGGCCCGGCCGAGGGTCCGCGCACGGCCGGTAGAATCGGAAGAACCGACCCTCATCACCACCGCCGGAAGGCCGCCCCGTGCCAGCAGCACCCCCCGCCGCCCCCGACGCCACGGCCGACGTGGTCCTCGTCGTCGACTTCGGCGCGCAGTACGCCCAGCTCATCGCCCGCCGCGTCCGTGAGGCCCGGGTCTACAGCGAGATCGTCCCGTCCACCATGCCGGTGGCCGAGATGCTGGCCAAGAACCCCCGCGCGATCATCCTCTCCGGCGGCCCCTCGTCGGTGTACGCGGAGGGCGCGCCGTCCCTGGACCGCTCGCTGTTCGAGGCCGGGGTCCCGGTCTTCGGCATGTGCTACGGCTTCCAGCTGATGGCGACGGCGCTCGGCGGCACGGTCGACGACAACGGGGCCCGTGAGTACGGCCGTACCCCGCTGCACGTCACCAAGGCGGGCTCGACGCTCTTCGAGGGCACGCCCACCGAGCAGCCGGTATGGATGTCGCACGGCGACGCCTGCTCGGCAGCCCCCGAGGGCTTCACGGTCACCGCCTCCACCGACGTGGTCCCGGTCGCCGCCTTCGAGAACGACGAGAAGAAGCTGTACGGCGTCCAGTACCACCCGGAGGTCATGCACTCGACCCACGGGCAGCAGGTCCTGGAGCACTTCCTCTACCGCGGCGCGGGCATCGAGCCCAACTGGACCACCACCAACGTGGTCGAGGAGCAGGTCGCCCTCATCCGCGAGCAGGTCGGCGACAAGCGCGCCATCTGCGGCCTCTCCGGCGGCGTCGACTCCGCCGTCGCGGCCGCGCTCGTCCAGAAGGCCATCGGCTCCCAGCTCACCTGCGTCTACGTCGACCACGGCCTGATGCGCAAGGGCGAGACCGAGCAGGTCGAGAAGGACTTCGTCGCCGCGACCGGCGCGAAGCTGAAGGTGGTCGACGCGGAGAAGCGCTTCCTGGACGCGCTGGCCGGGGTCTCCGACCCCGAGGAGAAGCGGAAGATCATCGGCCGCGAGTTCATCCGCGTCTTCGAGCAGGCCCAGCTGGAGATCCTTCAGGAGGAGGGTCCCGAGGTCGCCTTCCTCGTCCAGGGCACGCTCTACCCGGACGTCGTGGAGTCCGGCGGCGGCACCGGCACCGCCAACATCAAGTCCCACCACAACGTCGGCGGCCTCCCCGACGACATCGAGTTCCAGCTCGTCGAGCCGCTGCGTCAGCTGTTCAAGGACGAGGTCCGCATGGTCGGCCAGGAGCTGGGCCTCCCCGAGGAGATCGTCCAGCGCCAGCCGTTCCCCGGCCCCGGCCTCGGC
This sequence comes from Streptomyces globisporus, assembly GCF_003501885.1. Taxonomy (GTDB): domain Bacteria; phylum Actinomycetota; class Actinomycetes; order Streptomycetales; family Streptomycetaceae; genus Streptomyces; species Streptomyces globisporus_D. The sequence goes on from NZ_QWFA01000055.1 coordinate 13,236, forward strand.
ATCCGCATCGTCGGCGCGGTCACCAAGGACCGCCTCGACCTGCTCCGCGAGGCCGACGCCATCGCCCGCGAGGAGCTGACGGCGGCCGGCCTGGACCGGGACATCTGGCAGTGCCCGGTGGTCCTCCTCGCCGACGTCCGCTCGGTAGGCGTCCAGGGTGACGGCCGCACCTACGGCCACCCGATCGTGCTGCGCCCGGTCTCCTCCGAGGACGCCATGACGGCCGACTGGTCGCGCCTGCCGTACGAGACGCTGGCGAAGATCTCCACCCGCATCACCAACGAGGTCGCCGACGTCAACCGCGTCGTCCTCGACGTGACGAGCAAGCCGCCGGGGACGATCGAGTGGGAGTGACCCCTCCCGGGCTGGGCTGAGCCCCGAAGGCCCCCAGGTCAACGCCGATGCCGTCGCTCCTTCGTTTGGGCGGCGGCATTGTCGTACCGGAGCCCGACCTCCTGGTGTACAGGGCCGACGCCGAGACCGGCCCCGGCCGGACCTGGTACGCACCGGAGGACGTCGTCCTCGCCGTCGAGGTCGTGTCCCCCGATTCCCCGGAGCGCGACGGGGGCGTCGAACCGCGCACGTACGCCGAGGCAGGGGTCAAGCACTTCTGGCGGGTCGAGCAGGGCGACGACCTGCCCGTCTCCACGTCTACGAGCTCGACCCGGCCACGCGCACCCGCACGCCCACCGGAAGCCACCACCAGAAGATGAACCTGTCCGTTCCCTTCCCGGTCGACGTGGACCTCAGCGGGATCTACCGCCGGGGCCGCCGGTAATTCCCTGGCACGGGCCTCCCCGCCCGTGCCAGGCTCCTCAACCATGTCCGCCGAAGAAGTCCGCGCCATCATCTCCGCACCCGGGAACGACCGCCTCATCTGGAACACCCCGCTCTCCGAGGAACACGCGGATCGGCTGATCGCCGCCTGCGACCCCGCCCCCGGCGCGCGGATCGCCGACCTCGGCTCCGGCTGGGGCGAACTGCTCATGCGGCTCGTCCAGTCCGCGCCCGCGGCCACCGGGGACGGCGTCGAGACCGACCCGGACGCCGTGGCGCGTGGGCGGAAGCTCGCCGGGGAGCGGGGGCTCGTGGACCGGGTACGGTTCCACACGACGCCCGCTGCCGAGTGGGCCGAGGGTGGCTACGACCTCGCCGTCTCCATCGGCTCCTCGCACGCGTGGCCCGGAGCCACCGCCCGGGAGTCGACCCGAAACGCCCTTACCGCCCTCGCCGCCGCCGTACGCCCAGGCGGACGGGTGCTGTTCGGTGAGGGGATCTGGCAGCGGGAGCCCACGCCCGCCGCGCTGGCGGGGCTGGGGGCCGAGCCCGGGGACTTCTGCTCGCTGCTGGAGCTGATCCGGCTGGCGGAGTCCGTCGGGCTGCGCGCTCTTCAGGTCACCGTCGCCGACGAGCGTGAATGGGACCTCTTCGAGTCCGAGGGCCCGATCGGACGCGGGCAGCGCTGGGCCCTGGCGAACCCGGACCATCCGCTGCACGCCGAGGTGACGGCCGAGGTCGACGCCCGCCGCACCGGTTACTACGGCGGCTACCGCTCCTCCTTCACCCTCGCCTATCTGGTGCTCAGCGCCTGACCGGGGAGGCCCCCACCCCTTCTCACCGACCCCACCCGGCGGTAACTTCCGGTCCTGTACGCCCCGGAGAACGTGAGGAGCCGCCATGTCCGAGCAGATCGCCGTGTCCGACCCCGCCCCGATCCCCGTCGAGCAGCTCCAGTTCGCGATGCCGCCCGTGCACGCCTCCCCGGCCGAGGAACGCACGTACCGCAGGGAACGGCTGGCCGGCGCGCTGCGGCTGTTCGGGCAGCTCGGGTACGAGGACGGGGTCTCCGGGCACATCACCGTGCGCGACCCCGAACTGGCGGACTGCTTCTGGGTCAACCCGTTCGGCGCGCCCTTCGCCGACATCGCCCCCGGGGACCTGATCCTCGTCAACGGCGACGGCCAGGTCGTCCGGGGCCGCTTCCACGTCAACCCGGCCGCGTTCGCCGTGCACGCGGCGGTGCACCGGGCCCGCCCGGACACCGTGGCCGTCGCGCACACCCACTCCACGCACGGGCGGGCGCTCGCCGCGCTCGGGGAGCCGATCGAGCCGATCACCCAGGAGTCCTGCGCCTTCTACGAGGACCACGCGCTGTACGACCACTACTCCGGTGTCGTCGTGGACGAGGACGAGGGCCGGCGGATCGCCGCCGCGCTCGGGCCGCACAAGGCGGTGATCCTGCGCAACCACGGGCTGCTGACCGTGGGGGACTCGGTGGACGCCGCGGCCTGGTGGTTCCTCACGCTGGAGCGCGCCTGCCAGGTGCAGCTGCTGGCGCGGGCCGCCGGGAAGCCCGTCCTCATCTCGCACCGGGACGCCCTCACCACCCGCGACCACCTCGGCAGCGACCTGGTGGCCTGGATCAACTACCAACCCCTGTGGCAGCGGATCAGTCGAACGTTCTGACGACACGCGCCCCCGGGCCGCCCCGATGCGGGAGCCGGCCTCCCGGTACGGCACAATTCGCTGATATCGCAAGTGAGTTGGCTGTACCGGGGCGGGAAAGGGCGTAATCCTCCGTGGCGTTGGACGAAACCAGGACGAGCGGCACGCACAGCGGCGGCTGTACCTGCGGCGACTGCCCGCACGGAGCGCGCCGCGGCCACCGGCGCGCGGTCGCCGCGTTCCTCGCCAAGCGCGACGAACTCGCGGCGGGCAACGGGCTGCCCGCCGGGGTCGCCCAGTCTCCCTCCGCCTCCCGGCAGTGGGTCTCCGACGAGCTGACCGGGTCCGCCCGCGCCGTCGCCGAACGGGCCCGGGAGGCCGGGGACGCCTGGCCGTACCAGGTCTGGCGATCCACCCTGTTCACCGTCTGGGGCGCGGCCGGGGCGCTCCTCGTCGGGGTCTGCGTCACCGCGATCGGGGCCGGCTGGTCCACCGCCCGCACCGCCGCCCTGCTCGCCGCCCTCGCCACCGCCGGGCTCCTCACCGTCGCCGCCCGATTCCACCGCGCCCGCGGCGGCCTCCTCGCCCCGCTGATCGGTGAGGACAACCGGCTCTCCACCTCCCGGACGGTCGCCGCCTCCTGGGTGCTGCTCGCCGTCTTCGCCGTGCTCGTCCTCGCGCTGCAACTGGCCGGGGCCTCCGACCCGGACGAGCGGGACGCGCTGATCGAGGGGCTCGACCTCGTGCGCTCCGCCGGGGTCGTGGCCGTGCTGGCGCTGGTGTGCGCGGTCGCCGTCGTCGTGCGCCGCGTCGTGACCGTACGGGTGCTGGGCCGGCGGCTCCAGAAGCTGCGCGCGGACCGGCCGCGCGCCGCCGACCTGCTCACCGACGACTCCGGGCGAGGGTCGTTCACCGATGTGCAGTACGTGCTCGTCAGCGCCGTCGCCGTGCTGTTCGCCGGGGTCCGCCTGGCCCGCCGTCCCGAGCAACTGCCCGATCTGCCGTGGGGGCTCGCCCTGCTGGTGGCCGTCTCGGCGGCGACCTACTTCGCCGGGAAGTACGCGGAGGGCGGCCGGCCCGTCGTGCTGTCCGTCGTCCGGGCCCGGGAGGCCGGGGACCTGGACGGCGCGATCCGGACCGGCGACGACATCGAGATCCGGGGCGCCGGCTTCGTCCCGCCCGGCGCGGGCACCCCCGACCGGCTGGCCCGGCTCGTCGTACGGATAGGGACCGTCCACGTCCACGTCCCGCTGGTTCCGGTCGCCGGGGGCTTCGCCAACCCCACCGACACCGTCCTCACCGTGCCCGTCCCGGTCGAGGTCGAGCCGGGCACCGTCGACGTCCAGGTCGTCACCGCTGCCGGGGTGGAGACCGACCGGGTCCCGATCGACGTCACCGACTGACCGCCGCCGCCCGCTTTCACCGATCTGCCCCGCAACCCTGGTGAGCGGTGCGCCGAAGGCGTACGTATGGTCGAAGTGACGGGACCTCGGGAAGTGGGGCAGCGGTGATGAACGGTTATGGCGAGCGGGGTTCGTCGGGACTGGGCGAGCGCACGACACTGAAGGAGCAGGCGGGCGTCTACGCCCTGCTGCCGCTGCGGATCTTCCTCGGCGTCACCTTCGTCTACGCGGGCCTCGACAAGCTCACCGACAGCGCGTTCATGTCGGCGACCGGCAACGGGTCCATCGGCGAGATGATGCGCGGGGTGCGTGACTCCTCCGCGATCCCCGCCCTCGTCGACCTGGCCCTGAAGAGCCCCGAGGGCTTCGGTTACGCCATCGCGATCGGCGAACTCCTCGTCGGCCTCGGCACCCTCGTCGGCCTCTGGGCCCGGCTCGCGGCGCTCGGCGGGGCGCTGATCTCGCTGAGCCTCTGGCTGACCGTGAGCTGGCAGGCCACCCCGTACTACTACGGCAACGACCTGCCCTACCTGATGGCGTGGCTGCCGCTGGTGCTCGCGGGCGCCCCGCTGTTCTCCGCCGACGCCTTCCTCGCCGCGCGCCGCCGCCGCAGCATGTAGGCGGCCCAGGTCACCGTCGCGGCCAGCCACAGCCCGCCGAAGAACAGCGGCAGGAAGAACGTCCACGGGACCTCCCAGGCCCCGGCCGCGTCCGCCGCGTACCCGGCGGCCAGGCCCAGCATCACCAGGCCGGCCACGGCCCTGCCGGGCCGGAATTCATGACGCAGCACGGGTGACCTCCACCTGTCCGATGCCGACTTCCACGTCCAACTCGACCGTCCCGGCGGGCTTCGTGCCCTTCGGCGGCGGTAGCGTGCGCTCGGTCGACTCGCCGTTGTTGATCCGGACCTGGACCCGCTGCCCCTCCTCCAGACGGACCTCCCCGAGGCCCGCCTCGGCGCGCACCTTCACCGTCACGTCCGCCGGGACGACGACGGCCGCCCGCCCCGCCGCCACGTCGAACTCCGTGCGCACGGTCTCGCCCTTGGGGACCTTGAGGCCGGACAGGTCCAGCCGGGCGTCGCCCGTGCTCAGTTCGTAGCGCGGCTGGACGGCGGCCACCGACACGGGCCGCCACTCCTTGCGGGCCCACGAGGTGTCGATGTCCTTCGGCAGCACCGCCGCGCCCGCCAGCAGGCCCGCCGTGACCATCGCCATGAAGACCGTGCCGAAGCCGGTCCGCCCCAGCAGCGATGCGATCAGCAGACCGAGCCCGAAGACGGCGAGAGCCGCGGCCAGACCGATCTGGAGGGCGGTGCCCAGCGGCTGGTGCTCCCAGCTCAGCCCCGTGCCCAGACCGCCCGCCACCAGCGCCGTCAGGAAGACCAGCCCACCGATGGAGCGCGGTCCGCGCGGCTCGGCCGAGGGCTGCGGTGTCCGGAACGGGGCGTCCGGAGCGGGCCGCCCGGCCTTCGCCCCGGCCCGCGCCGCCTCCGGGTCGGTGTCCGGCGGGCCCCACAGATAGCCGGAGCCGACCGGGCCGGTGGTGCCGTCCTTGACGATCGGGTCCCGCCACCACGAGGGACTGCCCGGCGTCGGTGGGGCCTTCACCTCCGGCGGCGGCGTGCCGAGGCCGCCGGTGTGCGCGGGGCCCGGAGGGGCGGCCGGTGCGCCGGGCGGGGCAGCCGGGTCCTCCGGGTCCCCCGTCCGCCGGGACTGCGTCCACACGGCGAAGCCGACGACGGCCACCGTCAGCAGCGCGGCGAACGACAGCATGCCCCGGTTGTGCAGCATCGACAGGAAGAGACCGCAGCCGATCAGCGCCAGCAGCAGCGCCACCAGGGACGCCCCGTCGACCCGGCCCGACAGCAGCTTGCGCGCCTCGTTCTCGTCCTCGCCGTCGGCGGGCAGCAGCAGCCAGGCGAAGCCGTAGAAGATCAGACCGATGCCCCCGGTCACCGACAGCACTCCGACCACGATCCGGAAGATCACCGGGTCCACGTCGCAGTACCGGCCGAGTCCGCCGCACACCCCGGCGACGACCTTCTGCCGTGGGGTGCGCCGCAGCGTCGGCTTCGGCGCTTCGGGGGGCGCGGCGCCGGGAGCGGTGTTGGAGGGAGCGGTCATGCCTCCATGGTGACGGGCCGGACCGCCCGCCGGGAGCCGCCCCGACCCTGGACGGTCCCTGATATTGCCCTGACACGAGGCCCCACCCCGGGGACAGCATCAGGGTCGGTTCGGGGGCTGACCCTGATGCCGCCCCGTGTCCGGGCGTGTGACGATCGGGGTATGCCAGCCGCCACCGCCCGAGCCGCCAGCTCCCTCGCCGCCGACCCGGAGGAGCCGCCGGTGCGCAAGCTCTACCGCAGCGCCGACGGCCGGCTGCTCGGCGGCGTCGCGCGCGGGCTCGCCGGACACCTGGGGCTGCCGGTCGCCTGGGTGCGGTTCCTCTTCCTCGGGCTGTTCTTCACCGACGGCCTCGGCGCCGTGCTGTACGCGGTGTTCTGGATCGTCGTCCCGCTCGGCGTCGGCGGCGTCGACGCCCCGCGCTCGGTGTTCGAGGTCTCGGCGGACGGCCGCCGCAAGCTTCGCAAGCCGGACAAGGGCCAGTTCGTCGCCCTGATCGCGCTGCTCGTCGGGGCCGTCGTGTTCGTCGCCAACGTCGACATGGGCAGCGAGGCCGACCGCTACATCTGGCCCACCCTCCTCATCGGCGCCGGCTCCGTCCTGGTCTGGCGACAGGCGGACAACGCCCGCCGCGCCCGTTGGATGGAGGTCAGCCGCAACCGCAAGCTGCTCCACGTGGCCCGCGGCCTCGCCGGGGTCGCCCTGGTCGGCCTCGGCCTCGCCGTCTTCCTCGTCGTCCGGGGCTCCGCCGCCCAGTTCGGCAATGTGCTGACCGCCGCCATCGCGGTACTGACCGGCATCTTCCTGCTCGCCGGCCCGTATCTCGTGCGGATGACCCAGGACCTCTCCGAGGAGCGCCTGATGCGCATCCGCGCCCAGGAGCGGGCCGAGGTCGCCGCCCACGTCCACGACTCCGTGCTGCACACCCTCACCCTGATCCAGCGCAACGCGGACGACGCCGGCGAGGTCAGACGTCTCGCCCGTGCCCAGGAACGCGAGCTGCGCAACTGGCTCTACAACCCCGAGGGCACCGGCAAGGACGAGGACGACGAACCGGAGACCCTGGCCGAGGCGGTCAAGCGGGCCGCCGCCGAGGTCGAGGACAAGCACGGCGTGCCCCTGGAGGTCGTCGTGGTCGGCGACTGCCCCCTCGACGAGAAGCTGTCCGCGCAGATGCAGGCCGCGCGCGAGGCGATGGTCAACGCCGCCAAGTACGGTGGCGAGGGCGGGGCGGTCCAGGTCTTCGCGGAGGTCGAGGGCCGTACGGTCTTCGTGTCCGTACGGGACCGCGGTCCGGGTTTCGACCTGGACGAGGTTCCCGGGGACCGCATGGGCGTACGAGAATCAATCATCGGCCGGATGCAGCGCAACGGCGGGACCGCCCGGCTGCGTTCGGTGCCCGGCGGGGGCACCGAGGTCGAGCTGGAGATGGAGAGGGCGAGCGAATGACCGAGAACACCGAAGCCACCGGGGGCCCGGAGCGACGGGTACGGGTCGTGCTCGTCGACGACCACCGGATGTTCCGCACCGGGGTGCAGGCCGAGATCGGCCGCACCGAGGAGACCGGCGTCGAGGTGGTCGGCGAGGCCGCCGACGTCGACCAGGCCGTCACCGTCATCACCGCGACCCGCCCCGAGGTCGTCCTCCTCGACGTCCACCTCCCGGGCGGTGGCGGCGTCGAGGTCCTCCGTCGCTGCGCCCCCCTGATGGGCGCGGTGGAGAACCCGGTCCGCTTCCTCGCGCTGTCGGTGTCGGACGCCGCGGAGGACGTCATCGGCGTGATCCGGGGTGGCGCCCGCGGCTACGTCACCAAGACGATCACCGGCACCGACCTCGTCGACTCCGTCTTCCGGGTCCAGGACGGCGACGCGGTCTTCTCCCCTCGCCTGGCCGGCTTCGTCCTCGACGCCTTCGCCTCCACGGACGCCCCGCCGGTCGACGAGGACCTGGACCGCCTCACCCAGCGCGAGCGCGAGGTCCTGCGGCTGATCGCCCGCGGCTACGCCTACAAGGAGATCGCCAAGCAGCTGTTCATCTCGGTGAAGACGGTCGAGTCGCACGTCTCGGCGGTGCTGCGCAAGCTCCAGCTCTCCAACCGGCACGAACTGACCCGCTGGGCGACGGCGCGACGGCTGGTCTGAGGCCGGATCGCGCTGCTACGCCACCCGGGTCGCGCCCGCGAACGGCATCTGGTCGATCGGCGCGATGCGCACCGGTGCTCCCGGGCGCGGGGCGTGGATCATCTGGCCGCCGCCGATGTAGAGGCCGACGTGGCTGATCCCGGAGTAGAAGAACACCAGGTCGCCGGGGGCCAGTTGCGAGCGCGGGATGCGCTGTCCGGCATTGATCTGGGTGTAGGTGGTGCGGGGCAGGCTCACGCCCGCCGCCTTCCATGCCGCCTGGGTGAGGCCGGAGCAGTCGAAGGCGTTCGGGCCGGTCGCTCCCCAGACGTACGGCTTGCCGATCGCGCCGTGGGCGAAGGCGATGGCCTGCCCGGCGCGGGAGTTGGGGGCAGCCACTGGGCCGCTGCGGGCGGTGGAGCGGTCGGCGTGGGCCGGCCCGCCGCCGTGCCGGGCGTCGGCCGAGCGCTCGAAGTCGGCGCGCTCCTCGGCTGTCAGCGTGTCCAGCAGCTTCCGGGCGTCGGCCAGCTTGGCGCGGACCGCGGTGCGGTGCTCGCGCAGTTCGGTGCGGCGGGCGGCGAGGCGTTCGGTCTCCTGGTCGGCGCGGGCCTTGACCTGGGCGATGCGGGAGACCTGCCGCTTGATGTTCCGCAGCAGCCCGGTCTGCCGGTCGCCCGCCCGGTCGAGGTAGGAGGCGCGTTCGAGATAGGCGGCGGGGTCGGAGGAGAGCGCCAGTTGCAGGGCCGGGTCCAGGGTGCCGGAACGGTACTGCGCGGTGGCCAGCGAACCGAGTGCGTGCCGGGCGGTGTTGAGGCTGTCGGTGCGGCGGGCGGCCTCGTCGGTCAGGGCGTCGACGGTGCGGGTCGCGGCATCCGCCTTCTCCTTCGCCCCGTTGTACTTCTCGGTGGCGACCTCGGCGTCGTGGTGGAGCCGGTCGACCTTCGCCTTGACCTGCGCCGCGGTGGGGGCCGGTTCGGCGGGGGCCGCGCCCGCCCCGGTCACCGAGCCGGCTGTGGCCACCCCGGCGAGCGCCAGGGTGGCGGCGGTGCGGGCAGCAGGGCCGGTGAGCGGGCGCTGCTTGGGTTTTCGATGAGCTGACCTGCGGTGCGCTGCCACGGGGACGGCATCCTTCCTCTCGGCTGTCCGCCGGGAACGGCGGCGGGTCCGGGATGGACGCTAATCCGGGCGCGGAGAAAAGAGTCGCCATGACAGCTATTGCCCTGATGTGACGTTTCGCCGGTCACGGATGATCGAAGTGCCGAGGAAGGCTTGCCTCACTGAAAAGTAAAACTTTGGCCATGGCTAGGCTCCCGGGCCATGGACGTACTCATCAATGTCTTCGTCGCCCTGCACATCATCGGCATCGCCTCCCTGCTGGGCGGCTTCCTGACGCAGATGAAGGCCATGGGGGCCGGGACCGCCCGGTTCACCCCCGCGATGCTGCACGGCGCGCTGACCATGCTGGTCACCGGCGTGGCCCTGGTCGGCCTCAACCAGGCCGACGACCAGACCGTGAACAACGTCAAGATCGGCATCAAGCTGGCGCTGCTGGTCGTGATCCTCGCCCTCGTCTACGTCAAGCGCGACGAGGAGAAGGTCGACAAGGGCGCGTTCATCGCCGTCGGCGCCCTGACGACCGTCAACATCTTCATCGCCACCGTCTGGACCTGAGACCGGGCCCGATCGTCCGGGGGAGGGGGCGGCCGGTCACCGGTCGCCCCCTCCCGGTGTCACGCCGGGCGTACGCTCCCGTAGATCGGCATGTAGTAGATCGACTCCTCGCGCACGTTCGCACCCGGCTTCGGGGCGTGGATCATCATCCCGTCGCCCTTGTAGATGCCGACGTGGCTGATGTCGTCGTAGAAGAAGACCAGGTCCCCGGGCTGGAGATCGGACGTGGCGACCCGCGTGCCGACCTCGACCTGGTCCCAGGTGGTCCGGGGCAGGGTCACGCCCGCCTCCCGCCAGGCCGCCTGCGTCAGCCCCGAGCAGTCGTAACTGGAGGGGCCCGTCGCCCCCCACACGTACGGCTTCCCGATCTGGGCGCGGGCGAAGGCCAGCACCTTCTCCGCCTTGGCGGCGTAACCGCTGCCCGTACCGGAACCGGACCCCGAACCCGTGCCCGTGCCCGATCCGGAACCCGAACCGCCGCCGGGCTCCTTCGCGGCCTCCTCGCGGGCCTTCTCCTCGGCCTCGGCCTTCTCCTTCGCCTCGGCGGCCTGGCGGGCGGCCAGCTTCGCCGCCTTCTCCTTCGCCTCGGCCTCCTTCTTGCGCTCCAGCTCCGCCAGCCGCGCCTTCTCCTCGGCGGTCAGCCGGGACAGCAGCCCGCGCGCCTCGGTCAGCTTGGTCTGGACGTCCTTCTTGCTGGAGGAGAGCGTGGCCTGCGTCTCGGTCAGGGTCTCCAGGCTCTTCACGGCCTCCGCGCGCTTCTTGGCCGCCGAGGCCTGCTGCGTACGGAAGTCGCTGACGGCCTTCTGCTGCTGCTCCGTCGCCCGGTCCATCAGCCGGCTCTGGTCGAAGTACCCCTGCGGGTCGTCCGCGAAGAAGAACGTCGCCGTGGGCGCGATGCCGCCGCTGCGGTACTGGGCCGCCGCGTAGGAGCCCAGGGCCCGGCGCGCCTCGTTGATCTTCTCGGTCCGCTTCGCCACGTCCGCGAGCAGCGTGTCGACCTTCTTCTGCTGCGAGGAGGAGGCGGCCTTGGCCCGGTTGTACTCCTGGGTCGCCGTGCCCGCCTGCCGGTACAGGGCGTCGACCTTCTTCTGCACGTCCTCGATCGCGGGCTTCGGCTCCGCGGGCGCCGCCGTGGCGCTCTGCGTGGAGAGCAACGTCACGGAGGCCAGCGCGGCCGTCGTCAGCCCGACGGCGGGGGTGGTGGTGCGCACCTTCGTGCGCGGCTTGCGATGCGATGCCAAGACCGGCATCTCCTTCCGTGGACCGCCTACCGGGTTAGCTGTCGGGTTCGGACGGAACGGAAGGCTGTCCTACGGTCCGCATGCGAGGGCACGGACCGATTCACCCCGGTTCTGCGTGTGGGTCCCCGGTTCCGAACTGCCGGGACGGCAGGACGGATTCGGCAGAGGTGTCCGTTAGGCGCGGTTCGCCTCAGGGAGGTACGGATCACCTGACCGAGCACGCTAGCCAAAGCGCCCCGCCGCTGGGAAGGACGATGAGCGATATGCCCGATACATTTTCGTGACCTTTCCCGATCGGGGGTCAGGTACCCCCTCCGGCCGTGCGCTCCTTCACGGAACGTGGACGTCCGCTCTCCGTGCGTAGAGCCGAAGCCGTCGCTTGTCGGCTTCGGCGGAACGTTGTCGGTCCGGCCGCCTAGACTCGGGAGGCGATGAGCAGCCTCTTTGACGACAACTTCCTGACCGGCCTCCAGCCCGCGGAGGACGGCCCCCCGCCGCCCCCCGAGGACCACGCGCCCGAAGCGGTGCCGGAGGGACTCTTCGAGGGCGTCTACGACGCGCCCCCGCCGCCCCGGGACGGGTACTACCGGGACGGTCACCCGCGCCCGGCGATCGACTCCGCCGCGCTGCTCGACGGCCTCAACACCGAGCAGCGCGCCGCCGTCGTGCACGCCGGGTCCCCGCTGCTCATCGTCGCCGGGGCCGGCTCCGGCAAGACCCGGGTGCTCACCCACCGCATCGCCCACCTGCTGGCCGAGCGCGGCACGCACCCCGGGCAGATCCTCGCGATCACCTTCACCAACAAGGCCGCGGGCGAGATGAAGGAACGCGTCGAGCAGCTCGTGGGCCCGCGCGCCAACGCCATGTGGGTCATGACCTTCCACAGCGCGTGCGTCCGCATCCTGCGCCGCGAGTCGAAGAAGCTCGGCTTCACCTCGTCGTTCTCGATCTACGACGCCGCCGACTCCAAGCGGCTGATGGCCCTGGTCTGCCGCGATCTGGACCTCGACCCCAAGCGCTATCCGCCGAAGTCCTTCACCGCCAAGGTCTCCAACCTCAAGAACGAGCTCATCGACGAGGAGACCTTCGCCGGGCAGGCGGCCGACGGCTTCGAGAAGACCCTGGCCCAGGCCTACGCGCTCTACCAGGCCCGCCTGCGCGAGGCCAACGCCCTGGACTTCGACGACATCATCATGACGACGGTCCACCTCCTCCAGGCATTCCCGGACGTCGCCGAGCACTACCGCCGCCGCTTCCGCCACGTCCTCGTCGACGAGTACCAGGACACCAACCACGCCCAGTACACGCTGGTCCGTGAGCTGGTCGGCCCGGCCGGGGAGAACGACGCCCCCGCCGAGCTGTGCGTGGTCGGTGACGCGGACCAGTCGATCTACGCCTTCCGGGGCGCGACCATCCGCAACATCCTCCAGTTCGAGGAGGACTACCCGAGCGCGACGACGATCCTGCTGGAGCAGAACTACCGCTCCACGCAGACCATCCTCTCCGCCGCCAACGCCGTCATCGAGCGCAACGAGAGCCGCCGCCCGAAGAACCTCTGGACCAACGCCGGCTCCGGCGCCCGCATCACCGGCTATGTCGCCGACACCGAGCACGACGAGGCGCAGTTCGTCGCCGACGAGATCGACCGGCTCACCGACGCGGGCGACGCCAAGGCGGGCGACGTCGCCGTCTTCTACCGGACCAACGCCCAGTCCCGTGTCTTCGAAGAGATCTTCATCCGCGTCGGTCTGCCCTACAAGGTCGTCGGCGGCGTGCGCTTCTACGAGCGCAAGGAGGTCCGGGACGTCCTGGCCTACCTCCGCGTCCTCGCCAACCCCGAGGACACCGTTCCGCTCCGCCGCATCCTCAACGTCCCCAAGCGCGGCATCGGCGACCGCGCCGAAGCCATGATCGACGCCCTGTCGATGCGCGAGAAGATCTCCTTCCCGCAGGCGCTGCGCCGCGTCGACGAGGCGTACGGCATGGCCGCCCGCTCCTCCAACGCCGTCAAGCGCTTCAACACGCTGATGGAGGAGCTGCGCACGATCGTCGAGTCCGGCGCAGGACCCGCCGTCGTGCTGGAAGCCGTCCTGGAGCGCACGGGCTATCTCGCCGAGCTCCAGGCCTCCACCGACCCGCAGGACGAGACCCGTATCGAGAACCTCCAGGAACTCGCCGCCGTCGCCCTCGAATTCGAGCAGGAGCGCGGCGAGGAGGAGGGCGCGGGCACGCTCGCGGAGTTCCTGGAGAAGGTCGCGCTCGTCGCGGACTCCGACCAGATCCCCGACGAGGACGAGGACGGCTCCGGCGTCATCACGCTGATGACCCTGCACACGGCGAAGGGCCTGGAGTTCCCCGTCGTCTTCCTCACCGGCCTGGAGGACGGCGTCTTCCCGCACATGCGGGCCCTCGGCCAGACCAAGGAGCTGGAGGAGGAGCGCCGCCTCGCGTACGTCGGCATCACCCGCGCCCGCGAACGGCTCTACCTGACCCGGGCCGCCATGCGCAGCGCCTGGGGCCAGCCCTCGTACAACCCGCCCTCGCGGTTCCTGGAGGAGATCCCGGAAGCGCACCTGGACTGGAAGCGCAAGGGCCCGATGGCCGCCCCCGCCGGGCCCACCTCCGGCATCACGTCCTCGCTGTCCTCCTCCCGATCCCGCTCCGGCCCCTCGGGCTTCGCGACCCGGCGCTCCTCGGACAAGCCGACGGTCGCCCTGGCCGTCGGGGACCGGGTCACGCACGACCAGTTCGGCCTGGGCACGGTGACGGCCGTCGAGGGCCACGGCGACCAGGCCAAGGCGACCGTCGACTTCGGCGACGAGCGCCCGAAGAAGCTGCTCCTGCGGTACGCGCCGGTCGAGAAGCTGTAGGTCGACACGAGTGAGGGGCAGGGCTCCGAAGCCCTGCCCCTCACTCTCGTGCTCGCATTTCCGCCCGTCCGTCAGGCCGGGTTGAGACCCTTGCTGCGCAGCCACACCAGCGGGTCGATCGCCGTGCCGCCGCCGGGCCGGACCTCGAAGTGCAGGTGCGGGCCGGTGGAGTTGCCCGAGTTCCCGGAGTACGCGATGACGTCACCGGCCTTCACCGGGCCCGAGCGGATCTTGGTGCTGCTGAGGTGGCAGTACCAGGTCTCGGTGCCGTCGGCGGCGGTCACGATCGCCATGACCCCGTAGGCGCTGTTCAGCTGGGTGCGTACGGTGCCGTCGGTCGCGGCCATCACCGGAGTGCCGTACGAGACGGGGAAGTCGATGCCCGAGTGCACGGACATCCAGTTGACGCCGGCCTGGCCGTAGTAGGCGGAGAGCCCGTGCTGCTTGACCGGCAGGACGAACTTGGGGCGCAGCGCCTCACGGCGTGCGGCCTCCTCCTCGCGCTTCTTCTTCTCCGCCGCCTGGCGCTCCCGCAGGTCGATGCGTTCCTGGGTGCGGCTCGCGCGCTCGCGGAAGTCGTCACTGCCCTCGGAGAGCTGCGCCAGCTGGCTGTCCAGCCGGTTGTTCGCGGCGACCGGCTTGACCGTGCTCGGGTCGGCGACCGCCAGCGAGGTGGTCGTCTCCTCCGGCTTCTCCTCGCCGCCGGGCATCCCGCCGACCGAGGCGGCCGCGATGCCCGCGACGCTCATCACGCAGGCGGAGGGCACCGCGACGGTCAGCAGGGCGGAGCGCTTGGCGGGGGTGCGGCGGCGGGCCCGGTTGCGCGGGGCGGGTGGCCGGACCGCGGTGCGGTTCACGGAGTGCGGGGCGGGGAAGCCGTCCCCGGCCTCCTGCTCCGGCTCCGGCGTGACGTCCGGTGCGACGTCGTCGCTGAGGGCGTCGAACTGAGCGGTGGCGGACGCGTCGGCCACCGGTTCACCGGCCGTGCGGTCCGCCTCGGCCGGCTCCTCGGGCACCGTCATGTCGGCCTGCTGCTGTTCGTACAGCGAGTGCGACGTCTGTTCGGGCTCGTACGCGGCGTCCCCGGGCGTGGCGCCGGAGTTCCAGGCGGTCGCGTCGTAGGCGCCCGTGTCGTACGGGACGGTGCCGTACGCGCCGGTCTCGTAGACCCCGGTGTCGTAGGCGCCGGTGGTGAAGGCGGTGGTGGCGTAGGCCCCGGTCTCGTAGGCGTCCGCCCCGTAGACGCCGCCGGTGCCGTACGCGGTGTCCGCCGGGTAGGTACCGGTCTCGTGGGCGGCCGTCTCGTACGCCGCCCCGGTGCCGTACGCGCCGGTGGTGTCGTACGCCTCCGCCCCGTACGCGGCGTCGGTGCCGTACGGGGCGGAGGGGAAGCCTGTGGTGGGGAACGCACCGGTGTCGGCGGTCGCCCACTGGCCGGTCAGATCCTGGTCGTCGACCTGCTGCCAGGCCCCGGAGGTGTCCCACTGCTGCGTGGCGTGGGCCTGCTGGGTGGCGTCCTGGACGTGCTCCTGGGCGGCGTAGCCGTCGTGGGCCGGCGTCTGCTGGGCGCCGGTGTTCCACGCGGAGGCGTCGTACTGGCCGCTGTGGTCCGGCTGTCCGGTCGCGTACGCGGTGGCGAAGCCGTCGCCGTAGGTTCCCTGGCCATAGCCGGCGTCGCCGTATCCGGCGGCGGGGTGACCGGCGTCGTAGCCGGTGTCGTGGCCGCCGGGGAGCGAGCCGAAGAGCGGGTCGGTGTCGAAGCTGCCGGTCGATCGGTCGTCGTACCCGACGTGCCCGGCGTGGGGGTGCTGGTCGTTCACCAACGTCTCTCTCGCCTCGGCAGCAGGACTGTTCTGGGTCCCGGTCAGGGGTGTCCCAGGGGGAAGCAGTGGCCGCGACTGTACCCGGCGGTATGTGAGGACGACAATCTTCGACAGGTTTTGGGTCCGCAGGAAACGGGCAATCGGCCGTCTTTCGGTGGACGGCAGACGCAGCCTTGGCCCTACGTTCGAGTGGTGTTCTATTTTCAGGCCACGGACGTCGCCCCGGTGGCGGTGGCGTCGTCCTCTCCGGCCTCCGGCGCCTCGAGAGCCTCACGGACCGCGGCGGCCACCGTGGGGTGCACGGGCAGTGCGAGGTGCCCGATGCCGGTGACGCGTACGTTCACCGCGTCGAGATCCGGGTGGTCGACGCACGCCGTCTCGACGGGGACCATCACCTGGTCCAGCTCGCTCCAGAAGCTCACGAACCGGGTCCGGCAGCCGGGGGCGGGACCGCGCAGCTCCTCGATCACCGAGGAACCGCCGCGCATCTGCCGCACGATGGGGTGAACGCCCGCCCCGGGGGCGACGGCGGTGCCGCCGTGCGGGGTCCCGAGCGTCACCAGCGTGCGCACGCGCCGGTCACCGCCGAGTCGCTGTACGTAATAGCGGGCGATCAGGCCGCCGAGGCTGTGCCCGACGATGTCGACCCGGCCGTGCCCGGTGCGTGCGCAGATCTCCTCCACATGCCGGCCGAGCAGTTCGGCGGCGGTGCGGACGTCGCGGGTCAGCGGTGAGTAGTTGAGGGATGCCAGGTGGCGGCCGTGCCGGGTCAGCACGCGGCGCAGGACGACGAACGCGGAGCGGTTGTCGATGAAGCCGTGCAGCAGGACGACGGGCGGCGTCGCGGCGGTCGTGGCCGGCAGCGCGGTGGTCGCGGTCGTGGCCGACGGGTCGGCCGTGGCGGGAGGCCCGGGCTCGGCGGGCGCGGTACCGCCCCGCTCGGGGGTGAGCCCGAAGGGGTAGACGACCAGGCGCCCGGTGAGGACGAACAGCTCCAGCGCGGTGGCGCCGAGCAGCGCGGACGACAGCCGGGGGAGGGCAGGGAGGCGGGCGAGGCGGCTGAGCTGGGTGAAGTAGGTCAGCGGGGAGAGGGGAGGGGGGAGCTTCACGGCCTGCCTCCTGCACCGGCGTACGGAGGAGGAGGCCCCCGTCCCCGTACGCCCTTGTGGGTGGCGGGACGAGGAGTGCTGCCGGCCGGCCCGGGCGGCCGTGGCCGGGTCGAGGGCCGTACCACCGTGCCGTGCGGCTGGCGGCGCGGTGGTACGGCGACCTCGTAGCGGCTCTCCTTGCGCCGAGGCCCCGCGCGGCCGGAGCTCCGCGTGGTGCCGGGGACGACGCCTGGCGAACATGTCCCACGTGTGATTTCCCCCTCCCCGCCTGCCGCGAAACTGCGGCTTGCGGGATGCTGTGGATAACGTTCGTTCACATCCCCGTCCCTTCAGACGCGGGAGACCAGGTGGAGGCAGTGATGGGTGTGACCGGTCCGATCCGTGTGGTGGTGGCCAAGCCGGGCCTCGACGGCCACGACCGCGGGGCCAAAGTCATCGCGCGGGCGTTGCGGGACGCCGGTATGGAGGTGATCTACACCGGGCTCCACCAGACGCCCGAGCAGATCGTCGACACGGCGATCCAGGAGGACGCCGACGCCATCGGCCTCTCGATCCTCTCCGGGGCGCACAACACGCTGTTCGCCAAGGTGATCGAGCTGCTGAAGGCCCGCGAGGCGGAGGACATCAAGGTCTTCGGCGGCGGGATCATCCCCGAGGACGACATCGCCCCGCTGAAGAAGCTGGGCGTCGCGGAGCTCTTCACGCCGGGGGCGACGACGACCGAGATCGTCACGTGGGTCAACGCCAACGTCCGCCAGGCCGCCCAGGCCTGAACGCCGCCCCCGGGACGGGCCCGCCGCACACGGGCCCGTCCCGTCCCAGGCCGTCAGCGCCCCCGCCGTCTCCGTCAGGCCATCAGCTCCGCCTCCATCGCGGCGCGCAGCCGCAGGGTGGAGACCAGGCGCTGGAAGGCCTCGGACCAGTAGCCGCCGGCCCCCGGTGACGCGCCCTCCGGCTCGTCCTGTGCGGCCGTCAGGACCTCCAGCCGGTCGGCCTCGGCCGGATCCAGACAGCGTTCCGCGAGGCCCATCACCCCGCTGAAGCTCCACGGATAACTCCCGCCGTCCCGCGCGATGTCGAGCGCGTCGACCACCGCGCGCCCGAGCGGCCCGGCCCAGGGGACCGTGCACACCCCGAGCAGCTGGAACGCCTCCGACAGGCCGTGCGCCGCGATGAACTCGGCCACCCAGGAGGCACGTTCCCCCTCGTCCAGGCTGGCCAGAAGCTTCGAGCGCTCGGCGATCGAGGCCGTCCCGGTGCCGTTCGCCACCGGCTCCGACGGACGCCCGAGCAGGGCCCGGGACCACCGCGGATTCCGCTGCCGGACCGCTGCCCGGCACCAGGCGGTGTGCAGCTCGTCGGCCCAGTCGTCGGCGACGGGCAGGGCCACGATCTCCTCGGCCGGACGCCCGCCGAACCGCTCCTCCCAGACGCCGAGCGGGGTGGCCTCCACCAACTGCCCGAGCCACCAGGAGCGTTCGCCCCGGCCCGTCGGCGGAACCGCCATGACGCCGTCGCGCTGCATGTCCGCGTCGCATTCGTGCGGCGCCTCCACGGCGATGGAAGCGACATCCCCCGTACGGTCCGGGTGCACGCAGGACAGCGCGCGGGCCGCCATCCGTCCGGCGAGCGCCGACTCGGGCAGGGCGGAGAGCAGTTCGGCGGCGGTGGCGCGGACATTGCGGCTGCGGTCGGACAGGGCCTGCTCCAGGAACGGCTCGTCGGCGCCGCCCAGCCCGGACCGCAGGGAATCCAGGAACATCAGCCGGTCCTCGGCCCGTTCGGCCGGCCAGGTGGTGGCGAGCAGGGCGAGCGCGGCGGGCGGATCCTGCGCTCGTACGGCGTCGAGCAGCGCGACCCGCTCCGCGAACAGCCCCTCCTCCCACAGCCGGGCCACCGCACCCGGGTCCGTGAGGTCGGGCTGCGGCGCACCGCTCGCGGAGCCCCGCAGGGCGAACTTCCAGTCGGGGTTCAGCCCGGCCAGCCACATCCCGCGCGGCCCGGCGAACGCGAGCGCCTGCGGGCGCAGGTCCGTCCGCGCGCGGGCGGCGTCCAGCAGCGGGGGCAGCAGGGCCGCCGGGGCGCGGAAGCCCTGCCGGTTGGCGATGGCCAGCCACTGCGGGATGAGCTCGGTGAGGTCGGGCGCGGCCCCGCGCCGCCCACCGCCCGAGGGCGCGGAGCGGTCGGCCAGCAGGTGGGCGAGCCGGTGCCGGGCTGCCTCGGGGAGCGCCGGGCGCGGATCCGGGGCGGCGGGCTCGGGCCGGGCCTCCGGCACGGCGGGCAGCAGCCCGGCCCGCCGCCGCACGGTGTGCAGCGCGGCGGCGTCCAGCAGGGCGGCGGGGGCATCGGCCGGTACGGGGCCGCCGCGTGGTGCCGGTGGACGGCGGTCGGTCCCCAGGAGAGCGGAGGTGACCAGCTCCTCCCAGGGGAGGGAGTCGACGGACGCGGGTGCGGATGTGGTGGTGGTTGCGGTGGGGCTGGTCGTGTGAGGCATCTCTTTCCCCTCCCGTGGCAGGGATGCGCGGATGTCGGACAGGAGCAGCGGACCGGGCAGCGATGAGTGCGGGGCGGGTCGTCGGCGCGTGGGCCCGGTCCGGCGGCCGGCCCACCCGCCCGGGTCAGACCAGTTGGAGTGTCTTGCCTCCAGTACACAAGTCGGGTGAGGCTTCCA
>NZ_QWFA01000056.1 GCF_003501885.1 Streptomyces globisporus
TGCGGGGCGCCGGGGGGCCTGTGCC
This sequence comes from Streptomyces globisporus, assembly GCF_003501885.1. Classification (GTDB taxonomy): domain Bacteria; phylum Actinomycetota; class Actinomycetes; order Streptomycetales; family Streptomycetaceae; genus Streptomyces; species Streptomyces globisporus_D. The sequence goes on from NZ_QWFA01000056.1 coordinate 26, forward strand.
GGGGCGGGCGAGGCGAAGAACGCGGAGCCCGTCTTCTCGCCGCTCTCCACGGCCCGAACGGCCGCGAGCAGATCGGCGGCCGTGCCGCTCAGCCCCGCACCGGCGGCGATGGGCGCGGCCTTCGCCGCCTTGCGCTGCTCGATGCGCTCCCGCAGCTCGCGCTGGGCGGCCAGCTCGGCCTGCGCCTGAGAGAGCTCGGGGGCGGCCGAGGCGTCGGCGGCCCCGGCTTCGTCGCTCCGGGGCTCGGCGTCCACGCCCTCGGTGCTCGGGGAGTCGGCAGCCCCGGCCTCGGTGCTCGCGGAGTCGGCGGCCTCGCCCCCGTCGCCCGTGGGGCCGGGGTCCGCCGCGGGCTCCTGGGCCCCGGCCTCGTCCGGTGGGGACACGACGTCCTGCGGGGTGTCCGTGCCGCCGGTGCCGGGGGTCTCCCCGGGAAGCGCAGTCACAGCGTGCTCCAGTCCTGGTCGGGATAGCGGTGCACGGGCGCCGACACATCGTCGAGCGCCTGGCAGATCTCGTAGGGAAGACTAAGCGCCTCCACCGACAAAGCCTCCGTGAGCTGCCCGGCGTTGCGCGCACCGAGGATCGGCGCGGCCACTCCCGGCCGGTCCCGGACCCAGGCGAGCGCCACCTGGAGCGGGCTCGTCGCCAGGCCGTCCGCCGCCGTCACCACCGCGTCGACGACCCGGGCCGCCGCGTCGTCGAGATACGGCTCGACGAACGGGGCGAGCCGCTCGGACGCGCCCCGCGAGTCGGACGGGGTGCCCTGGCGGTACTTGCCGGTGAGCACGCCGCGCCCCAGCGGCGAGGACGGCAGCAGCCCGATCCCGAGGTCCAGCGCGGCGGGCAGCACCTCGCGCTCGATGCCCCGCTGGAGCAGCGAGTACTCCATCTGCGTACTGGCCAGCCGGGTGCGCCCCCCGGGCGCGGCGAGCTGCCAGGTGGCCGCCTTCGCGAGCTGCCAGCCGCAGAAGTTCGACACGCCCGCGTACCGCACGCGCCCCGAGGATACGGCCAGGTCCACCGCCTGGAGGGTCTCCTCCAGCGGGGTCGCCGGGTCGAAGGCGTGGACCTGCCACAGGTCCACGTAGTCCGTGCCGAGCCGCTCCAGGGACGCGTCCAGGGCGGCCAGCAGATGCCCGCGCGAGCAGTTGACGCGGCGATAGGGGTCGGGCACGTTTCCGGCCTTCGTGGCGATGACCAGATCCTCACGGGGGATCAGGCTGCCGACGAGCCGCCCGAGCAGATACTCGGCCTCGCCGCCCCCGTACACATCGGCGGTGTCCACCAGGGTGCCGCCCGCGTCCCAGAAGGCCTTCAGCTGGTCGGCGGCGTCGTGCTCGTCCGTGTCCCGGCCCCAGGTGAGGGTGCCGAGCCCGATCCGGGACACGCGAAGGCCGGTACGGCCGAGATGCCTCTGCTCCATGGGCGCTGAGATTACTGGCCAGGGCCCCACGGGGTGCAGCCCTGTGGACAACCGGGGGTCCGCCGGGCCTGCCGGATGGCCGCGAGCCGCGCTAGAGTCCGGAGAAAGGGACGTTACTGATCAGTAAGGGGAGCGGCTATGCGGCTCGGCATCAATCTCGGTTACTGGGGCGCCGGCATGGACGGCGACAACCTCGCCGTCGCGCAGGAGGCCGACCGGCTCGGCTACGACGTCTGCTGGGCGGCCGAGGCGTACGGCTCCGACGCCCCGACCGTGCTGACCTGGGTCGCGGCCCAGACAGAGTCGATCGACGTCGGCTCCGCCATCATGCAGATCCCGGCCCGGCAGCCCACCATGACGGCGATGACCGCCGCCACCCTCGACTCGCTCTCCGGCGGCCGCTTCCGGCTCGGCCTCGGCGTCTCGGGGCCGCAGGTCTCCGAGGGCTGGTACGGCGTGAAGTTCGACAAGCCGCTGGCCCGCACCCGCGAGTACGTGGAGATCGTCCGCAAGGCGATGACCCGGGAGCGCGTGAGTTACGAGGGCGCGCACTGGACGCTGCCGCTCCCCGGCGGCCCGGGCAAGCCGATCAAGCTCACCGTGCACCCCCAGCGCGAGCACATCCCGCTCTACATCGCCGCGATCGGCCCCAAGAACCTGGAGCAGACCGGTGAGATCGCTGACGGCGCCCTGCTGATCTTCCCCTCCGCCGAGCACCTGGAGGAGACCGCGATCCAGCCGCTGCGCGCGGGCCGCGAGAAGGCCGGCAAGACGATGGAGGGCTTCGACGTCAGCCCGACGCTGCCGCTCGCCGTGGGCGACGACGTCAACGGTCTCGCCGACATGTTCCGGCCGTACACCGCCCTGTACGTCGGCGGGATGGGCAGCCGGAAGCAGAACTTCTACAACCAGCTCGCCCAGCGCATGGGGTACGAGAAGGACGCCGCCGAGATCCAGGACAAGTACCTGGACGGGGACAAGGCCGGGGCCGCCGCCGCCGTACCGCACCAGCTGATCGACCAGACCGCGCTGCTCGGCCCCGTCGAGCGGATCGCCGACCGCATGCAGGCCTACGCGGCCGCCGGGGTCACCACGCTCAACCTCGCCCCGGCCGGCTTCACCCTGGAGGAGCGGCTCACCGCCCTGCGCGCCGGCACGGACGCCCTGGAGCGCTCCGGACTCGCGTAACACCCGCGGGCAGCACTACGGCCGTGGTGGGGGCTCGGGGGTCTTCCCCGCCACGGCCGTCAGCAGGAACAACGCGCCACGCGCCCAAGAGTTACGCCGTCCCGCCGCCGCGCGCGGTGTGTGACGGCTCCGGTTGCCGACCGCCCCGTAGCGCCTTTGACTCGTTCTGCGGACTACCGCTCCGCGGACCTGGGCTCCGCGGGAAACGGGTACGGAGGTGGCCCTCATGCTCTCTGCGAAGACCCTGTTCCAGGAGATCCTGGACAACGACGAGTCCTACCGGCTCTTCTGTTCCATCGCCGCGAGCGGCGAGGCCCAGGGCGGCTGGGAGAACGCCCGCATCGCCGCCCTCGTCCCGGAGGGCCGCCGTGAGCTGGCCCCCAGAATCGTCCGGCACGGCGCCGACGAGGACAAGCACGGCCGGATCTTCAACGCCCTCCTGAAGAAGCGCGGGCTGCCGCCCGTCGAGGTCCCGGCGGAGACGGATTACACGATGCTCCTGGAGCAGCAGGGCATCGGCCTCGCGCACTCCCGGCTGCGCGGCGAGGAGCGGCTCACCGAGCGCGACATCATCACCTATCTGGCCCACAGCCGGATCACCGAGCAGCGCGCGTCCGAGCAGATGCAGCTGCTGCGCCGGTACTTCGCCGACCACCCCGACATCGGCCGTGCGGTGAAGATGATCTCCAACGACGAGGACAACCACCTCGCCTACTGCCACGAGGAACTGCTCGCCCTCGCGCGCGAGGGGCACGGCCGGACCATCCAGCGGATCATGCGCGAGTGCGCCCTGGCCGAGATCCGTGTCTACCGCGACGTCAGCCTCGCCGTGATGGCCGACATGGGCCGCATCCTCGGCTGGTCCCGCCCCAAGGCAGCCGTCCTCGCCGCGGGCATCCACGCGGTGTACGCGTACGAGCGCCTCGTCGGCTGGCGGCGCATGGTGACCCTGGAGATGCCGGAGCGGCGCAACGCGCTCGGCAGCCCCGCCGTGCCCGAGCACGAGTACGCCTGAGGCCAGGCTCCGGCGGCCGTCCCCGGGCCGCCGCTAGAGCCAGCCGCGCCGCTTGAACAGCCGGTACAGCCCGTACACCGTGAGACCCATCAGCGCGACCACCATCGGGTACGTCCACGGCCAGTGCAGCTCCGGCATGTGGTCGAAGTTCATGCCGTAGATGCCCGCCACCATCGTCGGAACGGCGGCCATCGCCGCCCAGGCGGAGATCTTGCGCATGTCGTCGTTCTGCCGCACGCCCATCTGTGCCAGATGCGCCGACAGGATGTCCGAGAGCAGCCGGTCCAACCCCTCCACCTGCTCGTTGGCGCGGGTCAGGTGGTCGGCCACGTCCCGGAAGAACGGCTGCGCGTGCTCGTGGACGAACGGCACGCCCGCGGCCGAGAGCCGGGCCATCGGCGCCGTCAGCGGACCGGCCGCCCGGCGGAACTCCAGCACCTGCCGTTTGAAGGTGTAGATCCGGGCGGCGGTGTTCTTCGAGTCGCCCGAGCCGGTCGGCGCGAAGACCTGCGCCTCCAGCTCCTCCAGGTCCACCTGGAGCTCGCCGGCCACGTCCATGTAGTGGTCCACGACCGCGTCGCTGACCGCGTACAGCACCGCCGTCGGACCGTGCTTCAGCACCTCGGGCTCGGACTCCAGCCGCTGGCGCACGGCCGCCAGCGGGGCCCCCTCGCCGTGCCGGACCGTGACGACGAAGGAGTCGCCGACGAAGACCATCAGCTCGTCCGCGCTGACCGTATCGCTCTTCGGTTCGTAGACGATCGGCTTGAGGACCGCGAACAGCGAGTCGTCGTACACCTCCAGTTTGGGCCGCTGGTGAGCCCGCAGCGCGTCCTCCACGGCCAGCGGGTGCAGCCCGAACTCCTCGCGAACGCGGTCGAACTCCTGCTCCGTCGGCTCGTGCAGCCCGATCCACAAGAAGGCGTCCAGGGATCCGCGCGCCTCGTCCAGGGCGTCGGAGAAGTCGTCGGGCCGTTCGGTGCGGCGCCCGTCCCGGTAGATGGCACAGTCCACGATCACGGCGGGCATTCTTCCCCGTGAGCCCGCCCCCACGCACCTCGGACGTACGCTGGCGGGTATGCCCACGCTGATCCTCGTACGCCACGGACGCTCCACGGCCAACACCGCCGGGGTGCTCGCGGGCCGCACCCCCGGTGTCTCCCTCGACGAACGCGGCACCGCACAGGCCGCGGCCCTCCCCGCCCGGCTCGCCGCCGTCGTCCCGGTCCTCGCCGTCAGCAGCCCCCTGGAGCGCTGCCGGCAGACGCTCCAGCCGCTCCTCGACGCGCGCCCGGGCCTGCCCCTGCACACCGAGGACCGGATCAGCGAGTGCGACTACGGCCACTGGTCGGGCCGGAAGCTCGCCGAACTCGCCGACGAGCCGCTGATGTCGGTCGTCCAGCAGCACCCCTCCGCGGCAGCCTTCCCCGGTGGTGAGTCCATGCGCGCCATGCAGGCCCGCGCCGTCGACGCCGTACGCGACTGGAACGAGCGCGTCGAGGCGGAGCACGGCGAGGACGCCACGTACGTCATGTGCTCGCACGGCGACATCATCAAGTCCCTCGTCGCCGACGCCCTGGGCATGCACCTGGACCTCTTCCAGCGCATCCACGTCGACCCCTGTTCGGTCACCGCGATCCGCTACACCCGGCTGCGGCCCTTCCTCCTGCGGCTCGGCGACACCGGCGACCTCGACGCGCTGGCGCCCCGCGAACAGGCCGCCGGGGCGGACGCCGCCGCGTCCCCCGCCGGTGACGGTTCGGCGGACGCGACGGTCGGGGGCGGCGCGGGCGCGCCGTGATCGCTCCGGGCAGTAGGGTGGACGCGCCGTAGCGCCGCCCAACCACCATCGAAGCTCAAGGGAGCAGGACGTGTCCCGTCAGGTGTTCCTCTACGACCCACCGGACCGATTCGTGGCCGGTACGGTCGGGCTGCCTGGCCGCCGTACGTTTTTCCTGCAGGCGTCCTCCCAGGGCCGGGTCACCAGCGTCGCCCTGGAGAAGACCCAGGTCGCCGCGCTCGCCGAGCGGATCGACGAACTGCTCGACGAGGTCGTACGCCGCACCGGCGGCAACTCCCCGGTGCCCGCCGTGGCGCCCACCGACGTCACCGACACCGCGCCGCTCGACGTGCCCGTCGAGGAGGAGTTCCGGGTCGGCACCATGGCCCTGGCCTGGGACGGCGAGGAGCAGCGCATGATCGTCGAGGCGCAGGCCCTCGTCGAGCTCGACGCCGACTCGGAGGACGACCTCGCGGAGGCCGAGGAGAAGCTCCTCCAGGACGAGGAGAACGGCCCGCCGATGCTCCGCGTCCGGCTCAGCGGCGCCCAGGCCCGCGCCTTCGCCAAGCGGGCCCTGGACGTCGTCAACGCCGGCCGCCCGCCGTGCCCGCTGTGCAGCCTGCCGCTCGATCCGGAAGGACACGTATGCCCGCGCCAGAACGGATACCGTCGCGGAGCCTGACCGACCCCGAGCTGCTCACCCTGCTCACCGAGGGCACGCTCACCGTCCTCGGGCAGGTCGGCGGGGCGTCCAACGCGGTGCTGCACTGCACGGTGGCGTACGACGGCGAGGAGCGCACCTGCGCGTACAAGCCGGTCGCGGGGGAGCAGCCGCTCTGGGACTTCCCCGACGGCACCCTCGCCCAGCGGGAGGCCGCCGCGTACGAGATCTCCCGGGCGACCGGCTGGGACCTCGTGCCGCCGACCGTGCTGCGGGACGGGCCGTACGGGCGGGGCATGGTCCAGCTCTGGATCGACGGACCCGAGGACGGTGATGACGCCCCCGAGCTGCTGGCGCTCGTCGAGGGCGAGGAGCCGGGCGACGGCTGGAAGGCCGTCGGCTTCGCGGACGTGGGGGGAGGGAAGACCGCGCTGCTGGTGCACGCGGACGACCCCCGGCTGCGGCGGCTCGCGGTGCTGGACGCGGTGATCAACAACGGCGACCGCAAGGGCGGCCATCTGCTGCCCGCGCCCGGCGGGCGGCTCTTCGGCATCGACCACGGTGTCACCTTCAACGCCGACGACAAGCTGCGGACCCTGCTCTGGGGCTGGGCGGGCGAACCGCTCACCGAGGAGGCCCTGGCGGTGCTGGGCCGGCTCGCCGCCGAGCTGGTACCGGGGGCCGCCCTCGCCACCCGGATGGCCGAACTCATCACACCGGCCGAGCTGGAGGCCCTGCGGGAGCGGGTCGACGGGCTGCTCAAGAACGCCGTGCACCCGCAGCCGAGCGGTCAGTGGCCGCCGATCCCCTGGCCGCCGGTGTAGAACGCGCCCGACGGCCACCCGCGCTCTACCCCCTGCCAGGGGTCGCACGCAAGAGGGCCTCTTCGGACAGGTTTCCGGAGCCGGTTCGTATCCGGAAGCAACGTCCGGTTACGCTCATGACATGCATGCCTGGCCCGCTTCTGAGGTCCCCGCCCTGCCCGGCAAGGGCCGCGACCTTCGGATCCACGACACCGCGACCGGCGGACGGATCACCCTTGACCCCGGTCCCGTCGCCCGTATCTACGTCTGCGGCATCACGCCGTACGACGCGACCCATATGGGTCATGCGGCGACCTACAACGCGTTCGACCTCGTTCAGCGCGTGTGGCTCGACACCAAGCGGCAGGTTCACTATGTCCAGAACGTGACCGACGTGGACGACCCGCTGCTGGAGCGGGCCGTGCGCGACGGTCAGGACTGGACCGAGCTCGCGGAGCGCGAGACGGCACTCTTCCGCGAGGACATGACCGCCCTGCGGATGCTGCCTCCGCGGCACTACATCGGAGCGGTCGAGGCCATACCGGGCATCGTGCCTCTCGTCGAACGCCTCCGGGACGCGGGCGCCGCCTACGACCTGGACGGCGACATCTACTTCTCCGTCGACGCCGACCCGCACTTCGGCGAGGTCTCCGGCCTCGACGCCGAGGCGATGCGCCTGCTCTCCGCCGAGCGCGGCGGCGACCCGGAGCGCCCCGGAAAGAAGAACCCCCTCGACCCGATGCTCTGGATGGCCGCCCGCCCGGGTGAGCCGAGCTGGGACGGGGCCTCCCTGGGCGACGGCCGCCCGGGCTGGCACATCGAGTGCGTCGCCATCGCGCTGGACCACCTCGGCATGGGCTTCGACATCCAGGGCGGCGGCTCCGATCTCGCCTTCCCGCACCACGAGATGGGCGCCTCGCACGCCCAGGCGCTGACCGGCGAGCACCCCTTCGCCCAGGCCTACGTCCACGCGGGCATGGTCGGCCTCGACGGCGAGAAGATGTCCAAGTCGCGCGGCAACCTGGTCTTCGTCTCGGCGCTGCGCCGCGACGGCGTGGACCCGGCGGCCATCCGGCTCGCGCTGCTCTCCCGCCACTACCGCTCCGACTGGGAGTGGACCGACCAGGTGCTGGCCGACGCCGTCGAGCGCCTCGCGCGCTGGCGGGCCGCCGTGTCCCGCCCCGACGGGCCGTCCGCCGACGCGCTGGTCGAGGAGGTCCGGGCCGCCCTCGCCGACGACCTGGACAGCCCCGCCGCGCTCGCCGCGGTGGACCGCTGGGCCGCGTTCCAGAGCGCGGAGGGCGGCACCGACGAGGGTGCGCCCGGCCTCGTCTCGCGTACGGTCGACGCCCTGCTGGGGGTCGCGCTGTAGGCGGATCTCCCGCCCGCCCGATGGCTCGAACCGGCCTCGGACTTCTCTACGAAGTTCGGGGCCGGTTCCTTTTTGCCCATGGTCATGTGCTCGAAGTTGCGCTAAAAGCTCTCTATGCAAACATCAACGCGCATGAGAGCCGCAGCAGTTGCTGCACTGCTCGGACTGGTCGCGGCCCTCACGGGGCCCGGCGGGGCCCACGCCGACGAGGCCCCGCCGGAGAGCACGGAGACCACCACCGTCGGGGACGTGACCGGATTCCGCGCGGACGGGGCCGTCTACCGGCTGACCGCCGGGCAGGCCGAGGCCCGCGTCAGCTTCGTCTCGGACCAGACCTTCCGCATCGAGCTCGCCCCGGACGGGAAGTTCACCGACCCCACCGGCGACGACATCGTCCTGCCGCAGGGCGAACCGCCCCGGACCCGCTGGAAGGAGCGCGGCGACCGCTACGAACTGTCGACGGGCGAGGTCACCCTGCGGGCCTACAAGAAGCCGCTGCGCTTCGCCCTGCACCGGGCTGACGGCAGCCGCGTCTGGTCCGAGACGAAGGGCCTGAGCTGGACCGGCGAGAAGACCGTCCAGACGCTGGCCCGGGGCGCGAATGAACAGTTCTACGGGGCCGGGATGCAGAACGGCCGCGGCAGCACCACCCACCGCGACAAGACCGTCGAGGTCGCCGTCGACTACAACTGGGACGACGGCGGCCACCCCAACTCCGTGCCGTTCTACCTCTCATCGGCCGGATACGGCGTCTTCCGCAACACCTACGCCCCGGGCACCTACGCCTTCACCGACCCGGTGACGACCAGTGCGGAGGAACAGCGCTTCGACGCCTACTACTTCGCGGGCGAGGGGGCCGACGCCGCCAAGGACGTGATCGGCCAGTACACCGACCTCACCGGCAAGCCGTTCCTGCCGCCCGTCTACGGCATGGAGATCGGCGACGCCGACTGCTACCTCCACAACGCCAACCGGGGAGAGCGCCGCACCCTGGACTCGCTGAAGGTCGCCGACGGCTACGTCGAGAACGACATGCCGAACGGCTGGATGCTCGTCAACGACGGCTACGGCTGCGGTTACGAGAACCTGGAGGAGACCGCCCAGGGGCTGAAGGACCGCAAGATGGAGCTGGGCCTGTGGACCGAGGACGGCATCGAGAACCTCGAAGCCCAGGTCAAGGCCGGCCAGCGGGTCGCCAAGCTGGACGTCGCCTGGGTCGGCCCCGGCTACAAGTTCGCCCTCGACGCCTGCAAGGACGCCTACCGGGGCATCGAGGACCACAGCGACGCCCGCGGCTTCACCTGGGCCCCCGAGAGCTGGGCGGGCGCGCAGCGCTGCGGAGTCCAGTGGTCCGGCGACCAGTCCGGCACCTGGGAGTACATCCGCTGGCAGATCCCCACCTACGCGGGTGCCACCATGTCCGGACTCGCCTACACCACCGGTGACGTCGACGGGATCTTCGGCGGCAGCGCCAAGACGTACACCCGCGACCTCCAGTGGAAGATGTTCCTCGGCACCACGATGACCATGGACGGCTGGGCCGCCATGGACAAGCAGCCCTTCCGCTACGGGGAGCCGTACACCTCGGTCAACCGCGACTACCTCAAGCTCAAGGAGTCGCTGCTGCCCTACCAGTACAGCTACGCCCACGAGGCCACGAAGACCGGTGTCGGCATGGTCCGCCCGCTGGTCCTCGAATACCCCGACGACCCGAAGGTGTCGACGGAGGCCGCGAAGTACGAGTTCCTCTCCGGCGAGCACTTCCTCGTGGCGCCCGTCTACCAGGACACCACCGAGCGCAAGGACATCTACCTCCCCAAGGGCACCTGGATCGACTACTGGAGCGGCCGCACCTACGAGGGCCCCACCAGCATCGACTCCTACAGCGCCCCGCTCGACACCCTGCCGCTCTTCGTGAAGGCGGGCGCGGCCGTCCCGATGTGGCCGGGCATCCGCTCGTACCGCGACCGCACCGCCCACTCCCCGCTGGCCTGGGACGTCTACCCGCAGGGGAAGACCTCCTTCACCGTGTACGAGGACGACGGCGTCACCCGTCGGCACCGCGACGGGGAGTACGCCACCCAGCGCGCCGACGTCCGGGCCCCGAAGCACGGCGCGGGCGACGTCTCCGTCACGATCAACGAGAGCCGGGGCAGCTTCACCGGCAAACAGACCGCCCGCCCCTACGAGTTCACGGTCCACACCGGATCGGAGCCGCACGCGGTGAAGCTGGACCGGACGCTGCCCGAGGTGACCTCGAAGGCCGCGTACGACCAGGCCCGCCAGGGCTGGTGGTACGACCGTGACGACCGGGGCGGCGTGGTGCACGTGAAGACCGCGCCCCTGAGCACCGCGAAGACGTTCACGGTCAAGCTCCTGGGCACCAGCGCGGTCGGCGGCAAGAAGGCCTCGGCGGCCGCCGCCCTCACCGCCCCCACGGGCCAGGAGGCCGGAGCGGGCACGCCCGGCACGGTCCTGGTCGACGTGACCGCGGGCCGGTCCGACCTCACCGACACCACGGTCTCCCTCCAGGCCCCCGAGGGCTGGCAGACCGCCACCGCGAAGATCCCGGGCCGGATCCCGGCGGGCGCCACCCGCCGGGTCGAGGTGGCGCTCACCCCGGCGATGGACGCCCAGGTGCGCGAGACCAGGCTGACGGCGCTGGCCCGCTACCGGGCCGCCGGTGAAGCACGCACGAGTCAGCAGCGGCTCGCCGTGTCCGTCCTGCCACCGGCCCCGGAGGGCGAGGCCTGGGCGAGCGATCTCGTCTGGCTCTCCGAGACCAACGGCTACGGTCCCGCCGAACGTGACCGCTCCAACGGGGAGTCGGGCGCGAGCGACGGGAAGACGCTGACGCTCGCGGAGAAGACGTACGAGAAGGGGATCGGCACCCACGCCGACTCCGACGTCGCCGTCCATCTCGGCGGCCGCTGTACCGCGTTCACGGCCGACGTCGGGATCGACGACGAGATCAACGGCTACGGAGAGGTCGCGTTCTCCGTGGAGGGCGACGGCAAGGTGCTGTGGACCTCACCGAAGCTGACCGGCGCCTCGGCGACCGTGCCGGTGGACGTGAAGCTCGACGGCGTACGTCAGGTGCGGCTGAAGGTCACCGACACCAACGGGTCCAAGACCGGGGACCACGGCGACTGGGCGGCGGCGAAGTTCCACTGCGCCTGAGCCTGTACCGGGGCGCGTGAACAGGGGCGCCGCACGGGATCATCTCCCGTGCGGCGCCCCGCAGTTCGTCACAGGCCCGGCCTCTCAGCCCTCGCCGTCCTCGTCGGGACGGCCGTCGGAGCCTTCCTCGCCGTCGGACCCCGACGCGTCTTCAGGCCCCTTGGCGCCCTTTTCGTCGGAGGCCTTCCCGCGCCCCGTCTCCGGGCGCGGCGGCTTCGGCGGGCGGGTGCGGCCGCTGGAGGGGTCGCGCAGATAGGAGACGTCCCCGGTCTCCGTGGCATGGCCGCCCGGCCCCTGCCCGGGACCGCCGTCCCGCCGCCGCAGATACCGCTCGAACTCCCGGGCGATGGCCTCGCCGGACGCCTCGGGCAGTTCCGCGGTGTCCCGCGCCTCCTCCAGCGTCTGCACGTACTCCGCGACCTCGCTGTCCTCCGAGGCCAGTTGGTCCACGCCGAGCTGCCAGGCCCGCGCGTCCTCGGGCAGTTCGCCCAGCGGGATGCGCAGCCCGATCAGGTCCTCCAGGCGGTTCAGCAGGGCCAGCGTCGCCTTCGGGTTCGGCGGCTGCGACACGTAGTGCGGGACCGCCGCCCACAGACTGACCGCGGGCACCCCGGCGTGCGTGCACGCCTCCTGGAGGACCCCGACGATGCCCGTGGGGCCCTCGTACCGCGTCTCCTCCAGGTCCATCGTCCGCGCCAGGTCCGCGTCGGAGGTGACCCCGCTCACCGGCACCGGCCGGGTGTGCGGGGTGTCGCCGAGCAACGCGCCCAGGATGACGACCATTTCGACGCCCAGCTCATGGGCGAAGCCGAGGATCTCGTTGCAGAACGACCGCCAGCGCATGGACGGTTCGATCCCGCGCACCAGGACCAGATCGCGGGGCTTGTCGCCGCCCACCCGCACCACGGACAGGCGCGTCGTCGGCCAGGTGATCTTCCGCGTGTTGCCGTCCAGCCACACCGTGGGCCGGTTGACCTGGAAGTCGTAGTAGTCCTCGGCGTCCAGCGCCGCGAACACCTCGCCCTTCCACTCCCGGTCCAGATGACCGACCGCTGTGGAGGCGGCGTCCCCGGCGTCGTTCCAGCCTTCGAACGCGGCCACCATGACCGGGTCGACCAGCTCGGGCACCGACTCGAGCTCGATCACCCGGGCCTCCTTCCGATGTCTCCATGCGTACGGAGCAACCTTACGGCTTCCCGGGCCCCCGGCCGCAGCCCTCTTGCACGGCCGGGTGAACAGTGTTCGATCACTCCCGGAGCGAGGACGGCGCCTCCCGGCGCACCACCGGGGCGATCTCCTCCGCGAACCGCTGGAGCGTCTCCAAATGCTCGGGCCGGCTCAGCCCGAAGCCGCCCACGGTGATCACGCGAACGGGGCGGCTCCCGCGAGGAAGCCGCCCCCGTCCGCGTGCCCGTGGGGGTGGGTTCGGTGGATCAGCCCCGGTCGGCCAGCAGCTTCTCGACGCCCTCGCGGACGTCGTCCGTCGCCAGGCCCCGGATCGTCAGCGTGGTCCGGCGGCGCAGCACGTCGTCCGCCGTCTCGGCCCACTCGTGGTCCCGGGCGTAGGCGACCTGGGCCCAGATCTCCGGGGCGTCCGGGTGGACGCGCTCGGCCAGCTCCGGGTTCTCGTTCGCCAGGCGGGCGATGTCGAAGGCGAGCGAGCCGTAGTGCGTGGCCAGGTGCCGGGCGGTGTCCGGCGCCATGCGCGGGCCGGGGGCCGGGCCGTCGACGAGCAGCCGATGGGCGACCGCGTTCGGGTTGGCGATACCGGGGAGCGGCAGCTTCCGCGGCAGCCGGTTCATCGGCTCCATGTCCTCGGCCAGCGGGTGCCCGGGCAGGGCGGCCAGCTTGTTCATGACCGTACGGCCGATGTGGCGGAAGGTCGTCCACTTGCCGCCCGCGACCGACAGCATCCCGCCGCGGCCCTCGGTGACGACCGTCTCGCGCTTGGCCTTGGAGGTGTCGCCGGGGCCGCCGGGCAGCACCCGCAGACCGGCGAAGGAGTACGTGATCAGATCGCGCGAGAGCTGCTGGTCCTTGATCGAGAACGCCGCCTCGTCGAGGATCTGCGCGGTGTCGGCCTCGGTCACCGAGACGTCCGCCGGATCGCCCTCGTACTCCTCGTCCGTCGTGCCGAGGAGCAGCATGTCCTCCCACGGCAGCGCGAACGTGATGCGGTACTTGTCGATCGGGGTGGCCAGCGCCGCACGCCACGGCCGGGTCCGCTTGAGGACCAGGTGGGCGCCCTTGGAGAGGCGGATGGAGGGGGCCGCGTTCGGGTCCTCCATCTTCCGCAGGTGGTCGACCCAGGGGCCGGTGGCGTTCAGGACGAGGCGGGCGTCGACGCCGAACTCGGTGCCGTCGGTGCTGTCCTTCAGCTCGGCGCCGGTGACCCGGCCCCGGGTGAAGCGGAGCCCGGTGACGGCCGCGTGGTTGAGGACGACCGCGCCCGCGTCGACGGCCGCGCGGACCGTCATCAGCGCCATGCGGGCGTCGTTCATCTGGTCGTCGCGGTAGACCGCGACCGCCTTCAGATCGTCCGTACGCAGCTCGGGCACGTCGCGCTGGGCCTTGGCCGGGGAGATGACGTGGCCGACGCCGTCGCCGAACGCGGAGAGCGCGGAGTAGGCGAAGACGCCCGCGCCGAGCTTGGCCGCGCCGTGCGGGCCGCCCTTGTAGACGGGCAGGTAGAAGGTGAGCGGGTTGGCCAGGTGCGGGGCCACCTCGCGGGAGACCGCGCGCCGCTCGAAGTGGTTCTCCGCGACCAGCTTCACCGCACCGGTCTGGAGGTAGCGCAGACCGCCGTGGAGGAGCTTGGAGGAGGCGGAGGAGGTGGCGCCGGCGAAGTCGCCGGCGTCCACCAGAGCCACCCGCAGCCCGGACTGCGCGGCATGCCAGGCGGTGGAGATGCCCAGGATGCCGCCGCCGATGACCAGGAGGTCGTACGTGGCCCGGGACAGCTGGTCCCGGGTCTCGGCGCGGCTCGGCAGCGAGCCGGAGGCCGGGTGCGTTCCGAGGGCGGGAACGCTCTGCAGGGTGGTCATGGTGATGCTCCTCGTCAGCTTTCTTCGTCCTCGATCCAGCCCATGGTCCGTTCGACGGCCTTGAGCCAGCTCTTGTACTCGCGGGCACGGGTGTCCGTGTCCATGCGGGGTGTCCACTCGGCGGCCCGGCGCCAGTTGGCGCGCAGCGCGTCGGTGTCCGGCCAGAAGCCGACGGCGAGACCGGCGGCGTAGGCGGCGCCGAGGCAGGTGGTCTCGGCGACCATGGGGCGCACCACGGGCGCGTCCAGGAAGTCGGCGAGCGTCTGCATCAGCAGGTTGTTGGACGTCATGCCGCCGTCGACCTTGAGCGCGGTCAGCTCGACGCCGGAGTCCTTCGTCATGGCGTCGCTGATCTCACGGGTCTGCCAGGCGGTGGCCTCCAGGACGGCACGGGCGATGTGCGCCTTGGTGACGTAACGGGTGAGACCGGCGATGACGCCACGGGCGTCGGGACGCCAGTAGGGGGCGAAAAGGCCGGAGAAGGCGGGCACGAAGTACGCGCCGCCGTTGTCCTCGACCGAGGAGGCCAGCGTCTCGATCTCGGCGGCCGACTTGATCAGGCCCATCTGGTCGCGCATCCACTGCACCAGCGAACCGGTGACCGCGATGGAGCCCTCCAGCGCGTACACCGGGGGCTTGTCGCCGATCTGGTAACCGACGGTGGTGAGCAGCCCGTTGTACGAGTTCACCGGGGTGGAGCCGGTGTTCATCAGCATGAAGGTGCCGGTGCCGTACGTGGACTTGGCCTCGCCCTCGGCGAAACAGGTCTGGCCGAACAGCGCCGCCTGCTGGTCGCCGAGCGCGGAAGCGACCGGGACGCCGTCCAGGATGCCGCCCTTGGCGTTGCCGTAGACCTCGGCGGAGGAGCGGATCTCGGGGAGCACCGCGGCCGGGATGCCGATGGAGGCGAGGATCTTCTCGTCCCAGGCCATCGTGTGCAGGTTCATCAGGAGGGTGCGGGAGGCGTTGGTGACGTCGGTGACGTGGACGCCGCCGTCGGTGCCGCCGGTCAGGTTCCAGATGACCCAGGAGTCCATGGTGCCGAAGAGGATGTCGCCCGCCTCGGCGCGCTCGCGCAGCCCCTCGACGTTGTCGAGCAGCCAGCGGACCTTGGGGCCCGCGAAGTACGAGGCGAGCGGCAGCCCGGTCTCGCGGCGGAACCGGTCCTGGCCCACGTTCCGGCCGAGCTCCTTGCAGAGCGCGTCGGTGCGGGTGTCCTGCCAGACCAGGGCGTTGTGCACCGGCTCACCGGTGTTCTTGTCCCAGAGCAGCGTGGTCTCGCGCTGGTTGGTGATGCCGATCGCCTTGACGTCGGCGGAGGTGATGCCGGCCTTGACGATGGCCCCGGCGACGACCTCCTGGACGTTCTCCCAGATCTCGGTCGCGTCGTGCTCGACCCAGCCCGGCTTCGGGAAGATCTGCTCGTGCTCCTTCTGGTCGACGGAGACGATCCGGCCGTCCTTGTCGAAGACGATGCAGCGGCTGGAGGTGGTGCCCTGGTCGATGGCCGCGATGAACGGCCCGGTGCCATGGGTGCCGGTGGTGTGTGCGTCGGTCACGGTGTGCTCCCGGAAGTCTGTGAGGTGGTGGAGGGGCGGCTAGGCGAAGGCGAGGTTGTAGAGCCCGCCGGCGAGTGCGCCGCCGACGAGCGGACCCACGATGGGTACCCACGCGTAGCCCCAGTCCGAACCACCCTTGTTCGGCAGCGGCAGCAGGGCGTGCACGATGCGCGGACCGAGGTCGCGGACCGGGTTGATGGCGTAGCCGGTCGGGCCGCCGAGCGAGAGGCCGATGCCGACGACGACCAGGGCGGTGATCAGCGCGCCGAGCACGCCGAGGCCGTTGCCCTCGTTGTTGAGGCCCTGGGTCAGGATCGCCAGGACCAGCACGACGGTGGCGATGATCTCGGTGATCACGTTCTGCACGCCGTTGCGGATCTCCGGGCCGGTGGAGAAGATCCCGAGCACCGGGCCCGCCTTCGGGGCGGCGGTCTGGTCGACCATCCCCTCGTCGGTGGACTTGGTGCCGACGATCTCCGGGTCCGTCAGGTGGGCGTGGAACTGGCCGTAGTAGACCGCCCAGACCAGCAGGGCGCCGATCATCGCGCCGAGCAGCTGCGAACCGAGGTAGAGGGGGACCTTGCCCCACTCGGTACCGCCCTGGATGGCCAGGCCGACCGTGACCGCGGGGTTGAGGTGGGCGCCCGATACGCCGCCGGCGAGATAGGCGCCGGTCAGCACGGCGAAGCCCCACCCGAAGGTGATGGCCAGCCAGCCCGCGTTCCGGGCCTTCGAGCTCTTCAGCGTGACGGCGGCACAGACACCGCCGCCGAGCAGGATGAGTACGGCGGTACCTATGGTCTCGCCGATGAAAATGTCGGAGCTGGACACCCGCGACTCCTTCGTCCTTCGTCCAGGGGAGAGCGGATCACCGGTCCCGCCGGTGTTCCGCGCCCCAGATGGGTATCCACGAAGCGTGGGCAGCCCATCTGTAAGGGCTTGACCGGCCCTTGGCACTGTCACACCCTAACGCGTATTGCCGTTAGGCGTTCGACAATGCCGACCGTTGAACGGCAGTGTTTCCCCGAAGTGAAGGAAGCGTCAAGGGTTCTGTGGTCCACGACTCGGTGCGCGACGGGATCGTTACCGGCCGGTGTCGGGTGCGGGCGTAACAGATGCGCCCGGCGCTCGGCGCCGGGCGGAGGGTGCGGGCGGTTCGCGCCTCAGAAGCGGCCGGCGCCCAGATCCCGTGAGACCGCGCGGGCGCAGTCCCGTACGGCCGCGATCAGCTCGGGGCGCAGTGTGCCGCCCGGGGCCACACGCTCCACCGCGCCGGTCACCGCGACCGCGCCCACCGGCATCCTGCGCCGGTCGTGCACGGGGGCGGCCACGGCGGCGACGCCCTCCCAGGTCTCCTCGGCATCGGCCGCCCAGCCCTGGGCCCGGATCAGGTCGAGCATCGACTCGAACGCGTCGGCCTCGGTGACGGTGCGCCCGGTGAAGGAGCGGCGCTCCGCCTCCATGACCTCGCTGTGGGCCACCGGGTCGTACGCGGACAGCACCTTGCCCAGCGCCGTGGAGTGCAGCGGCTGCATCGCCCCGACCTCCAGCACCTGGCGGCTGTCGTCGGGCCGGAAGACGTGGTGGACGATGAGCACGCCGTGCTGGTGCAGCACCCCGAGGTGGACGCTCTCGCCGCTGGAGCGGGCCAGGTCGTCCGTCCAGACCAGGGCGCGGGCCCGCAGCTCGTGGACGTCCAGGTAGCTGTTGCCGAGCCGCAGCAGCTCCGCGCCCAGCTGATAGCGGCCCGACGCCGCGTCCTGCTCGACGAAGCCCTCCAGCTGAAGGGTGCGCAGGATGCCGTGCGCGGTGCCCTTGGCCAGCCCCAGCGAGGAGGCGATGTCGGAGAGCCCGAGCCGGCGCTCGCCGCCCGCCAGCAGACGCAGCATCGCGGCCGCCCGCTCCAGCGACTGGATGTTCTTGGCCATCGCGCCGTACTCCTCCACCTCGGTTCGACAATGCTGAACACTATCGGTCGATGCCGACCTGCGCCGGACTCCGGGGGAAAGTCTCCGCCACCCGGCCGCACGTGTCGCACCCGGCACAGCATGCAGGCCGTACGCGGTCCGTCCCGTGGACGCCCCTACGGACCCGGGCCCTGTCGGGCTAGGCTGGCGAGGTGCGCCTTCCCCAAGAAGGACGCAAAGCCGACAGCCGTCGCATCCCTGGGAGATCATCCATGGCCTCGTTGCCGACATCCGCCGCCGACAGCCGGACCCGCGCAGAAGCACTCCGAGAGGCACTCGCCACCCGTGTGGTGGTGGCCGACGGGGCGATGGGCACCATGCTCCAGGCACAGGACCCCACGCTGGAGGACTTCGAGAATCTCGAAGGCTGCAACGAGATCCTCAACATCACCCGGCCCGACATCGTGCGCTCGGTCCACGAGGAGTACTTCGCGGTCGGCGTCGACTGCGTCGAGACCAACACCTTCGGCGCGAACCACTCCGCCGCCAACGAGTACGAGATCGCCGACCGGATCTTCGAGCTCTCCGAGTCCGGCGCCCGGATCGCCCGCGAGGTCGCCGACGAGTTCGGCGCCAAGGACGGCCGCCAGCGCTGGGTCCTCGGCTCGATCGGCCCCGGCACCAAGCTGCCCTCGCTCGGCCACACCACGTACGACATCCTGCGCGACGGCTACCAGCAGAACGCCGAGGGCCTCCTCGCGGGCGGCTCCGACGCGCTGATCGTCGAGACCACCCAGGACCTCCTGCAGACCAAGGCCAGCATCATCGGCGCCCGCCGCGCGATGGACGCCCTCGGCCTTCAGGTGCCGCTGATCTGCTCCCTCGCCTTCGAGACCACCGGCGTCATGCTCCTCGGCTCCGAGATCGGCGCGGCCCTGACCGCCCTGGAGCCGCTGGGCATCGACCTGATCGGGCTGAACTGCTCGACCGGCCCGGACGAGATGAGCGAGCACCTGCGCTACCTCGCCCGCCACTCCCGTACGCCCCTGATGTGCATGCCCAACGCCGGCCTGCCCGTCCTCACCAAGGACGGCGCGCACTTCCCGCTCGGCCCCGACGGTCTCGCCGACTCCCAGGAGCACTTCGTCCGGGACTACGGCCTCTCCCTCATCGGCGGCTGCTGCGGTACGACCCCGGCGCACCTGAAGGCCGTCGTCGACCGCGCCCGCGAGCTGACGCCGACCGAGCGCGACCCGCGCCCCGAGCCCGGCGCCGCCTCCCTCTACCAGCACATCCCCTTCCGCCAGGACACCGCCTACCTGGCCATCGGGGAGCGCACCAACGCCAACGGCTCCAAGAAGTTCCGCGAGGCCATGCTGGAGGCCCGCTGGGACGACTGCGTGGAGATGGCCCGCGACCAGATCCGCGAGGGCGCGCACATGCTCGACCTCTGCGTCGACTACGTGGGCCGCGACGGCGTCGCCGACATGACCGAGCTGGCCGGCCGCTTCGCCACCGCCTCCACCCTGCCGATCGTGCTGGACTCCACTGAGCTGGACGTCCTGCGGGCCGGTCTGGAGAAGCTCGGCGGTCGGGCCGTGCTGAACTCGGTCAACTACGAGGACGGCGACGGCCCCGAGTCCCGCTTCGCGCAGGTCAGCGCCCTGGCCGCCGAGCACGGCGCCGCCCTGATCGCCCTGACGATCGACGAGGAGGGCCAGGCCCGCACGGTCGAGAACAAGGTCGCCATCGCCGAGCGGCTCATCGAGGACCTCACCACCAACTGGGGCATCCGCGAGTCCGACATCCTCATCGACACCCTGACCTTCACCATCTGCACCGGCCAGGAGGAGTCCCGCGGCGACGGCATCGCCACCATCGGGGCCATCCGCGAGCTGAAGAAGCGCCACCCCGACGTCCAGACCACGCTGGGCCTCTCCAACATCTCCTTCGGCCTCAACCCGGCCGCCCGCGTCGTGCTGAACTCCGTCTTCCTCGACGAGTGCGTCAAGGCGGGTCTCGACTCCGCGATCGTCCATGCCTCGAAGATCCTGCCCATCGCCCGGCTGGAGGAGGAGCAGGTCAAGGTCGCCCTCGACCTGATCTACGATCGCCGCGCCGAGGGCTACGACCCCCTCCAGAAGCTCATGGAGCTGTTCGAGGGCGTCAACATGAAGTCGATGAAGGCGGGCAAGGCCGAGGAGCTGATGGCCCTCCCGCTGGACGAGCGGCTCCAGCGCCGCATCATCGACGGCGAGAAGAACGGCCTGGAGGCCGACCTCGACGAGGCCCTCCAGGACACACCCGCCCTCGACATCGTCAACAACACGCTGCTGGAAGGCATGAAGGTCGTCGGCGAGCTGTTCGGCTCCGGCCAGATGCAGCTGCCGTTCGTCCTCCAGTCCGCCGAGGTCATGAAGAGCGCGGTGGCCCACCTGGAGCCGCACATGGAGAAGTCCGACGACGAGGGCAAGGGCACCATCGTGCTGGCCACCGTCCGCGGCGACGTCCACGACATCGGCAAGAACCTCGTCGACATCATCCTCTCCAACAACGGCTACAACGTCGTCAACCTCGGCATCAAGCAGCCCGTCTCCGCGATCCTGGAAGCCGCCGAGGAGCACCGTGCCGACGTCATCGGCATGTCCGGTCTCCTCGTGAAGTCGACCGTGATCATGAAGGAGAACCTCCAGGAGCTCAACCAGCGCAAGATGGCCGCCGACTTCCCGGTCATCCTCGGCGGCGCCGCACTGACCAGGGCCTACGTCGAGCAGGACCTGCACGAGATCTACGAGGGCGAGGTCCGCTACGCGCGGGACGCCTTCGAGGGCCTGCGCCTCATGGACGCGCTCATCGGCGTCAAGCGCGGGGTGCCGGGCGCGGCCCTGCCCGAGCTGAAGCAGCGCCGGGTCCCCAAGAAGGATGTCGCGGTGCTGGAGGTCGAGGAGCCCGAGGGCTCGGTGCGCTCGGACGTCTCCATCACCAACCCCATCCCCGAGCCGCCCTTCCGCGGCACCCGGGTCATCAAGGGCATCCCGCTCAAGGACTACGCCTCCTGGCTCGACGAGGGCGCCCTGTTCAAGGGCCAGTGGGGCCTCAAGCAGGCCAGGACCGGCGACGGACCGACGTACGAGGAGCTGGTGGAGACCGAGGGGCGCCCGCACCTGCGCGGCTGGCTCGACCACCTCCAGTCCAACAACCTCCTGGAAGCCGCCGTCGTCTACGGCTACTTCCCCTGCGTCTCCAAGGGCGAGGACCTGATCCTCCTCCACGAGGACGGCTCCGAGCGCACCCGCTTCACCTTCCCGCGCCAGCGCCGCGGTCGCCGCCTCTGCCTCGCGGACTTCTTCCGCCCGGAGGAGTCCGGCGAGACCGATGTCATCGGCCTCCAGATCGTCACCGTCGGCTCCCGGATCGGCGAGGCCACCGCCGAGCTGTTCGCCGCCAACTCCTACCGCGACTACCTGGAGCTGCACGGCCTCTCCGTCCAGCTCGCGGAAGCCCTCGCGGAGTACTGGCACGCCCGGGTCCGCAGCGAGCTGGGCTTCGGCGGGGAGGACCCGGAGGACGTCGAGGACATGTTCGCGCTGAAGTACCGCGGCGCGCGGTTCTCGCTCGGCTACGGGGCGTGCCCGGACCTGGAGGACCGGGCCAAGATCGCCGACCTGCTCCAGCCGGAGCGGATCGGCGTGCACCTCTCCGAGGAGTTCCAGCTCCACCCGGAGCAGTCCACCGACGCCATCGTCATCCACCACCCCGAGGCGAAGTACTTCAACGCCCGGTAGCAGGGGCTTCGCCCCGCGGTGACGCGCCTGCCGCGCACTGCGGGGCGACACGTCGTACACTGGTCGGTCCAGCGCAGGCCGGTCGCCCTCCCACTTCTGGGAATGGCGGCCGGCCTTCTCGTCCCTTACGGAAGGTGTGCCGGATGACCAGTACGGTCCCCGCGTCCTTGACCCGCACGGCCGAAGAGGCCGCCCTGCAGGCGGTCCTTCTCGACATGGACGGAACCCTGGTCGATACCGAGGGTTTCTGGTGGGACGTCGAGAAGGAGGTGTTCGCCGGCCTCGGACACCGCCTGGACGAGGCCTGGCGGGACGTGGTCGTCGGCGGCCCGATGTCCCGCAGCGCCGGCTACCTGATCGACGTCACCGGCGCCGACATCCGGCTGGACGAGCTGACCGTGCTGCTCAACGACGGATTCGAGAGCCGCATCAGCCGGGGCGTGCCGCTGATGCCGGGAGCCGAGCGGCTGCTCGCCGAGCTGGCCGTGTACGAGGTGCCCACCGCACTCGTCTCGGCCTCCCACCGCCGGATCATCGACCGGGTGCTGGAATCCGTGGGCCGTCACCACTTCGCGCTCACGGTCGCCGGGGACGAGGTCACCCGGACCAAGCCTCACCCCGAGCCCTACCTCACCGCCGCCGCGGGCTTCGGTGCCGACCCCTGGCGCTGCGCGGTCATCGAGGACACCGCGACCGGTGTGGCCGCCGCCGAGGCCGCCGGCTGCCGGGTCGTCGCCGTGCCGTCCGTCGCCCCCATCGCCCCGGCCGCGGGGCGTGTGGTCGTCGGCTCCCTCGAAGAGGTCGACCTCGCCTTCCTGCGCGGTCTGATCACCGGATCGAGCACGCGTTTGTGAACGAACGGTGGATTTCCTGGTCTCCTCCGTGTGCTTTCCGGCAGTGTTCCGTGGATATGGATCATTCGAAGGGTGATCCTGTGAAGAGGTCGGGCAGGTGACCTTGCTCACTCCCGGGTCCCCGGCGCCCCGCCGAAACGGGTGAGCTGTCCGTAATGATGATCGTATGTCCGCCTCGCCGGCGACCGGGGGAGCGCTGACCGTTCGTCGGGCGGTCGGGGGGCTCACCCACGGCTACTAACTTGGATTCCTCACCTGCCGGGATGAGGGAGAACGTCCAGATGAACCGCAAGACCCTGGTGCTGCCGGCCGTCGTCGGCCTGCTCGCCCCCGTGCTCGCCGCCTGCGGCAGCACGGACAGCGGCGCCGGTGGCAAGGGTGCCATCGTCGTCGGCACCACGGACCAGCTCGTGGCCTCCAAGGAGAACCCCGCGCCGCTCGACCCGGCCATCGGCTACGAAGCGGGCGTCTGGAACGTCCTGCGGCAGACCGTGCAGACCCTGACCACGGTGCCCAACGGTGGCGGCGAGCCGGTGCCCGAGGCCGCCCGCAGCTGCACCTTCACCGACACCGCGAACGAGAGCTACCGCTGCACCCTGCGGGCGGGCCTCACCTTCGCCGACGGGACGCCCGTCACCGCCGAGGACGTGAAGCACTCCATCCAGCGCGTCATCGACATCGACTCGGACAGCGGCCCGGTCGGCCTCCTCGCCAACATCGACATGATCGAGACCAAGGGCGAGGACCAGGTGATCTTCCACCTGAACACGCCCGACGCGACCTTCCCGTACAAGCTCGCCACCCCGGCCGCCGGCATCGTCCCGAAGGCCCAGTACCCGGCAAACGAGGCGCGCACCGGCTTCCAGGTCGACGGCTCCGGCCCGTACACCATGAAGCCGGAGGTCGAGGACGGCCGGGTCGTCAAGATCGCCTTCGAGAAGAACCCCTCGTACAAGGGTGAGCTGAAGGTGCTCAACGACAAGGTCGACATGAACCTCTTCCCCGACGCCGAGGCCATGGGCAAGGCGCTCGACGAGGAGAAGATCCACCTGATGACCCGGGCGATGTC
Organism: Streptomyces globisporus; assembly: GCF_003501885.1. GTDB lineage: Bacteria > Actinomycetota > Actinomycetes > Streptomycetales > Streptomycetaceae > Streptomyces > Streptomyces globisporus_D. Next base: position 23,666 of record NZ_QWFA01000056.1, read on the forward strand.
GCCCGAGCAGGCCCACGACATGCTCGTGGAGCCGAAGGAGGGCATCGACCTCACCGAGCTGCCCGGACTGGCCATCAGCTACCTCGGGTTCAACACCAAGGACCCCGTGGTCGACAAGCCCGTCCGGCAGGCCATGGCGCAGATCATCGACCGGGGCCAGATCGCGGGCAAGGTGTACGGCACCACTGCCGAACCCCTCTACTCGCTGATCCCGTCCAGCATCGCCGGGCACACCAACGCCTTCTTCAACAAGTACGGCGAGCCCAGCACCGCCAAGGCCGCGGCGATCCTCCGCGACGCCGGGGTCAAGACGCCGGTGAAGTTCACCCTGCACTACACCAACGACCACTACGGCCCGGCCACCGCCGCCGAGTTCAAGGCCATCCAGCAGCAGCTGAACGGCTCGGGCCTCTTCGACGTCTCCGTCCAGGGCGAGGAGTGGTCGAAGTACCGCCCCGAGCAGAAGCGCGGCGACTACGCGGCCTACGGCATGGGCTGGTTCCCCGACTTCCCGGACCCGGACAACTACACCGCGCCCTTCCTGGACGCCAACAACTTCCTCAACTCGCCCTACCGGTCGCCCGAGGCGGAGAAGGTCCTCATCCCGCAGTCCCGCCGCGAGGCCGACCGCACCGCGGCCGCCGCCACCTACGAGAAGCTCCAGGACATCGTCGCGACCGACGTGCCGGTGCTCCCGATCTGGCAGGGCAAGCAGTACGTGGCCTCCCGCGACGGGATCGCCGGGGTGGAGCGCTCCGTCAGCGCCACCTCCGAGCTCCAGCTCTGGGAGCTCAACCGGCCCAGCGCCTGAGCCCAGGGGGCGTCTTGACCGTCGTCTCGCTGACGAACAGCTCCGCCGCGATCTCCGCGTTGGACAGCCCCCGCGCCACCAGCTTCAGCACCTCGACCTCACGGTCCGTCAGCGTGTGCAGGGCGTCCGGCACCGGCTCCTCACCGGACGGCAGATGATCGGCGTACTTGTCGAGCAGCCGGCGCGTGATGCTCGGCGCGAGCATCGCCTCGCCCGCCGCCACCACCCGGATCGCCTGCACCAGCTCGGCCGCGGGGGCGTCCTTCAGCAGGAAGCCGCTCGCCCCCGCACGCAGCGCCTCCACCACGTACTCGTCGAGGTCGAAGGTGGTCAGCACCAGCACCTTCGCCGGGCCGTCCTTCCCGGGGCCGGTGATCTGACGGGTCGCCTCCACCCCGTCCATCCGCGGCATCCGGATGTCCATCAGCACCACATCGGGCTGCAGCGCCCGCACCTGATCGATGGCCTGCAGACCGTCACCGGCCTCGCCGACCACCGCCAGATCGCCTTCCGCCTCCAGGATCATCCGGAAACCGGTGCGCAGCAGAGGCTGGTCGTCGACCAGAAGGACGCGGATCGCCACAGGAACTCCTTAAGGGCCCTCAAGGGCCACGGCTCGGCCGGCCTCGGCCCGGACCGGTCCCATTCTGCCCTGGTCATCCTCACCCGGGCTCGCCGGGCGGACCGACAGCGGATAGACCGGGGGAGTCCCGCCGAACTCCGGACACACCGCCTGGTGGTCGCACCAGCCGCACAGCTTCGTCGGCCGGGGCCGCCAGTCGCCGGTCTCCGTCGCCAGCCTGATCGCGTCCCACAGCGCCAGCAGCTTGCGCTTCACCCGCTCCAGGTCCGCCACCACCGGGTCGTACGTCATGACGTCCCCGCTGCCCAGATAGACCAGCTGGAGGCGGCGCGGCACCACGCCCTTCAACCGCCAGATCACCAGCGCGTAGAACGTCATCTGGAACAGCGGCCCGTCGGAATACTCCGGCCGCGGTGCCTTGCCCGTCTTGTAGTCGACGATCCGGACCTCGCCGCTCGGCGCGATGTCCACCCGGTCGATCACCCCGCGCAGCCGCAGCCCCGACTCCAGCTCCGTCTCGACGAACATCTCGCGCTCGGCCGGCTCAAGGCGCGTCGGGTCCTCCAGCGAGAACCACCGGTCCACCAGCCGCTCCGCCTCGCCCAGCCAACGCGTCAGGCGCTCACCCTCGGCGTCCCCGGCGAACAGACCGCTCAGCTCCGGCTTCGACTCCAGCAGCCGGTCCCACTGGCCGGGGATCAGCGCCCGCGCCCGGGGCGCCGTACGGTCGGCCGCCGGGACGTCGAAGAGGCGCTCCAGCACCGCATGGACCAGCGTGCCGCGGGTAGCCGCCTCGCTGGGCTTCTCCGGCAGCTTGTCGATGACCCGGAAGCGGTAGAGCAGGGGGCACTGCATGAAATCGCTCGCCCGCGACGGCGACAGGGACGAAGGCGGCTGAGGCGGCCGCGGCACGGAGGTCATGTCTCAAGACCCTACGGCCCGCCACTGACACCGAGCGGCATACCATCGACGGCAGACCCTCGCACACTGCATGATCGTGGCACAGACCACACACCGAACCGAAGGGACCCCGTGGACGACAGCGGCGACAGCGGGCGGCCGCAGCCCGGCGCAGGGGGAACGGCCCCCGGCACCGACCCGGACAACGGCAAACCGAAACGCCCCGCGGAGCCGGGCGGCGGCCTGCTCATGGGCCGCCCCTTCGGCGTGCCCGTCTACGTCGCCCCCAGCTGGTTCGTCGTCGCCGCGCTGATCACCTGGGTCTTCGGCGGCCAGCTCGACCGCGTGCTGCCCGAGCTGGGCGGCGCCCGCTATCTCGTCGCCCTGTTCTTCGCCATCGCCTTCTACGCCTCCGTGCTCGTCCACGAACTGGCCCACACGGTCGCCGCCCTGCGCTACAAGCTCCCGGTCCGCCGCATCCAGCTCCAGTTCTTCGGCGGCGTCTCGGAGATCGAGAAGGAGACGGAGACCCCCGGCCGCGAGTTCGTCCTCGCCTTCGTCGGACCGCTCCTCTCCCTGGTCCTCGGCGGCGTCTTCTACGGCGCGATGCAACTCGTCGAGCCCGGCACCGTCCCCGGTGTCCTGCTCGCGGGCCTGATGATCTCCAACCTCATCGTGGCCGCCTTCAACCTGCTGCCCGGGCTGCCCCTGGACGGCGGCCGGATGCTCCGCGCCGTCGTCTGGAAGATCACCGGTAAGCCCATGAGCGGCACCATCGCCGCCGCCTGGGTCGGCCGCGGCCTCGCCGTCACCGTCCTCGTCGGACTGCCGCTGCTCACCCACACCGGAGCCCTCGGCGGTACCGCCCAGGACATCGGCGGCGTCGAGACCGTCATGGACGCGCTGCTCGCCGCGATCCTCGCCGGCATCATCTGGACCGGCGCAGGGAACAGCCTGCGCATGGCCCGCCTCCGCGAGCACCTGCCCGACCTGAGGGCCCGCACCCTGACCCGCCGCGCGGTCCCCGTCGAGTCCGCCACCCCGCTCTCCGAAGCGCTGCGCCGGGCCAACGAGGCCGGCGCCCGCGCCCTGGTCGTCGTCGACGGACAGGGCAACCCCAAGGGCGTCGTCCGCGAGGCCGCCATCGTCGGCGTCCCCGAACACCGCCGCCCCTGGGTCGCCGTCAGCGGCCTCGCCCAGGACCTCACCGACGGCATGAGGGTCCCCGCCGAACTGGCCGGCGAAGCCCTCCTGGACCGGCTCAAGGCCACCCCCGCCACCGAGTACCTGGTCGTCGAGGAGACCGGCGAGATCTACGGCGTCCTCTCCACCGCCGACGTGGAGCGCGCCTTCGTCAAGGCCATGGCCCGCCCCGGCGCCTGAGCCCTCTCCCGGCGGGGGAGCGGCGGTAGGAGGCCCCGGAATCACCGGTAGGCTGGTCACATGTCTGAACCGACCGGTGCCGCCCGCCGACGTGGGCCCTTCAAGGTCGGGGACCAGGTACAGCTCACCGACCCCAAGGGACGCCACTACACCTTCACGCTCGAAGCCGGAAAGAACTTCCACACCCACAAGGGTTCTTTCCAGCACGACGAGCTGATCGGTGCTCCCGAGGGCAGTGTTGTCCGCACCACGGGAAACGTCGCCTACCTCGCGCTGCGCCCCCTGCTCCCCGACTACGTCCTGTCCATGCCCCGCGGCGCCGCCGTGGTCTACCCCAAGGACGCGGGCCAGATCCTGGCCTTCGCGGACATCTTCCCCGGCGCCCGCGTCGTGGAGGCCGGGGTCGGATCCGGATCGCTCTCCACCTTCCTGCTGCGCGCCATCGGTGAGCAGGGCATGCTGCACTCCTACGAGCGCCGCGAGGACTTCGCCGAGATCGCCCAGCAGAACGTCGAGCGCTACTTCGGCTCGCCGCACCCCGCCTGGCAGCTGACCGTCGGAGACCTCCAGGACAATCTCTCCGACACCGACGTCGACCGCGTCGTGCTGGACATGCTCGCCCCCTGGGAGTGCCTGGAGGCCGTCTCCAAGGCCCTGGTGCCCGGCGGCATCCTCTGCGCCTACGTCGCCACCACCACCCAGCTCTCGCGCACCGTCGAGTCCATCCGCGAGATCGGCTGCTTCGCCGAACCGCAGCCCTGGGAGTCGATGATCCGCAACTGGCACGTGGAGGGCCTCGCCGTCCGCCCCGACCACCGGATGATCGGCCACACCGGCTTCCTGGTCACCGCCCGCCGCCTCGCGGACGGCGTCGAGCCGCCGCTGCGCCGCCGCCGCCCCTCCAAGGGCGCCTACGGCGAGGACTACGAGGGTCCGGGCAGCCAGAGCCGCGGAGGCTCCGCCGCCGACCGCGGCTGACCCGCACAACGCACCGGCGCCGCCGCGCCGTTCCCCGACCGACCGGAGAACGGCGCGGCGGCGCCTTTTCGTTGACCCCGCCGTTCCGCCCGGGTGTGAGGTGTGGCACGATGCCGGGCAACCCCACGGGGTGTTCCCACCCCTTCACCGGGCTCCCAGGAACCATCAGGAGACATACCGCGTGCAGACCTCCGCGCTCCCGGACCTCGCCCACACCGCCGCCAAGCCGATGCACTGGCTCGCCACGGCCGCGGCGATGGCGGGAGTCGTCGCGCTGGCCGGGCTGCTCCAGCCCCGTACGGCCACGGCGACCGCCACGGCCTCCGAGCAGCGGACCACCACGCGGCACGGCGCCCCCGTGCCCGCCCCGGACCCGGCCGGAGTCGACTTCCCGCTGGAGTGCGGCGGCGCCGGGACGACCGTCGCGAAACAGGCCCCCGGGGACCTCGACGGCGACGGGCGGCCGGAAACCGTCGCCGTGGTGCACTGCGCCGCCGGATCGGGGACCCCGCCCGGCGGCATCTACGTCCTGACACAGGCGAGCGGGGCCGCACCCCGGGTCGTGGCGACCCTGGTGGACCCCGCTGACAGGAAGACCGTCGGGGACTTCGCCGTACGCGACGGCGTCGTCTCGGCGACCCTCCTCGGCTACTCCTCGCTGGAGGTGCCCCGCTGCTGCCCCGACCAGGAGGAACAGGCCTCCTGGCGGTGGAAGGGGAAGACCTTCGTCCGCAGCTCCGGGGAGCTCGCCCGCAGCGTCTGAGCGCCCGCCCGTACGTCCCGGGGGCTCGCGCCCCCGGGACGGCTACTCGGCGTCCGGTCCGTACACCTCGACACTGTCCTTGACGCGCCGCACGTGGATGCAGTCGCCCGGGCACTCCTTGGCCGAATCGACGACGTCCTGCAGGAGCGGCAGCGGCACCGGAGTGGTCGCCCCCGGGTCCTGCAGCAGCTCGTCGTCGGAGCTCTTCACATACGCCAGGCCGTCGATGTCCAGCTCGAAGACATCGGGGGCGTACTGCACGCAGATGCCGTCCCCCGTACAGAGGTCCTGGTCGATCCAGACCTCCAGGTCCTGCGTGTCACTGTCGCCCGGCGAGTCCTGCTGCACGGTCATGTGTCCTGCCGTTCCTGCGTATCCGAACCAATTGGAGCCAGCCCTGACGGGTGTTGAACGGTTCGACGATACAACCGGCGGCTTTCCGGTGCCGAAGGGTGGGTATTCCCTTGACGTGAGGGAGAGCGCAAGGGTGAAGATCGGACACGCCCCGCAGTCTTTGTGATCTAGGGGTTTCAATCACCACCCACCCAGGTAGGGTCAGGAAGCGTCCAGCTCCCCATGGAGGAGGTGAGGACCGTGGCAGCCCACGACGACGACATCAACCGCGGCATCCGGCCCGCGCGCGGGTCCGAGGACCCAGCCGGCCAGGTTGCCTATCTCGAGCAGGAAATCGCCGTCCTGCGACGTAAGCTCGCCGACTCTCCGCGTCATACGAGGATTCTCGAAGAGCGGATCGTCGAGTTGCAGACGAATCTGGCAGGCGTGTCCGCTCAGAACGAGCGGCTCGCCAACACGCTCCGTGAGGCGCGTGACCAGATCGTGGCCCTCAAGGAAGAGGTCGACCGGCTCGCGCAGCCGCCGGCCGGCTTCGGCGTCTTCCTGCAGGCCAACGAGGACGGCACCTGCGACATCTTCACCGGGGGCCGCAAGCTCCGGGTGAACGTCAGCCCCAGCGTCGAGCTCGAGGACCTGCGGCGTGGCCAGGAGGTCATGCTCAACGAAGCGCTCAACGTGGTCGAGGCCATGGAGTTCGAGCGGGCCGGGGACATCGTCACCCTCAAGGAGATCCTCGAGGACGGCGAGCGCGCCCTGGTGGTCGGGCACACCGACGAGGAGAGGGTGGTGCGGCTCGCCGAGCCACTGCTGGACATCACCATCCGCGCCGGCGACGCCCTGCTCCTGGACTCCAGGTCGGGTTACGTCTACGAGGTGGTGCCCAAGAGCGAGGTCGAGGAGCTCGTCCTCGAAGAGGTCCCGGACATCGACTACGACAAGATCGGCGGCCTGGGCGACCAGATCGAGCTGATCCGCGACGCGGTCGAGCTTCCGTATCTGCACCCCGACCTCTTCAAGGAGCACGAGCTGCGCCCGCCGAAGGGCATCCTGCTCTACGGCCCGCCCGGCTGCGGCAAGACGCTCATCGCCAAGGCCGTCGCCAATTCGCTCGCCAAGAAGGTCGCCGAGGTGACCGGGCAGCCCGCGGGGAAGAGCTACTTCCTCAATATCAAGGGCCCCGAGCTGCTCAACAAATACGTCGGCGAGACCGAGCGGCACATCCGCCTGGTCTTCCAGCGGGCGAGGGAGAAGGCGAGCGAGGGCACCCCCGTCATCGTCTTCTTCGACGAGATGGAGTCCCTCTTCCGCACCCGCGGCAGCGGCGTCAGCTCGGACGTGGAGAACACCATCGTCCCGCAGCTGCTCGCCGAGATCGACGGGGTGGAGGGCCTGGAGAACGTCATCGTCATCGGCGCCTCCAACCGCGAGGACATGATCGACCCCGCCATCCTGCGGCCCGGCCGGCTCGATGTGAAGATCAAGATCGAGCGTCCGGACGCCGAGGCGGCGAAGGACATCTTCGCGAAGTACCTGACCCCGTCGCTCCCGCTGCACGCGGACGACCTCTCCGAGCACACCGGCTCGCGCGAGGCCGCCGCCCACGCCATGATCCAGTCGGTCGTGGAGCGGATGTACACGGAGTCCGAGGAGAACCGCTTCCTCGAGGTCACGTACGCCAACGGCGACAAGGAAGTCCTGTACTTCAAGGACTTCAACTCCGGCGCGATGATTCAGAACATCGTCGACCGGGCAAAGAAAATGGCCATCAAGGCATTCCTGGAACAGGGCCAGAAGGGGCTGCGGGTCGCTCATCTCCTGCAGGCCTGCGTGGACGAGTTCAAGGAGAACGAGGACCTGCCGAACACCACCAACCCGGACGACTGGGCCAGGATTTCCGGTAAGAAGGGTGAGCGGATCGTCTTCATCCGCACACTCGTCACCGGAAAGCAGGGCGCGGACACCGGACGCTCCATCGACACGGTGGCCAATACCGGCCAGTACCTGTAATACCCGGACCGGCTGCGGAAGGCCCCAGGGGCCTCCGCAGCCGGTTTCATTCCCACGTTCCGGCCATGCCGGAGCCAAAGTCGTAATTGATCTCCCCACCGGCGCAGAGGCGCTCTAGGCTCTGCGGTACCGCCGAGTCGCACAGTGCGGTGACGGGCACCGCACCGACGCACCGGACACAGCAGCGGTACGTGAGCGTCGCTCCGGGAGGGGCCGACGCCGGGCAAGGAGGGCCGCATGACCGTACGGCGAGTAATGGGCATCGAGACGGAGTACGGGATCTCCGTCCCCGGTCACCCCAACGCCAATGCCATGCTCACCTCGTCCCAGATCGTCAACGCCTACGCGGCGGCGATGCACCGGGCGCGACGTGCCCGCTGGGACTTCGAGGAGGAGAACCCGCTGCGTGACGCGCGAGGCTTCGATCTCGCCCGTGAGACCGCCGACTCCAGCCAGCTCACCGACGAGGACATCGGCCTCGCCAATGTCATCCTCACCAACGGCGCCCGGCTCTACGTCGACCACGCGCACCCCGAATACAGCTCCCCGGAGATCACCAACCCGCGCGACGCGGTGCTCTGGGACAAGGCCGGCGAACGGATCATGGCGGAGGCCGCCGAGCGGGCGGCCGCCATCCCCGGCGCCCAGCCGATCCACCTCTACAAGAACAACACGGACAACAAGGGCGCCTCCTACGGCACGCACGAGAACTACCTCATGCAGCGGGAGACGCCGTTCTCGGACATCGTGCGCCATCTGACGCCGTTCTTCGTCTCGCGCCAGGTCGTCACGGGCGCGGGCCGGGTCGGCATCGGGCAGGACGGCCACGAGCACGGCTTCCAGATCAGCCAGCGCGCCGACTACTTCGAGGTCGAGGTCGGCCTGGAGACCACGCTCAAGCGCCCCATCATCAACACCCGGGACGAGCCCCACTCCGACGCCGAGAAGTACCGCCGGCTCCATGTGATCATCGGCGACGCCAACCTCTCGGAGATCTCCACCTATCTCAAGCTCGGCACCACGTCCCTGGTGCTGTCGATGATCGAGGACGCCTTCATCAACGTCGACCTGGCGGTCGACCAGCCCGTGCGCACCCTGCACCAGGTCTCCCACGACCCGGACCTGCGGCAGCTGATCACGCTCCGCAGCGGCCGGACACTCACTGCGGTCCAGCTCCAGATGGAGTACTTCGAGCTGGCCCGCAAGTACGTCGACGAGCGGTACGGGACGGACGCCGACGAGCAGACCAAGGACATCCTGACCCGCTGGGAGGACACCCTCAACCGGCTGGAGACCGATCCGATGAGCCTGTCGGGCGAGCTGGACTGGATCGCCAAGCGGGAGCTCATGGAGGGCTACCGCCGCCGCGACGCGCTGGACTGGGACGCCCCCCGGCTGCATCTGGTGGACCTCCAGTACGCGGACGTACGGCCCGACAAGGGCCTCTACAACCGTCTGGTGGCCCGCGGGAAGATGAAGCGCCTCCTGAACGAGGACCAGGTCACCAGGGCCCGTACGGCGCCTCCGGAGGACACCAGGGCCTACTTCCGCGGCCGCTGTCTGGAGCAGTACGCCGACGATGTGGCGGCGGCCTCCTGGGACTCGGTGATCTTCGACCTGCCGGACCGCGACTCCCTGCAGCGGGTGCCCACCCTGGAGCCGCTGCGCGGGACCAAGGAGCACGTGAAGGATCTGCTCGACCGCTGCCGTACGGCGGAGGAGCTGGTCCGGACGCTGTCGGGCGGCTGAAAGGCCTCCGGGCTGGGAATCAATCACCTGAGGCACGGGCTTGCATCAACTACCGGGCCAAATGTCGGACCCGGTGGGTAGGGTCTGATCAAGAGCTTCGATTGCTTCGAACCGAGCGGGGTGAGCTACATGGCGACCAAGGACACCGGCGGCGGACAGCAGAAGGCGACACGTTCCACCGAGGAGGTCGAGGAGCAGGCGCAGGACGCGCAGGCGTCCGAGGACCTTGCGGAGCGACAGGAGAAGCTGAGCGACGACGTCGACTCGGTGCTGGACGAGATCGACGACGTGCTCGAAGAGAACGCCGAGGACTTCGTCCGCTCCTTCGTTCAAAAGGGTGGAGAGTAGTTCACGAGTGTGAACGCTTGGTAGGAAGCGGGGTGACGGCGTCTGCCGTCACCCCGCCTGCCGACCGGGCCCGGTCGACGGGCCGCCGGATCGGCGCGGATATCCCCCGCCGAACATGTGGATCACTCCCGCGGGGCGGGTAGGGTCCGTGGCACAAGTTGCTTCAACTGCAATTCGGCCATCGGCAAGTTGGGGGATGATCCTGACTTTCTTGCGCAGGGCCATCGCATACCTGGAGGGAAACGCGTGGAAGCCAACACTCGTAGCACCGGGCGTCTACCAGCTGCCTTCCTGACGCCGGGTTCGTCCTCGTTCATGGACTTCCTGTCCGACCAGTCGCCCGAGATGCTCCCGGGCAACCGCAGCCTGCCGCCGCTCCAGGGGGCCATCGAGGCGCCGCACGGGACGACCATCGTCGCCGCGTCCTTCCCCGGTGGCGTGGTCCTGGCCGGCGACCGGCGCGCCACCATGGGCAACATGATCGCGCAGCGCGACATCGAGAAGGTCTTCCCGGCCGACGAGTACTCCGCGGTGGGCATCGCGGGCACCGCAGGACTGGCCGTGGAGATGGTCAAGCTGTTCCAGCTGGAGCTGGAGCACTTCGAGAAGGTCGAGGGCGCCCAGCTCTCCCTGGAGGGCAAGGCCAACCGGCTCTCCACCATGATCCGCTCCAACCTCGCCATGGCCATGCAGGGCCTCGCCGTGGTCCCCCTCTTCGCGGGCTACGACATCGACCGCGACAAGGGCCGCATCTTCTCCTACGACGTCACCGGCGGCCGCTCCGAGGAGACCGGCTACGCCGCCACCGGCTCCGGGTCGATCTTCGCCCGCGGCTCGATGAAGAAGCTCTACCGCGAGGACCTGACGCAGGAGCAGGCCCTCACCCTGGTCGTGCAGGCGCTGTACGACGCGGCGGACGACGACTCGGCCACCGGCGGCCCGGACGTGGCCCGCCGTATCTATCCGATCGTCACCGTCATCACCGACGAAGGCTTCCGGAGGCTGACCGACCAGGAGTCCTCCGAGATCGCGCGCTCCATCCTGGAACGCCGACTCGAGCAGCCCGACGGCCCGCGCGCCGCGCTGCTCTGATCCGGACTCCGAGCCTTTTTCCGATGCACTCGTCACTGACAGGAAGGGACGGATAGCCGGTGTCGACGCCGTTCTATGTCTCACCCCAGCAGGCCATGGCCGACCGGGCGGAATACGCCCGCAAGGGCATCGCCCGTGGTCGCAGCCTCGTTGTGCTGCAGTACGCCGACGGCATTGTGTTCGTCGGCGAGAACCCGTCCCGCGCGCTCCACAAGTTCAGCGAGATCTACGACCGGATCGGCTTCGCCGCCGCCGGCAAGTACAACGAGTACGAGAACCTCCGCATCGGCGGCGTGCGCTACGCCGATCTGCGCGGATACACCTACGACCGGGACGACGTGACGGCCCGTGGGCTGGCCAACGTCTACGCCCAGACGCTCGGCACCATCTTCTCCAGCGCGGCCGAGAAGCCGTACGAGGTGGAACTGGTGGTCGCCGAGGTCGGCAGCGAACCCGAGGGCGACCAGATCTACCGGCTGCCGCACGACGGTTCGATCGTGGACGAGCACGGCTCGGTCGCGGTCGGCGGCAACTCCGAACAGATCAGCAGTTTCCTCGACCAGCGGCACCGCGACGGCATGACGCTGGCCGAGGCGCTCAAGCTGGCCGTCCAGGCCCTCTCGCGGGAGCCGGGCGGCGGCGAGCGGGAGATCCCCGCGGAGCGCCTGGAGGTCGCGGTCCTGGACCGCACCCGCCCCCAGCAGCGCAAGTTCAAGCGGATCGTCGGCCGTCAGCTGGCCCGGCTGCTGGAGACGGAATCCGCCGCCAGCACGCCCACGGACGCCCCCTCCGACGCCGAGGACAGCGACTCCAGCGGTGCGGACACCGGCAGCGCGTCCGGCTCCACGGAGGAGACCGGCAAGTAGCCGAGCGGCGCTCGACGTGCCCCCGGGCCCCGGCCCGGGGGCACCGTCATGCCCGGGCGGCGGGCGGGGGCGCCGTGGAGCCGCGTACGACGAGCTGGACCGGCAGGCCCCCCTGCTCGGCGGGGCGGCCGTCCAGCACGGCGAGCAGCGCCTCCATGCCCCGCTCCCCGACCTGCTCCGCCGGCAGCCGCACGGTGGTCAGCTCCGGCTCCAGCGCGGTGGCCAGCGCCAGGTCGTCGAACCCGGTCACCGAGAGCTCGTCCGGCACCCGCAGCCCGAGCCTGCGTGCCGCCTTGCAGGCCCCGGCGGCCAGGATGTCGTCGTCGCAGACGATCGCGGTGGGCCGCTCCCCGGTGACCGCCAGAGCCCGCTCGGCCGCCTCGCGCCCCGCCCCCACGTCCAGCGGAGCCCGTACGGTACGCACCGTCGCGCCACCCGCCGCGCCCAGAGCGTCATGCAGCGCCTCTGCGCGCACCGCGAACGTCCAGGTGTCCACGGCGGACGCCAGATGCAGGAAACGACGGTGGCCGAGCCCCAGCAGATGGTCCGTCACCTGCCGCATCCCGTCCGCGATGTCGAGGTTCACATGGGCGGCGGGCGCGGTGCCCGAGGGGTCGCTGTCCAGCATCACCAGCGGCAGATCCGCCCCGTGCAGTGCGTCCAGCGCGTCGGCGGCCATCGAGGACGCGATGACCCCGTCGAGCGCGGCCCGGGCCGAGGCGAAGGGGTCCCGGGCCGGGCCAGTGCCGTCCGGCGAGGGGTAGAGCACCACGCCGAAGTCGTGCTCGGCGGCGAGCGCCGCCGCCCCCGCGTACACCCGGGCGAAGAACTCGTTGGTGAGCGCCGGGACCACCAGCAGCGCGGTCCTCGTGCGGCCGAGCCGCAGACTGCGGGCCGCCAGATTGGGCCGGTAGCCGAGCTCCGCCGCGGCCTCCCTCACCCGCTGGGCCGTGACCTCCGACACCCGGCCCGGCCACTTACCGCCGAGCACCAGGGAGACCGTTGCCTGGGAGACGCCCGCCGCACGGGCCACGTCACGACTGGTGGGCCGGGCGGGGACGGGCTGCTGCGCGCTGGTCACTCGTGCCTCCGTGCGGGACGTCTCCGTAACGCCGCGGGGTGGACCCGCGAACTGCGCACATGGTACGTATGAACCTCGACGTTATACGTAACACTTCGGTGGGCGCACGGCCGGCCGAGGCGGAGAGGGGGCGGGTATGGCCGCAGGATATCTGGACATCCTCCGGGCGCGGCATGCCGCCCGGCTGCTGACGGGCACGCTGGTGGGGCGGCTGCCCAACGGCACCGCACACATCGCGATCGTGCTGTTCACCCGGGCGGAGGGCGGTAGCTACACCCTGGCCGGCGCGCTCGCCGCCGCGTACGGCCTGGCCACCGCCGTCGGGCAGCCGCTGCTCGGCCGCGCGGTCGACCTGTACGGGCAGCCGCGGGTCCAGCTCCCGGCCGCAGTGCTCTCCGCGCTCGGGATGGCCCTGCTGGCCCTCACCGGCCTCGGCTCGCTCCCGCTGGCCTACCTCGCCGTCATCGTCGCCGGAGTCGCCACCCCGCCCCTGGAGGGCGGCCTGCGGGCCCTGTGGCCCAGCGTCCTCAAGGGCGAGGGCCAGGTGCACCGGGCCTACGCCATGGACGCCGTGGCGCAGGAGATCATGTTCACCGTCGGACCGCTCCTGGTGACGCTGCTCGTCTCGCTCTGGTCCCCGGCCGCCGCCCTGCTCGTCATCAACGCCATCGGCGTCCTCGGCGCCCTCTCGGTCGTCCTGTCCGAGCCCTCGCGCACCTGGCGCTCGGCGCCCCGCGAGGCGCACTGGCTCGGCGCCCTGCGCTCGCCCGGACTCCTCGCGCTCCTCGGCGCGTTCTTCTTCGTCGGCCTCGCGCTGGGCTCCATCACCGTGGCCGGGGTGGCGTACGCCGACGACCACGGGCGGGAGGCGGTGTACGGCTGGCTGATGGCCGCACTCGGCCTCGGCGCGCTGATCGGCGGACTGGCCTACGGGGCACGGCAGTGGGTCGGCGCCCCCGAGAAACGGCTGCGGGCCATCGTCGGACTGCTGGCGCTGGGCTATCTGCCGCTGACACTCACCCCCTCGGTGCCGCTCATGACCGTCTTCGCCGCCCTTGCCGGGGTCTTCCTCGCCCCGGCCATCGCCTGCTCCTTCATCGTGGTCGACCGGCACGCCCCGCGCGGCACGGTGACCGAGGCGTTCTCCTGGCTCGTCACCACGTTCGGCGTAGGCGCCGCGGCCGGCACGGCCGTCGCCGGACCGGCCGTCGAACTCGGCTCGACCGCCTGGAGCTTCGCCGTCGCGGGGGCCGGGGGAGTGGCGGCCCTGGTGGTCCTGCTGGCCACCGGCAAGGTCCTCGCAGCTCCCGTCCGTACGGCCGCCGTCGTGACGGGATCGGAAAATGATCGAAACGGTGCCGTCGAACCCGGTTTCAGCTCGGGCCATAAGGCGTAATGTTCAGTCATGGACCGCCGCATTTTCGGGCTGGAGAACGAGTACGGCGTCACGTGCACGTTCAGGGGACAGCGCCGACTGTCACCTGACGAAGTGGCGCGCTACCTCTTCCGCCGTGTCGTGTCATGGGGCCGCAGCAGCAACGTCTTTCTGCGGAACGGCGCCCGCCTCTACCTCGACGTGGGATCGCATCCGGAATACGCAACCCCGGAATGCGACAACGTGACCGAACTGGTCACCCACGACAAGGCCGGCGAGCGCATTCTCGAAGGCCTGCTCGTCGACGCCGAACGCCGCCTGCACGAGGAGGGAATCGCGGGCGACGTCTATCTCTTCAAGAACAACACCGACTCGGCGGGAAACTCCTACGGCTGCCACGAGAACTACCTCGTGGCCCGGCACGGAGAATTCTCCCGGCTCGCGGACATCCTCATTCCGTTCCTCGTCACCAGGCAGCTGATCTGCGGCGCGGGCAAGGTGCTCCAGACCCCGCGTGGCGCGGTCTACTGCGTCAGCCAGCGTGCCGAGCACATCTGGGAGGGCGTCAGCTCCGCGACGACCCGCTCCCGGCCGATCATCAACACCCGTGACGAACCGCACGCCGACGCCGAGCGGTACCGCCGCCTCCACGTCATCGTCGGGGACTCGAACATGTCCGAGACGACCATGCTGCTCAAGGTCGGCGCCACCGACCTGGTGCTCCGCATGATCGAGGCGGGCACGGTGATGCGCGACCTGACCCTGGAGAACCCGATCCGGGCGATCCGCGAGGTCAGCCACGACCTCACCGGGCAGCGCAAGGTGCGTCTCGCCAGCGGCCGGGAGGCCTCGGCCATCGAGGTCCAGCGGGAGTACTACGAGAAGGCCGTGGACTTCGTCGAGCGCCGGGGTATCCGCACCGGCACCGTCGACCAGGTCCTGGAGCTGTGGGGCCGCGCCCTGGACGCGATCGAGGCCCAGGACCTCGACCGGATCGACACCGAGATCGACTGGGTCATGAAGTACAAGCTCATCGAGCGGTACCGGGCCAAGCACAACATGACCATGTCGAACCCGCGGGTCGCCCAGATAGACCTCGCCTACCACGACATCCACCGCCGACGCGGTCTCTTCTACCTCCTGGAGAAGAAGGGACAGACGGCCCGCATCTGCAACGACCTGAAGATCTTCGAGGGCAAGTCGGTGCCCCCGCAGACCACCCGGGCGCGGCTGCGCGGCGACTTCATCCGCAGGGCCCAGGAGCAGCGGAGGGACTTCACCGTCGACTGGGTCCACCTCAAGCTCAACGACCAGGCGCAGCGCACGGTGCTGTGCAAGGACCCGTTCCGGTCCGTGGACGAACGGGTGGAGAAACTCATCGCCGGCATGTGAGAGGTCCGCCCGCGCGGAACCCGCGGGACTCGCGGGAAAAGGGACACATTGTACGCCGGGGCCGGTCGCCCCGGCGTACAGCCGTGTCGGTACCCGTGATGCAGTTGGGGTGAAGTCGTAGAGTGGCGGGAGTGCCCGGAGCCCCCTACGCGAGTTGGACTGATGATCCCCACGAAAACTGCCCGGCGTGTCGCCGCCGTCCTGGCCGTGCCCGCTCTGCTGATCACCGCCGCCTGCGGTTCCGATTCCAAGGACGACGCCGCCCCGAAGAACTCGGATCCCGTCGCCAAGGTCTCCGGGAAGTTCGGCGCCGAGCCCAAGATCGAGATCGCCAAGGACGCCAAGGTCTCCGACGAGGTCGTCGCGAGCGACGTCTCGACCGGTGACGGCGCCGAGGTCAAGAAGGGCGACATCGTCCGTCTGGACTTCGCCGGAAACATCGAGGCCCTCGGCTCCACCTGGGCCCAGCGGCAGGGCGCCGACCCGAAGGCCCCCCGTGCCCAGGTCGTGCAGGAGGTCGGCCAGCAGGGCCAGATGCTCCCGACCAAGGTCGCGGACGCGCTGACCGGCCACAAGGTCGGCAGCCGGGTCCAGGTCGAGGGCACCGCCGAGGCGATCGTCGGCGAGCAGCTGAACCCGCAGTCCGGGATCAAGCCCACCGACCCGCTCGTCTGGGTCGTCGACATCGTCAACGCCGAGAAGGTCGACAAGAAGGGCGAGGCCAAGGGGACCCAGGCCGCCAGTGAGGCCGGGATGCCCGAGGTGAAGGCCGCGTCGCAGAAGGCCGCGACCATCACCATCCCCAAGGGCGAGAAGGCCCCGAAGGACCTCAAGGAGCAGGTGCTCATCAAGGGCGACGGCGCCGCCGTCAAGGCCGGCGAGGGCCTCGTCGTCCAGTACACCGGGGTGAAGTGGGAGGACGGCAAGAAGTTCGACTCATCCTGGGACCACGGTGGCGCGAGCGCCTTCCCGATCGGCGTCGGCGGCGTCATCCAGGGCTGGGACAAGGGACTGGTCGGCAAGAAGGTCGGCGACCGCGTCCTGCTGACGATCCCGCCGAACCAGGCCTACGGAGCCGATCCCTCCAACCAGCTCGCCAAGAACAACCTGGTCTTCGTCGTCGACATCCTCGGCACGGTCTGAGACACCTCTCGGTACGGTCCGGGCGACGGGGCGACCCGTGCAAGACTTGTGGGGTTTTCCCCGAGATTCTTTTAGGAGCAGTTCAGTGAGCATCGAGAAGCCCGAGGTCGACTTCCCGGGCGGCGAGCCGCCGGCCGATCTGGAGATCAAGGACATCTGGGAGGGCGACGGCCCGGTGGCCCAGGCCGGCCAGACCGTCTCCGTGCACTACGTGGGCGTGTCCTTCTCCACCGGCGAGGAGTTCGACGCCTCCTGGAACCGCGGCACCCCGCTGCAGTTCCAGCTCGGTGCCGGCCAGGTCATCTCCGGCTGGGACAAGGGCGTGCAGGGCATGAAGGTCGGCGGCCGTCGCCAGCTGACCATCCCCGCCCACCTCGCCTACGGCGACCGCGGTGCCGGCGGCAAGATCGCCCCCGGTGAGACGCTGATCTTCGTCTGCGACCTGGTCTCGGTCTGAGCCGTTCCGGACTCGTGTGCATGAGGGCCCCCGCCGCACGGCGGGGGCCCTCATGCTGTCCGGCGAGCCCCCACCGCGCTCCGGACGACGGCCCGGCTTTGGATCCCCACACCCCGGGGCGGTACGGTCGACCGTCGTAGAGCACCGGAGAAAGGGCGTCGATGGCGATTGCCAAGGCCGAGCGGTTGATGAACCTCGCGCTGTGCCTGCTGGGGACCCGGCGCCCCCTCAGCAAGCGCGAACTCCGCGGATCCATCGAGGCCTACCTCGAAGCGGGCTCCGACGACTCTTTCAACCGGATGTTCGAGCGCGACAAGGACGATCTGCGCGAACTCGGACTCGTCATCGAGACCGTCGAGAACCTCGACGGCGACACCGGCTACCTCGCCCGCCGCGACAGCAACCGGCTGCCCCCCATCACCCTTGACGCAGAGGAGGCCGCCGCCCTCGGCCTCGCCGCCAAGGTCTGGCAGCAGGCCCGCCTCGCCGGGGCCGCCAGCGGAGCCCTGCAGAAGCTGCGCGCCGCCGGAATGCCCGAGGCCGAGGACGCCTACGAGGTCCACAGCGCCCTCGAACCCCGCATCCCCGTCCACGAGGCCGCCTTCGAGCCCCTCATGCTGGCCTGCCGCGACCGCCGCCCCGTCACCTTCGACTACCGCAAGGCCAACTCCGCCCGCGCCGAGCAGCGCCAGGTCGAACCCTGGACCCTCGAATGCTGGCGCGGCCACTGGTATCTGGCCGGCTGGGACCGCGAGCGGGGCGCCGAACGCGTCTTCCGGCTCTCCCGCATCACCGGCAAGGTCCGCTCCCGCGCCGGAGCCTTCAGCGCCGAGGTGCCCGACGTGGTCACCGTCCGCGAGACCGTGGAGAGCTGGGCCGGCGAGACCGCGACCCGCACCGCCCGGATCAGGCTCCGCGCCGGAGCCGGCTACCCGCTGCGCTCGCGCGCCACCGCCGTGCGGGACCGCGGCGACGGCTGGGACGAGCTGGAGATCCCGTACGGACACGGCCTCGACGCCTGGCTCGTCGAGTTCGGCCCGGATGTCGTCGTGGAGGAGCCCGCCGACCTGCGGGCCGATGTGGTGGACCGGCTCCGAGCCGTGGCCAAGGACTAGGGGAGCCGACACGATGGCCACGAACGCGATCGACCAGACCCGCCGGATGCTGTCCCTGGTGACGTATCTGCGCGAGCGCCCCGGCGCCCACGTGCAGGACGTGGCGCGGGCCTTCGGGATCACCGAGGACGAGCTGATCTCCGACCTCGACGTCCTGCCCATGTGCGGCACCAGCTTCCGCGGCGGCGACCTCCTCGACATCGACACCGACGGCGACCGCATCTGGTGGCACAACCCGGACGACGTCGCCGAGCCGCTCCGGCTCGCCGCCGACGAGGCCACCGCGCTGCTCGTCGCCGCCCGCGCCGTCGCCACCCTGCCCGGCCTGCGCGAGAGCGACCGGGACGCCCTCGTCCGCGCCACCGCCAAGCTGGAGACGGCCGCGGGCGAGTCCGGCGCGGCCAGCTCCCGGCTCTCGGTGACCTTCGAGTCCGAGGGCGGCGTCTTCGCCGACGTCGACCGCGCCATCTCCGAGCGCCGCCGCCTCTGGCTGCGCTACTACTCGCCCGCCCGCGACGAACTCACCGAGCGCGAGGTCGACCCGATCCGGCTCTTCGCCGTCGGCCACACCTACATGGAGGGCTGGTGCCGGCTCTCCGAGGCCCGCCGGACCTTCCGGCTCGACCGCGTCGCCGAGATCCGCCTCCTCGACGCCCCCGCCGCCCCTCCCGAGCTGGAACTGCGCGACCTGTCCGCCGGTCTGGTCCAGCCCGCCGCCGAGGACCCGGAAGTCGTGATCGAGGTCGGCACCGGCGGCCGCTGGGTCGCCGAGTACTACCCGCACGACTCCGCCGAGGAACTCCCCGACGGCGGCCTCCGCATCACCCTGCGCACCCCCGACCCGGCCTCGCTGCGCCGGCTCGCCCTGCGGCTCGGCGGCGACGGCCGCATCGTCGCCCCGCCGGAGCTCGCGGACAGCGCCCGCGAGGCCGCCCGCGAGGCGCTCGCCGCCTACGAGGACACGGTCTGAGGGCCCTGGAAGGGAGACGACGATGAACCGGACGCCGCTGTTCCCGGCCGCCACCGGAGGCCGCCCGGAGGTTCTGCCCGGCACCGGGATACGCCCGACGCCCCGGTCCGGCACCGGACCCGTCCCCGTGCCGGTCCCCGCCGCCGTACGCTTCCGGGCCGCCTGCCCCGACTGCCGCGGGCGCTTCGAGCTGGCCGCCGCCGCACTGCGCCTCGCGATCGGCGCCACCCGCCGCACCACCTTCTACACCTTCACCTGCCCCGAGTGCGGCGCCTCGGTCCGCAAGCCCGCCGGGGAGCGCATCATCGAACTGCTCACCGGCGGCGGCGTACGGACCCTGCGTCTGCACACCGCCCTGTAGCGCCGCGCAGCCGTACAGGAAAGAGGCCCCCATGTTCTGGCCCATGCTCGCCATCGCCCTCGGATTCCTGGGCATCGCCGTGCTCGGCGTGCTCGGCATCAAGGTCTTCGTCGAGGCCCAGCGTCTCGGCCGGCAGGTCACCGACACCACCGAGCGCATCAACCGGGCCTCCGAGGACCTGGAGCGGGCCGCCACCCGGCTCGCGGCCACCGGCGACGGCCTGCGCTAGCGCGCCGGGGGCCTGATGCCCCACAGCACAGGGGAGTACGCTGCATGGGTCGGCCCAGGCAGGGAGGTGCGGGGCCGCAAGCAGGAGTACGCACGGGCATTGCCTCGCGTTTACCCCTGCGGGTTACGATCGCTGCCAAGCGCAACGATCGGACGTATGCCCGGTCGAGCGGGTAGCGAGCCCACCCCCCAGCCGCCTCAGTGAGAAGGAAGTCGCACATGATCGGCAATCTGAAGCCCCTCGAGATCGTTCTGATCATCGCTGTCATCCTGCTGCTCTTCGGTGCCAAGAAGCTCCCCGACATGGCGCGCTCGCTCGGCAAGTCGGCCCGCATCCTCAAGAGCGAGGCCAAGGCCATGAAGAAGGACGACGCGGCGACCGCGACGCCCACCACGGAGACCGTCGACGACACGGTCCCGCCGCAGTCCACCACCGCGCGCACCATCCAGGCCGCACCGGGAGACGTCACCAGCTCCCGCCCGGTCAACGAGGCCAAGCCCACCACCCAGAGCTGACCGCCGACGCGCTCCGCCGACAGCCGCCGCACGAGACGAGGGAAGTGGGTTGCTCAAGTCTGCCCGCAAGCAGGAGAAGGACGACGAGGGGCGGATGCCTCTCCTCGATCACCTGCGTGAGCTGCGTAACCGGCTGCTGAAGGCCGTGCTGGCGATCCTGATCGCCGTCATCGGGGCCGCCTTCTTCCACAAGGAGATCTTCGAGTTCCTGATGAAGCCGATCCTCGACTCGGTCGGCTGCAAGAACGGCGTCCAGACGATGGTCAACGGCCGCCCGTGCGCGGAGATGACCACCAACGGTCTGTTGTCGCCCTTCACCATCGCGCTGAAGGTCTCCCTCATGGCGGGCGTTCTCCTCGCCACGCCCGTCTGGCTGTACCAGCTCTGGGCCTTCGTCGCTCCCGGCCTCCATCAGAAGGAGAAGCGGTACTCCCTGGGTTTCGTGGCCGCCGGGGTTCCGCTGTTCACCGCGGGCGCCTACCTCGCGTACACGATCCTGCCGCAGACGGCCGAGATCATGCTCGGCTTCACGCCGGACAACGTCACGAACCTCCTGCCGCTCGACGACTTCCTCGACCTGATCACCCGCATGGTGATCGTCTTCGGTCTCGCCTTCGAACTGCCGCTGCTGCTCATCGCCCTCAACATGACCGGGGTCCTCACGGGCGTCCGTATGCTGCGCTGGTGGCGCGGCATGATCGTCGGTCTCACCGCCTTCGCGGCCATCGCGACCCCCGGCGGCGAGCCCATCTCCATGCTGCTCCTCGCCGGGCCGCTCGCGGTGCTCTACTTCATCGCCGTCGGCTTCTCCCTGCTGAACGACAAGCGCCGCAACCGCAACAACCCCGACGCCGAGCTCAGCGACGACGAGGCCTCGACCCTTGATCTGACGCCCGAGCCCGTCGGCCGCGTGGAGAACGTCTCCTCCTCCCGCCCCGCGCTGCCCGGCCAGAACACCGGTGAGGCGGACGGGCCCGGATCGCACCGGCTGAACGGTTACGACGACATCACCTGACCTTGTAGGGTCCGGCGGGTGACCAGCGAGATCACCCTCTTCGTCAATCCCACCGCAGGACGCGGCCGGGGTGCGCACGCCGCGCAGCCGGCCGCTTCCGCGTTGCGGGACGCCGGATTCTCCGTCCGTACGGTGCTGGGCGAGGACGCAGAGGACGCCCTGCGCCGCGCCCGCGAGGCCGTCGCGGCGGGGACCGGGGCACTCATAGCCGTGGGCGGGGACGGGCTGATGTCCCTCGCCCTCCAGGCCGTCGCCGGGACCGACACCCCGCTCGGGGTCGTCGCCGTCGGCACGGGCAACGACTTCGCCCGGGCGCTGGGTCTGCCGATCCGCGACCCGGCCGCCGCCGGACGGCTGGCCGCGCGGGCCCTCAAGGCCGGCGGCCACCGCGAGATCGACCTGGGGCGGGTCGGGGACCGCTGGTTCGGCTCCGTCCTCGCCTCCGGCTTCGACTCCCGGGTCAACGACCGGGGCAACCGGATGCGCTTCGTCGGCGGCCGGTTCAAGTACGACCTCGCGATCCTCGCCGAACTGGCCGCCTTCAAGCCGATCCCGTACAGGATCCGGCTCGACGGGGGAGAGGTCACCGAGATCGAGGCCACCCTCATCGCCGTCGGCAACGGAACCACGTACGGCGGCGGCATGCGGATCTGCGCCGAGGCCGAGATGGACGACGGGCGCTTCGACGTGACCGTGGTCGGCGAGTGCACCCGCACCGAGCTGCTCAAGGTGTTCCCGAAGGTCTACAAGGGCACGCATCTGAGCCACCCCGCCGTGACCGTGCACCGGGTCTCCTCGATCGAGCTGGCGGCGGCCGGCGTCACGGCGTACGCGGACGGCGAACCGATGGGCGCGCTGCCGCTCACCGCCACCTGCGTACCGGGGGCCGTGCGGGTGCTCACCGGGGGCTGAGCGGGTGCCGGCCGGGCGGAAGCCCAAGGGGATTTAAAGATCGGGCTGACTGTCAGAGGTGACGGGTAGGCTCGTAGCCAAGATGACAGAGGACCTCTCACCAGCTGAGCGATACCAGGCATCCCGCGCCCGTGCGGCCGAGATGGCGACGGCCCTCGGGCCCTTCCGGGAGATGTACGACTTCGGCCTGGACCCGTTCCAGATCGAGGCGTGCCAGGCCCTGGAGGCGGGCAAGGGGGTGCTGGTCGCGGCGCCCACCGGGTCGGGCAAGACGATCGTCGGCGAGTTCGCCGTGCACCTGGCCCTGGAGCAGGGCCGCAAATGCTTCTACACCACGCCGATCAAGGCGCTCTCGAACCAGAAGTACGCCGACCTGGTCAAGCGGTACGGCGCGGACAAGGTCGGTCTGCTGACCGGCGACAACAGCGTCAACTCCGAGGCACCGGTGGTCGTGATGACCACCGAGGTCCTGCGGAACATGCTGTACGCGGGCTCCCAGTCGCTCTCCGGCCTCGGCTATGTGGTCATGGACGAGGTGCACTACCTCTCCGACCGCTTCCGGGGCGCGGTGTGGGAGGAAGTGATCATCCACCTCCCCGAGTCGGTGACGCTGGTCTCCCTCTCGGCGACCGTGTCCAACGCGGAGGAGTTCGGCGACTGGCTGGACACCGTGCGCGGTGACACCGAGGTCATCGTCTCCGAGCACCGCCCTGTGCCGCTGTGGCAGCACGTCATGGCCGGACGCCGGATGTACGACCTCTTCGAGGAGGGCACCGACCACGGCGGCCGGGGCGCCGGACGCCGCGAGGTCAACCCGGACCTGGTCCGGCTGGCCCGCCAGGAGAGCCAGAACACCTACAACCCGCGCGACCGCCGCCGGGGCAAGATGGTGCGCGAGGCCGACCGCGAGCGCGAGCGGCGTCAGCGCGGCCGGATCTGGACGCCCGGCAGGCCCGAGGTCATCGACCGGCTGGACAACGAGGGGCTCCTCCCCGCGATCACGTTCATCTTCAGCCGGGCGGGCTGCGAGGCCGCCGTCCAGCAGTGTCTGTACGCCGGACTCCGGCTCAACGACGAGGACAACCGCCGGCTGGTCCGCGAGATCGTCGAGGAGCGGACCGCCTCCATCCCCGGCGAGGACCTGCACGTGCTGGGCTATTACGAGTGGCTCGAAGGCCTGGAGCGGGGCATCGCCGCCCACCACGCGGGCATGCTGCCGACGTTCAAGGAGGTCGTCGAGGAGCTCTTCGTCCGCGGCCTGGTCAAGGCCGTCTTCGCCACCGAGACCCTGGCGCTCGGCATCAACATGCCCGCGCGCTCGGTGGTGCTGGAGAAGCTCGTCAAGTGGAACGGCGAGCAGCACGCCGACATCACGCCCGGCGAGTACACCCAGCTCACCGGCCGGGCCGGACGCCGCGGCATCGACGTCGAGGGCCACGCGGTGGTCCTGTGGCAGCGCGGCCTCGACCCGACGGCGCTGGCCGGCCTCGCGGGGACGCGTACGTATCCGCTGCGCTCCAGCTTCCGCCCCTCGTACAACATGGCGGTCAACCTGGTGCAGCAGTTCGGGCGGCACCGGTCGCGCGAGCTGCTGGAGACCTCGTTCGCCCAGTTCCAGGCGGACAAGTCCGTCGTCGGGATCTCCCGCCAGGTGCAGCGCAACGAGGAGGGCCTGGAGGGTTACAAGGAGGGTATGACCTGCCACCTCGGGGACTTCGAGGAGTACGCGCGCCTGCGGCGCGACCTCAAGGACCGCGAGACGGAGCTGGCCAAGCAGGGCGCGGCACAGCGGCGGGCGGCGGCGGCCTCGTCCCTGGAGAAGCTGAAGCCCGGGGATGTCATCCACGTTCCGACGGGGAAGTTCGCGGGTCTGGCCTTGGTGCTGGATCCGGGGCTGCCCGCCGGGCGGGCCAACGGGCACCGCGGTTTCGACCACCACGACGGGCCTCGGCCGCTGGTGCTGACCGCCGAGCGGCAGGTCAAGCGGCTGGCCTCGATGGACTTCCCGGTGCCGGTGGAGGCGCTGGACCGGATGCGCGTCCCGAAGTCGTTCAACCCGCGGTCGCCGCAGTCCCGGCGTGATCTGGCCTCCGCGCTGCGGTCCAAGGCCGGGCACATCGTGCCCGACCGGCACCGCAAGGGGCGGGCGCCGGCCGCCGACGACCGCGAGATCGCCCGGCTGCGGACCGAGCTGCGCGCCCACCCGTGCCACGGGTGTGACGAGCGGGAGGACCACGCGCGGTGGGCCGAGCGCTACCACCGGCTGCAGCGGGACACCCGGCAGCTGGAGAAGCGGATCGAGGGGCGGACGAACACGATCGCCCGGACCTTCGACCGGATCGTCGCGCTCCTCACCGAGCTGGACTACCTCCGGGGCAACGAGGTCACCGCCAACGGGCGGCGGCTGGCCCGGCTGTACGGGGAGCTGGACCTGCTCGCCAGTGAGTGTCTGCGGGAGGGCGTGTGGGAGGGGCTCAACCCTGCTGAGCTGGCCGCGTGCGTCTCGGCTCTGGTCTACGAGGCACGGCAGGCCGATGACGCGGTCGCGCCGAAGCTGCCGTCCGGTCCTGCCAAGGTCGCCATGGGCGAGATGGTGCGGATCTGGGGGCGGCTGGACGCCCTGGAGGAGGACTTCAAGATCAACCAGACGGAGGGGGTCGGGCAGCGCGAGCCCGATCTCGGCTTCGCCTGGGCGGTCTACATGTGGGCCTCCGGCCGGACGCTGGACGAGGTGCTGCGCGAGGCGGAGATGCCGGCGGGGGACTTCGTGCGGTGGTGCAAGCAGGTGATCGATGTGCTGGGGCAGGTGGCCGCGGCGGCGCCCCGGGATGCGGGGGAGGGGGCGTCGGGCGTGGCGAAGAGTGCGCGTAAGGCGGTGGATGCGGTGTTGCGGGGGGTCGTGGCGTACAGCTCGGTGGGGTGAGGAGCGGAGCGCCTGCGGCGGGCTTGTTCCCCTACCCGCCCCTTCCCGAAACCGGGGCGCCGCCCCGGGCCCCGCTCCTCAGACGCCGGAGGGGCTGGGAGGTGTGGCGCTGCCCCGGGCCCCGCTCCTCAGACGCCGGAGGGGCTGGGAGGGGTGGCGCTGCCCCGGGCCCCGCTCCTCAGACGCCGGAGGGGCTGAAGACGAGGTCCGGAGGGCTGATCGGGTCGGCCTTACGTGCTGCGGGTTCTCGTCGTTGCTCCTGCGCAGACCATGCCCAGCAGTACCGTCAGTCCGCCGACGATGATGTTGTTGATCACGATTCCGGCATCCGGGCTGTTGCCCACCACCCAGGTCGACACGATGATCCATGCCCCCATCGCGCAGATCGCCCAGCTCAGGCCGTACATGCGCTCGGGCATCGCGGTGAAGCCGAGGGCCAGTACCGCGATGGCGATGCCCATCACCAGGTTGTGCGTGACCAGGGCCGGCTGGCTCGCCGTGAAGTGGAGCACCCACGGGGAGACGGCGCAGTAGAGGCCGACGAGGAACACCGGCGCGTCCACCAGCGCCACATCGCGGCCGCCCATCACGCGGTCGTACCGTGCACGCATTTCGGAGGCGTCGGGGTGGCCCGACAAGTCGCTCCTCGCGTGTGAGACGTTGCTCATGAGTTCTCGTCTCCTTCGGTCCTGCGGGCCCTGCCGCTGTGCGGATGGGTGCGGCAGGCACCCATACCTCCATAGTGCGCTTATCTGGCGCTTATGTGTACATTTCGGGCGGAGTTTTTCCCGGGTACGACGAGGGGGGAATCGGTGGAGACTACTTCGGGGGCATCAGGACCGTGTCGACGATGTAGACCGTCGCGTTGGCGGTCGGGACATTGCCGCAGACGACCTTCGAGGAGTCGTTCACGGTGTACTCCGTGCCCGAGCCGGCCGTCGTCAGCTTGCTCTTCTCCAGGGTGTCGAAGGACCCCTTCTCCAGCTGCTGCGGCGTCAGCTTCTCGCCCACCACGTGGTAGGTGAGGACCTTGGTGAGCTCGGCCTTGTTCGCCAGCAGCGCGTCCAGGTCGGCCTTCGGGATCTTCGCGAAGGCGTCGTTGGTCGGGGCGAACACCGTGATGTTCTCGGCGTTGTTGAGCGTGTCGACCAGGCCGGCCTGCTTCACGGCGGCCACCAGCGTCGACAGCTCCTCGTTGTTCGAGGCGGCCGTCGCGACCGGGTCCTTCGCCATGCCGTCGAACGAGCCCGCGCCTTCCTTCGGCACCGACGAACAGGCCGGACCGAACGGCTCGTTCATGGTCGCCGAGTCGTCGGCCGAGGGGCTCGCCGGCGCGGACGAGCTGGGCGTGGAGCCGGCCGCCGAGTCCTTGGAGGAGTCGTCCGACGAGCAGGCGGTCAGCGCCAGCGGCAGCACGGCTGCGGCGGACACGGCGACGGCTGCGCGGCGGAAGAGGAGCGTGTTCATGGCGTTTCTCCTGGATCGGATGTGTCGTGCGGAGAGCGGTCTGTTCTGACACGGGGGGTTCGGTGCCGGGGTGGCCGGCGGATTGGTCCGGGACTCTTCATTCACTCGTTCGGAGCAGATTCGGTGATCGACCAATCCGTTCGGCGACCGGCCACGAATGCCACGTGAGGGGCGCTGCAGCAGCGCTCCGACCAGGTGATGGGACCGGAGGGAGCCGGAATGGCAGGGGAACGGCGGCGGACGGCCGTGGTGGGAGCCGGAGTGGCGGGGCTGACCGCCGCCCACGTTCTCCGCGACGCGCATGAGGTGACGCTGTACGAAGCGGACGATCGCGTGGGAGGCCATGCCCACACCCATGATCTGGCCGCTTCCGACGGCCGGGTGCACCGCGTCGACTCCGGGTTCATCGTGCACAACCGGCGGACCTACCCCCACCTGCTGCGGCTCTTCGACGAACTGGGCGTCGCCACCCAGGAGTCCGAGATGTCGATGTCCGTACGGTGCGAGGGCTGCGGTCTGGAGTACGCCGGAGCCCGGGGCCCCGCCGGGCTCTTCGCGCAGCCGCGCTCCGCCGTGCGCGGCCCCTATCTGCGGATGCTCGCCGAGGTACCGCGCTTCCACCGCGCCGCCCGGGCCCTGCTGGCGCTGCCGGAGAGCGGGGCGAGCGCGATGACGCTGGGGGAGTTCGCCCGACGCGGGCGCTTCTCGCCCTACTTCCACGCCCACTTCCTGACGCCCATGGTCTCCGCCGTCTGGTCCTGCGACCCGGTCACCGCCCTGCGCTACCCGGCCCGCTACCTCTTCCGCTTCCTCGACCACCACGGCATGCTCACCATCGGCGGCTCACCGGTCTGGCGCACCGTCACCGGCGGGTCGCGCGCTTACGTCGACCTCGTCGTCAAGCAGCTCGCCGCCGTGCACACCGCGACCCCGGTCCGCGCCGTCACCCGGCACGCGGACGGCGTCGACCTCACCACCGAGGACGGCACGACCACCCCGTACGACTCCGTCGTCATCGCCACCCACCCCGACCAGGCGCTGCGGATGCTCGCCGACCCGACCGACGCCGAGCGCAGCACGCTCGGCGCGTTCCGGTACTCCCGCAACCCGACCCTGCTGCACACGGACACCACGCTGCTGCCGCGCGCCCGAGGGGCCAGGGCCTCCTGGAACTACCTGATGCCCTCGTGCGCCGCCGACGCCGACCGGGTGACCGTCAGCTACGACATGAACCGGCTCCAGCGGCTCGACGCCCCGGACTCCTTCGTCGTCACGTTGAACGGCGCCGACCGCGTCGATCCGGACACCGTCCGCGCCCGCATGGTCTACGAGCACCCCGTCTACACCCCGGAGTCGGTCGCGGCCCAGGCCCGGCTGCACACCCTGTCCGGTCCCGTCACCGCCTACGCCGGGGCGTACCACGGCTGGGGCTTCCACGAGGACGGCTGCCGTTCGGGGGTCGAGGCCGCCGCCGCCCTGGGGGTGGGGTGGTGAGCGCCCTCTACCCGTGCACGATCACGCACGTACGGAACCGGCCGACGAAATACGCGTTCCGGCACCGGACCTACCTGTGGCTGATCGACCCCGACCGGCCGCCCGAGCTGCCGCGCGCCCTGCGGCCGCTGGCCCGGTTCGATGCCCGCGACCACTTCGGCGGCACCGCCCCCACCATCCGGGCCGGTCTCGAGCGCTTCTTGCGAGCCCGGGGCGTGGAGCTGGGCGACGGCACCGTCACCATGCTCACCCAGGCCCGGGTGTTCGGGTACGTCTTCAACCCGATCACCGTCTACTGGTGCCACCGCGCCGACGGCAGTCCCCTCTGCGTCGTCGCCGAGGTGCACAACACGTACGGCGGACGCCACGGCTACCTTCTGCGCCCCGACGGGAGGGACCGAGCCGTGACCGGCAAGGCGTTCTACGTCTCGCCGTTCTTCCCCGTGGACGGCGGGTACCGGATGCGGCTGCCCGAGCCCGGGTCCCGGCTCGACCTGAGCGTCCACCTGGAGCGTGAAGGGGCGCGCCCGTTCACCGCGACCGTGCGGGGCACCCGCCGCCCGGCCACCCCCCGGGAGCTGGTGCGCCTCGCCCTGCGCCACCCCCTCTCCACCGTCCTCGTCTCCGCCGCGATCCGCCTGCACGGCATCCGGCTCTATCTGCGCGGGCTCCCCGTGCGACCCCGTCCCCCGCACCGCACACAGGAAGGCATGCAGTGACCGCTCCCACCTCGGCGCTGCCGGCAGAGCACACCCCCGGGACCGACCCGGAACGCTGGCCCGACATCGTCACCCTGCCCCGGGTCTCCCGCGCCCGGACCGCCGTCGCCGAACGCATCGTCCGCCGCGCGCTCGGCAGGCTCCCCCTGCGCGCTCGGCTCGCGGGCCAGGGCGACATCGGCCTCGGCGGGCCCCTCATGGACATCCGCGACCCCGACGCCTTCTTCCGGCGGATCGGCGCGAGCGGACTCATCGGCTTCGGCGAGTCCTACATGGCCGGCGAGTGGGACGCGCCCGACCTCGTCGCCGTGCTGACCGTCCTCGCCGAGAACGCCGCCGACCTCGTCCCCCGCTCCCTGCAACGCCTGCGCGGCATCTGGCATCTGCGCAGGCCCGCCGCGCAGATGAACACCCCCGAGGGCTCCCGGGACAACATCAGCCACCACTACGACCTGTCCAACGAGCTGTTCGCCCTCTTCCTCGACGAGACGCTCTCCTACTCCTCCGCCGTCTTCCGCGGCTTCCCCGCCGAGCCCGACCTGTTGCCCGTCGCCCAGCACCGCAAGATCGACCGGCTGCTCGACGCCGCCGGTGTCACCGAGGGCACCCGGCTGCTGGAGATCGGCACCGGCTGGGGCGAACTGGCCATCCGCGCGGCCGCCCGCGGCGCCCGGGTCACCACCGTCACCCTCTCCGCCGAACAGCGCGAACTGGCCCGGGCCCGCATCCGCGAAGCCGGGTTCGAGGACCGCGTCGAGGTGCGGCTGAGCGACTACCGCCATGTCACCGGCGACTACGACGCGATCGTCAGTGTCGAGATGATCGAGGCGGTCGGCGAGGAGTTCTGGCCGGTCTACTTCCAGACCCTGGATCGGCTGCTCGCCCCCGGCGGCCGGGTCGCCCTCCAGGCCATCACCATGCCCGACGACCGACTGCGCGTCAGTCGCTCCACCTACACCTGGATCAGCAAGTACATCTTCCCCGGCGGACTGCTGCCCTCCACCGAGGCCGTCGAGCGGGTCACCACCGAGTACACCCGGCTGCGCACCACCCAGCGCATCCGGTTCGGCGCGCACTACGCCGAGACGCTTCGGCTGTGGCGCGAGCGGTTCACCGAGCGGGCGGCCGAGGTCGACGCCCTCGGCTTCGACGCCGTCTTCCGCCGGATGTGGACCTTCTACCTCGCCTACTCCGAAGCGGGCTTCCGCTCCGGCTACCTCGATGTACAGCAACTGCTTCTGACCCGCGAGGAGACCGCGTGACCACCTCCGCCACCATGCCGCCCGCCCGACGCACCCCGACCGGGGCCGCCCAGCGCGTCGAACCGCTGATCGAGCGGTTCCTCGGCGGCGGACTGCCGGTCCGGGTACGGATGTGGGACGGCAGCGAGACCGGGCCGCAGGACGCCCCCACCGTCCATGTGCGGACCCGCAGGGCGCTGCGCCGCCTGCTGTGGGAGCCGGGCGAACTCGGCCTCGCCGAGGCCTACATCACCGGTGACATCGACCTCGACGCCGACCTCGGCGACGGGCTGCGCGCCATGCGCCGCGCCGTGCGCGAACGCGGCCTCACCGCGCCCGCGCCCGCCCTCGCCGACCGCGTCAAGGCGGCCGGCCTCGCCCTGCGCCTCGGCGCGGTCGGCCCCCGGCCACCGGTGCCCGCCGCCCGCGCGGGACTGCGCGGGGAACTGCACAGCAAGGCCCGGGACCGTGCGGCGATCAGCCACCACTACGACCTGTCCAACGCCTTCTACGCCCTGCTCCTCGACGAGACGATGGCGTACTCCTGCGGCTACTGGACCAGCGACGCACCCGGCTACGGACCGGCCGACGCCCAGCGCGACAAGCTGGAGCTGATCTGCCGCAAGCTCGGACTGCGGCCCGGCGCACGGCTGCTGGACATCGGCTGCGGCTGGGGTTCGCTGACCCTGTACGCCGCCGAGAACCACGGCGTCCACGTCACCGCCGTCACCCTCGCCGCCGAACAGGCCGCGTACGTAAGGCAGCAGGTCACGGCACGCGGTCTCGACGACCTCGTCGAGGTGCTGAACATCGACTACCGGGACATCGCCGAGCGGCCAGGCACCCGGGGCGCGTACGACGCCGTGTCCACCGTCGAGATGGGCGAACACGTCGGGGACGCCGAGTACCCCGCGTTCACCCGCATCCTGCACGACTCCCTGCGGCCGCGCGGCCGGGCGCTCGTCCAGCAGATGTCACGCGGCGCGACCGCCCCCGGCGGCGGCGCGTTCATCGAGTCCTACATCGCCCCCGACATGCACATGCGGCCGCTCGGCGAGACCGTCGCCCTGCTGGAGGGCGCCGGCCTGGAGGTGCGGGACGTCGAATCGCTGCGCGAGCACTACGTACGGACCGTGGAGGCATGGCGGCGCACCCTGGAGGAGCGCTGGGCGGAGTTCGTCGCCATGGTCGGGGAGGAGACCGCGCGGGTGTGGCGGCTCTATCTCGTCGGCGGCGCGCTCGCGTTCGAGGAGCGGCGGATGGGCGTCGACCAGATCCTGTCCGTACGGCCCGACCCGGCCGGCTCCGCCGCGATGCCCGCCACCCGGCGCGACTGGCACGCACCGGCAGGTCCCGAGGAGGAGCGGTGAGCGGCTTCGCCTGGAACGCGTTCGCGAGCGGGCTCGCGGGCACGGCCGTCGCCGCCCTCGGCGTCATGCTCGTCACCTTCGCCATCGCCCTGAACAAGGGCGTGCACCGGATCGTCGACATCGCCTGGGGACTCGGGTTCGCCGCCGTCGCGCTGGTCTCCTACGGCCTCTCTGCGGGCGAGGGCGACGACGTCCGCCGGCTGCTCGTCACCGCGCTGACCGTGATCTGGGGGCTGCGCCTCGCGATCCACATCGGGCGGCGCGGGAAGGGCCACGGAGAGGACCCGCGCTACGCGAAGATGCTGGCCAAGGCCCCCGGCAACCCCCAGCTGTACGCCCTGCGCAAGGTGTATCTGCTCCAGGGCGCGCTGGTCTGGCTCGTCTCGCTCCCGGTCCAGGCCGCCCAGTACCTCACCGCGCCGCTGGCCTGGTGGGCCTGGGCGGGGGTGCTGCTGTGGGCGGTCGGGCTGGTCTTCGAGGCGGTCGGTGACGCCCAACTCGCCCGGTTCAAGGCCGACCCCGCCAACAAGGGGAAGATCATGGACCGGGGGCTGTGGTCCTGGACCCGCCATCCGAACTACTTCGGCGACTTCTGCGTCTGGTGGGGCCTCTTCCTCTTCGTCTGCCAGGCGCCGGCCGCCGCTGCCGCCACCGTCGTCGCCCCGCTGGTGATGAGCTTCCTGCTGACGAAGGGCAGCGGCGCGGCCCTGCTGGAGCGTCATATGGCCGACCGGCCGGGGTTCGCCGCGTACCGGGCCCGGACGAGCGGCTTCTTCCCGCGGCCACCGCGCCGGGCGTGAGAGACCCGGCAGGGCCTGTTCCGCAGCCGCGCGGAACAGGCCCTGCCGGGGGCATACGGGTCAGTCGAGGCCGCGCGCGCGTTCGAAGCGGGACCGCGCCTCGGCCAGGTCCACCACCGGGTCGGGATAGTCGACGCCCGCCCGGTCAAGGCCCTCCAGCTTCCAGGGTTCGTGGATCGCGGGCCCCTCCACCTCCGCCAGTTCCGGCACCCACCGCCGTACGTATGCGCCGTCCGGGTCGAAGCGCTTGCCCTGGATCACCGGGTTCAGGATCCGGTTGGGGCGGGTGTCCGTGCCGGTGCCCGCCACCCACTGCCAGTTGAGCTGGTTGTTCGCCACGTCCCCGTCGACCAGCAACTCCAGGAAGTGCCGTGCGCCCACCCGCCAGTCCACGTACAGCGTCTTCGTGAGGAAGCTCGCGGCCAGCATCCGGCCCCGGTTGTGCATCCAGCCCTCGTGCGCGAGCTGCCGCATCGCCGCGTCCACCAGCGGATAGCCCGTGTGCCCGGACTTCCAGGCCGCGATCTCGTCCTCGTCCGAGCGCCACCGGTCGTGGCGCGGCCGGTAGTCGGACCAGGAGGCGTCGGGCCGGGCGGCGAGGACCTGGTGGTGGAAGTCGCGCCAGGCCAGCTGCCGCACGAACGCCTCGCTGCCGGGGCCGCCCTTCTCCCGCGCCCGGTTGGCCAGTTCGGCGGCGGAGACCGTACCGAAGTGCAGATGCGGGGAGAGCCGGGACGTCGCGTCGCCGGCCAGATCGTCGTGCCCGTCCTCGTAGTCGGCCATGGGGCCGTGGAGCCAGGACGTCACCAGTTTGCGGCCCGCCTGCTCGCCGCCCCGGGCGAGACCGGGGGAGACGTGTCTGGTCGCGTCCCGGTCCGGGAGCGCGTCGCCGGACACGCCGTCGGGCACCCGGACCGTGCGGGGAGCGGCCAGTGTGCCCCGTACTCCCTCCGCCTCCCAACGGCGGAAGTACGGGGTGAACACCGCGAAGTGGTCCTTGCCGCCCGTCGGGACCACTCGGCCCGGGGCGAGCGCGGTGACCACCGCGTCGTGGACGCGCAGCTCGCAGCCGGTGCCCGCGAGGGCCTCCCGGATGCGCTCCTCACGCTGCGCCGCGTACCCGCTGACCCCGGCGGCGATGTGCACGGACTCCGCCCCGGTCCGCTCGACGACCCGTTTCACCTCGCGGGCGACCTCGCCCCGACGAAGGACCAGTCTCCCCCCGCGGTCGCGAAGACCGGCGTCCAGGTCCGCCAGGCAGTCCGCGAGGAACGCCAGCCGGTTGGGCGCGTCGAACCCGGCCCGGTGGACGGCGTCGTCCCGCACGAACAGTGGGACGACCTCGTCCGCGTCCCGCAGGGCGGCATGCAGCACCGGATGGTCGTGCAGACGCAGGTCGGAGGTGAACAGCACCACCGCGACACTACTCATGGAACGTGTGCTCCCTTGCGGTACTCGTGGGGAAACGTCAGGCGGTCGGGAAATCCATCAGCGCCACCGGATCCGAGGTCGGTTCGTCGGAGCCACCGGAGGGCTCCACCGTGATGCCCATCCCGGACGCCTGGTCCACCGGCCCGTTCAGGAGGACCGCGTCGTCGCTCGCCCTCGGGTCCATCAGTCCGGCCGAGCGCATGGTGCCCTCGTCGTTGAACCAGATCTGGTAGACCTTGCCGCTCGGCGGCGGAGCCATCCCCGAGGCCAGGAACACCGCGCGGTTCTGGCTCTGCGAGACGACGACGGTGCCGCGGGCCCCGCCCGTCAGCTCGCTCGACGAGGTCTTCGCGTCGGGGGCCGAAAGCACCTGCGCCAGCTGCTCGTTCTGCCGCTGCGCCTGGTCCGCCTCCTGCCGCGCGTCCTGGGCCAGCTGGTTCTGCCAGACCGCCACCCCGCCGAACGCGGCGGCCGCCGCGATGCAGGCGGCGAGCGCGTAGGCGTACCACCGTCCGGTGCGCGTCCTCCCCCCGCCGGTCCGTTCCCGTCTGCCGTGCGCCGGAGCCTCCTGGCGTACGGTCGTGATCTCCCGCAGCACCCTCTCGCGCAGTTCGCGCGGCGGGGTCTCGGCGACGGCGAGACCGAGCCGGGCGGCGGTGGCCGACAGCTCCCGCACCTCCTGGGCGCAGGCCTCGCAGTCCTTCAGATGCTGTTCGAACGCCCGCTGTTCGGACTCCGGCAGCGCATGCAGGGCGTAGGCCCCGGTCAGCGTGTGCAGTTCGGCCGTGCTCATGCGCTCACCCCCAGGCAGTCGCGCAGCCGGATGAGGCCGTCGCGGAGTCGTGTCTTGATGGTGCCCAGCGGCACGGAGAGGAGTTCGGAGACCTCACGGTAGGTCAGGCCCCGGTAGTAGGCGAGGGTCACCGACTCCCGCTGCAGCTCGGACAGGGTGCGCATACAGCGCCGTACCTGTTCTCTCTCCAGCCGGGTCTCGACCTGTTCGGACACCTCGTCGAAGGCGGGTGTCCGCTCCAGCAGCGCCGCCTTGTGCTCCCGGGCGGCGGCGGCCTCGGCGGAGCGGACCCGGTCGACGGCCCGGTGGTGGGCCAGGGTCAGTACCCAGTTCATCGCGCTGCCCCGGGAGGCCTGGAAGCGGGGCGCGGTGCGCCACACCTCCACCAGCACCTCCTGCGCCACCTCCTCCGACTGGGCCGGGTCGCGCAGAACGCTGCGCACCAGGCCGAGCACGGGCCCGCTCACCGCGTCGTACACCGAGGCGAACGCGTCCTGGTCGCCCCGCGCGACCCGCACCAGGAGCTCCTGGAGATCGGGACCTGGCGAGGGCACCCCACTGATGTGTACGGCTTCCTTCACGCGGGTTTCCTCCCGGGGCGATCGTCGGTTCCGGAGGTGATTCGGAGCCGACGCCCGTGCGGATTGGTCGAATGTCCGCGATCTTTCCAGACCGGGCCCCGGGAGGACGCGCGACTCAGCGGGGGAGCGGTTCCCGCCGCCGCGAACGGATGGCGCGGACGGCGAGGAAGATCAGCAGCCCGAACGGCGACAGCAGGATCGTCAGCACCAGCAGCGGGCCCATCAGCAGCGGGGAAAGCCCCAGCTTCCGGCTCTGGAGATACATCCACTGGCCGAGCAGGAGATCCCAGGCGATGACCTGCGCCCAGATGGCCCCGGCTCCGCCGGCCAGCGCCGTCAGATCGCGGAAGGTGTCGATGTCCGGGCTGCTCACCGCCGTCCAGAGCTCCGGGAAGACCGGGACGGCCAGGACGGTGTAGACGGCGAGCACCGGCAGCACGGTCAGAGGGGACGCGGCGACGCGGGCGGTGCCGGACCAGGTGGGGGCGAGGATCATCAGCAGCCAGAACGGGGCGGCCAGACAGAACGTGACC
The DNA here is from genome assembly GCF_003501885.1 of Streptomyces globisporus. Lineage (GTDB taxonomy): Bacteria > Actinomycetota > Actinomycetes > Streptomycetales > Streptomycetaceae > Streptomyces > Streptomyces globisporus_D. The sequence continues at coordinate 59,417 of NZ_QWFA01000056.1, forward strand.
TCGAAGAGTGCACCGGTCATGCCACGGGCTCCTGTTCGGCGGCGGGGTTTCGGGACGGGCGGTCCGCGGCGGGCGGGCGCAGCGCCCTCCAGACGCCGTACGCCACCGCCGCGAGGATCGCCCCGGCGGCGGCGAGCGTGACCCCGTCGGGGTGGATCAGGGGCTGGCCGCGGAGCGCCTGCCACGTGATGAGCGCGACGAGCGCCGCGTAACCGCCGACGGCGACCCGGACGAGGCGCAGCCGCACTCCGGCGTCGCGCAGCGGGGCGAAGCGGGGCGCGAGCAGCACCAGCGCGATCAGGAGGAGCGGTATCAGCTGGAGCGCGTGCATGCCCACGAAGTGCGGGGCCCGCAGATCGCCGCCGGTCGTCGACCAGCCGGTCAGGGGCATGGACGGGCCGCCGTCCGGTACGCCCACGGAGTGCGCGCCCATCGTGTCGGCGGCGTCGAAACCTGCGGCGGCCTGCTGGCTGTCGCTCGGCAGCGTCATCAGGAACCCGAGTGCCGCGCCGGGCAGGGCGATCAGCAGTCCACCCCGGACGGCGAGGGCCGTCGCCCGGTCGGTGATTCGGGTGCGCACCAGGAGGACGGCGATCACCAGGGTGGCCGCCCACAGCACGACGATGGTCATCCCCATCGCGTTCCACAGCGCCGAGTCGAAGGCGGTCGCGGTGTTGAAGTGGCTGCGCTCCCCCCGGACGACCTGCACGGTGATGATCACCAATTCGACCAGACTCGTCAGCACGACGGCGTGCCCCGCCCACCTGCCGATCCGCTGCCCGCGCGTGAGGAGCGTCAGCATCCAGGCCAGCGTCAGGCAGTACGCCACGAAGGACACGCTGAACTTGAACGGTTTCGCCCAGATCGGCGCCCCGACCAGAACCCGGTCGTCGACGACGAGGCCGACGGCGGAGACGGCGGCGAGAGCGGCCATCGCGGCGGAGAAGACGACTAATGGGCGATGCCAGGAACGCCATGACGACATGGGAGACCCCCTGTGGTGATGCGGTGGTGGCGTGACGGTGACGGAATCAATATGGATAGCTGTGCTGTCCGCTATCCGATAGGGGGACTATCTATGATGAGGGCGGTTTCTGGCAAGGGCGGAAGGGCGAACACGCGGTGCGCATCGGCGAATTGAGTCGCAGGTCCGGAGTTCCGGTGCCGACGATCAAGTACTACCTACGTGAAGGACTCCTGGCCGCAGGGGAGTTGACCAGCCCGAACCAGGCGCATTATGGCCCCGGGCACGAGCGCAGACTGCGGCTGATCCGGGCGCTGCTGGATGTCGGGGGCCTCTCGCTCGCCGCCATCGGCGAGGTCCTGGAGGCCATGGACGATCCCGGGCAGCCGGTGCACAAGGTGCTTGGCGTCGCGGCGGACGGCGTCACGCCGACCGGAGATGAGGCTGCGGGGCCCGAACTGGAGGATGCCCGCGAGGAGGTGGCCGAACTGGTGCGGCGGCGCGGCTGGCAGGTGGACGAGCGTGGCTCCGCCGCCGAATCGCTGGCCGGGGTGCTCTGCGCGCTGCGCAGGGCCGGGCACGGCGGGTACGTCGACCTGCTGGACGCCTACGCGGACGCGGCCGAGCCGGTTGCCCGTGCCGATCTCGACTACGTGCAGCGGCGGGTGGCCCGCGAGGACCTGGTCGAGAGCGTCGTGGTGGGGACCGTCCTGGGCGAGGCGATGTTCGGCGCGCTGCGGCGGCTGGCCCACGTCGACGTGTCGTTCCGGCGCTTCGAGTCGCCGGGGCATCTGTCGGGGCCGGTGGAGGCGGAGGGTGCCGGGGGTGCGGAGGCGGGCGCTCCGGGCACTTGAGGCCGGGCCCGTGCCCGCCCGGCCGCCCCGACCGGGCGGACCCCGCCGCGACGTGCGGTGGACGGGGTCCGGGGGCTGCTTGCGGGGAGAGCCGTGTGAGCCCGCGGCCGGGCGGCCGGGCGACCCGATGGTCGGGGATCTCGGCATCAGATGCCCCGGGCGGCCCGGCGCGTCAGGTGACCTGGGCGATCCGGCAAGCAGCCGCTACGCGGCAGCCGTGCCGTTTTCCTGTTCGCGTTCCACCTGCTCGTTCCACTCGCGCTTCACCGCGCGCCACGCGTCGTCGTTCTGGCCGAGGCGCCAGTAGCCCGAGATCGACAGCTGCGACAGCGGGATCTGACGCTCCATGCGGAGATAGCGCCGGATCTCCTTCACGAAGCCCGCCTCGCCGTGCACGAACGCCTGGACCTCGCCCTCGGGGAAGTCCAGCCCCTTGACGGCGGCGGTCAGCAGTTCGCCGACCGGTCGGTCGCCGCGGTGCAGCCAGGTCACGGCCACCCCGTCGGGCGTCACGATCTTCTGCTCCTCCGAGGCGTCCGGCACCTCGACGAAGGCGTGCACCAGCGCGCCCACGGGCATCTGCTCCAGCGCCGCCGCGATCGCCGGCAGCGCGCTCTCGTCGCCGGCCAGCAGGTGCCAGTCCGCCGAGGCGTCGGGGCCGTATCCGCCGCCGGGGCCGAGGAAGGTCACCTGCTCGCCCACCCGGGCGCGCTGCGCCCACGGTCCCGCGAGGCCCTCGTCGCCGTGCACGACGAAGTCGACGGCCATCTCCTTGGCGTCCGGGTCCCACGAACGCACCGTGTACGTGCGGGTGGTGGGCCACAGCTCGCGCGGGTGGGCCTCCCGGATGGCCGCCATGTCGAACGGGTGCGCGTAGTCCGCGCCCTCGGGCGCGAAGCACAGTTTGATGTAGTGGTCGGTGAAGCCGGAGAGGGAGAAGTCCGCAAGCCCTTCGCCGCCGAGGACCACCCGCACCATGTGCGGGGTGATCTGCTCGGTGCGCACGACCTGCGCCCCCTGGGCCTTGGGTCCCTGTCGGGCCGGCCGCTCTGCCACGAGGTACTCCCTGGTTCGAAGACTTAGGTATACCTAAGTTAACACCCCGGCCGGCTCCCCGGTCGACCCCTCAGTGCTGAAGGACGGTCAGCAGGCGCTGGATCGCCCCGCTCAGCCCCCACTGCTCCGCCAGCGCCTCCAGGGCGGCCGGGTCGCGCGGCTCACGCGGCAGCGCCGGGTCGAAGTCGGGAAGGGGCACGTCCCCGGCCACCCGGACCACCTTCGGCGCGACGGCGACATAGGCGCGCGACTCGTCCAGCCGCTTGCGCTGCGACGGGGTCAGCTTCGCCTTCGGGTCGTCCACCGCCGCCATGATCCCGTCGAGATCGCCGTACGCGTCCAGCAGCTTCGCCGCCGTCTTCTCGCCGATGCCCGGGACGCCCGGGAGCCCGTCGCTCGGGTCGCCGCGCAGCAGCGCCAGATCCACGTACCCCGCGCCGTCCACACCGTACTTCTCACGCAGCCACGCCTCGTCGGTCAGCTGGAGCGTGCCGACACCCTTGAGCGGGTACAGCACGCGCACCTGACGGGCGTCGTCGACCAGCTGATACAGATCGCGGTCGCCCGTGACGATGTCGACCGGGCCCTTCGCCCGCGCCGTGAGCGTGCCGATGATGTCGTCCGCCTCGTACGGCGTGACGCCGACCCGGGCGATCCCGAGGGCCGCCAGCACGTCCTCGATGATCGGGACCTGCGGCGACAGCGTGTCAGGGATCTCCTCCTCGTCCGTCTGCCCGGCGGGCGTCTCCTCGGCGACCCGGTGCGCCTTGTACGTCGGGATCAGGTCGACCCGCCACTGCGGCCGCCAGTCGTTGTCCCAGCAGGCGACCAGCTCGTCCGGCCGGTGGTCGTGCACCAGGCGGCCGATGAAGTCGAGGAGGCCGCGCACGGCGTTCACGGGCGTCCCGTCCGGCGCGCGCACCGAATCGGGCACCCCGAAGTAGGCGCGGAAGTACAGGGAAGCGGTGTCGAGGAGCATCAGGCGTCGCGTCACGGACCCGATGATGCCCCACGACACCGACAGTCGCTCAAAGTAACCGCTTACCCGCGCTCCGTCGCAGGTCGGTGACCTGGGTCACGGTCGCGTTTGGGCTGTGTAAGTGCGGGCAGGCGCGCCACCGGAGCGGACCACGTCGCATTTTCAACTAGTGCATGTGCCACGCGGACAGAGCCCGCATCGCTCCACGGTCTGCCGGAGGGGGTGGCAGACCGTTTTTCGGTTCAACGCGTGAGGTGTATGTGTCCAGCCTGCAGGCCGAGCACTTGTACAAAGTGTTCGGCAGACGACCCGATGAAGCCGTGCGGAAGCTCGAGAGCGGTGCGGACCGCGACGAGCTGCGCGCCGAAGGAACGACCGCAGCGGTGATCGACGCCTCGTTCACCGTCGAGCCGGGCCAGATCTTCGTCGTCATGGGGTTGTCCGGCTCGGGCAAGTCCACCCTGCTGCGGATGCTCAACGGTCTCCTCGACCCCACCGCCGGCCGGGTGCTCTTCGACGGCCAGGACCTGACCGCCCTGAGCCCCCGCGAGCTGCGGCACGTGCGCTCCACCAAGATCAGCATGGTGTTCCAGCACTTCGCGCTCTTCCCCCACCGGAGCGTCCTGGAGAACGCCGCGTACGGCCTGGAGGTCCAGGGCGTCTCGCGCGAGGAGCGTGAGGTGCGCGCCGCCGAGGCGCTGCGGCTCACCGGCCTCGAAGGCTGGGAGAAGTCCTGGCCCGACGAACTGTCCGGCGGTATGCAGCAGCGCGTGGGCCTCGCCCGCGCCCTGGCCACCGACGCCGACCTGCTCCTCATGGACGAGTCCTTCAGTGCGCTCGACCCGCTGATCCGCCGTGACATGCAGGACCAGCTCCTGGAGCTCCAGAAGCGTCTGAAGAAGACCATCGTCTTCATCACGCACGACCTCAACGAGGCCATGCGTCTCGGCGACCGGATCGCCGTCATGCGCGACGGGAAGATCGTCCAGCTCGGCAGCGCCGAGGACATCCTCGTCACCCCGGCCAACGACTACGTCGCCTCGTTCACCCAGGACGTCGACCGCTCCCGGGTACTCACCGCCGGCGCGATCATGGCCGAGCCGCACACCGTGATGGGCGGCAAGGCGGCGGACGGTACGGAGCTGCGCACCCCGCAGGACGTGCTCGCCGCGGCCCCCGCCGCGGTCGCGGAGTCCACGCCGATCATCGACCTGTTCACGCCCTGCTCGCAGAGCCCGGACCCGGTCGCCGTCACCGACGCCAAGGGCAAGCTCGTCGGCGTCGTCCCCAGCTCCCGGCTGCTCGCCGTTCTCGGCGAGCCGATGACCCCGGCCGAGGCTCCCCGCGACACCGCGCCCACGGCCGGTGCCGATGTGAAGAAGGCCGACGCGAAGGACGCGAAGAACGCCGACGTGAAGAAGGTGGCCGGTGTTTAGGCTCCCCCTCGGCGAATGGGTCGACTCCGCCGTCGACTGGCTGCAGACCCACCTCGTCTGGCTCTTCGACGCCATCAGCTCGATCGTCAGCGGCATGTTCGACGGCATAGCCGCCGTCCTGTCCGCCCCCGCACCCCTGCTGTTCGCGGGCATCGTCGCCGTCATCGCCTGGTGGCTGCGCGGCCTGCCCGCCGCCCTGCTCACCTTCGTCGGATTCGCCCTCATCGACTCCGTCGAACTGTGGGACGAGGCGATGGACACCCTCACCCTGGTGCTCGTCGCGACTCTCGTCACCCTGGTCATCGCCGTACCGCTGGGCATCTGGGCCTCCCGGTCCAAGACGGTCAGCGCGGTGGTCCGCCCGGTCCTGGACTTCATGCAGACCATGCCCGCCATGGTCTACCTGATCCCCGGCGTCATCTTCTTCGGCGTCGGCGTGGTCCCCGGCATCATCGCCACGATCATCTTCGCGCTGCCCCCGGGCGTCCGGATGACCGAGCTCGGCATCCGGCAGGTCGACGGTGAGCTCGTCGAGGCGGCCGAGGCCTTCGGCACCACCTCGCGCAACACCCTGCTGCGCGTCCAGCTGCCCCTGGCCCTGCCCACGATCATGGCCGGTATCAACCAGGTCATCATGCTCGGCCTGTCCATGGTCGTCATCGCGGGCATGGTCGGCGGCGGCGGCCTCGGCGGCTCCGTCTACCGCGCCATCGGCAACGTCGACGTCGGCCTCGGCTTCGAGGCGGGCATCTCCATCGTCATCCTCGCGATGTACCTGGACCGGATGACCGGCGCGCTCGGCACCGTGGTCTCCCCGCTGGGCCGCCGCGCGGTCGTCAAGGCCCGTGCGATGGCCGAGGGCTGGAAGATCTGGACCTACCGCCCGCAGCCCGTGGTCGCGGTCGCGGCGATCGTCGCCCTCGCCCTCGTGGCGGGCGGCATGAGCGTCTTCGGCGGCTCCAAGGACGACACCGCGGGCAAGACCGCGCAGGTCGGCGACGGCAAGAAGATCAGCATCGGCTACATCCCGTGGGACGAGGGCATCGCCTCCACGTTCCTCTGGAAGGAGATGCTGGAGCAGCGCGGCTTCGAGGTCGACGTCAAGCAGTACGAGGCCGGCGCGCTGTACACCGGCATGGCCAACGGGCAGATCGACTTCCAGACCGACTCCTGGCTGCCGGTCACCCACGCCAGCTACTGGAAGAAGTACCAGGACCGCCTGGAGGACATGGGCTCCTGGTACGCCCCCACCTCGCTGGAGCTGGCCGTCCCCGCGTACATGAAGGACGTCAAGTCGATGGAGGACCTGAAGGGCCGGGCCTCCGAGTTCAAGGGCCGCATCGTCGGCATCGAGCCGAGCGCCGGTGAGATGGGCCTGCTCAAGGACAAGCTGCTGCCGGGCTACGGCCTGGACAAGGAGTACAAGCTCATCGACGGCTCCACGCCGTCCATGCTGGCCGAGCTGAAGCGCGCGTACGCCAAGAAGGAACCGATCGTCGTTCCGCTCTGGTCGCCGCACTGGGCCTACAACGACTTCGACCTCACCAAGCTCAAGGACCCCAAGGGTCTGTGGGGCAAGGGCGACGGCATCCACACCCTGGCGCGCAAGGGCTTCTCGCAGGAGAACCCCGAGGTCGCCAAGTGGCTGAAGAGCTTCAAGATGACCGAGAAGCAGCTCACCAGCCTGGAGGCCGAGATCCAGAAGGCCGGCTCGGGCAAGGAGCAGGAAGCCGTCCGCACCTGGCTGAAGGACAACTCCGGCGTCGTCGACACGTGGGCCCCCGCCCCGAAGGCCGCCCAGGCCGTGAGCGGTGACGACGAGCGCAAGCGCCCGGTCGAGGTCGCCTGGTTCCCCTGGGAGGAGGACATCGCCGCCACGTACCTGTGGAAGGCGGTCCTGGAGGAGCGCGGCTACACGATCAACCTCAAGCAGTTCGAGGTCGGCCCGATGTACGCCGCGATGTCACGCGGCCAGATCGACGTGCAGTTCGACGGCTGGCTGCCGTACACCCAGAAGAATTACTGGGACAAGTACGGCGACAAGCTGACGGACATCGGCTCCTGGTACGGCCCGACCTCCATCGAGGTCGCTGTCCCCGACTACGTCAAGGACGTCACGTCTCTGGAGGACCTGAAGGGCAAGGGCTCCGACTTCAAGGGCCGGATCGTCGGCATCGAGCCCGGCACCGCCACCATGGAGAACCTCAAGAAGAACGTCCTGCCGCAGTACGGCCTGGACGGCGAGTACGAGGTCGTCGACTCCTCCACGCCCGGCATGCTGGCCGAGCTGAAGCGCGCGTACGCCAAGAAGGAGCCCATCGCGGTCCTGCTGTGGACCCCGCACTGGGCGTACAACGAGTACGGCATGACCAAGCTGAAGGACCCGAAGAAGGCGTTCGGCGAGGGCGACCGGCTGCACACCATCGCCTCCAAGGAGTTCCCGCAGCAGTACCCGCAGCTCACGAAGTGGTTCAAGGACTTCGAGCTCACCGAGAAGCAGCTCGGCGGCCTGGAGAACGAGATCCAGAAGCGCGGCGCGGGCCACGAGGAGGAAGCCGTGAAAGCCTGGATGGACGACAACCCGGGCATCGCGGACACCATGGCGCCCCAGTAGGGCCCACGGGCACAGAAACACAGGCAGGAAAGGGGTGGCCCCGCCTTCGGGCGGGGCCACCCCTTTCCGGCTTTCCGGAGGTGGTTTTCCGGACGTCGTGCGCAACCATGTGCGTAAGGTGCTGGCAACCGCGAGGATGGGCGGGTGCGGGAGGGAGCTCGGACATGGACGACAAGGACACACCGCGCGTGGGCGCCGCGGTCCGGCGTCGACGCCGAACCCTCGGCCTCACGCTGGCCGCGGTCGCCGAGCGCAGCGGGCTCTCCGTGCCCTTCCTCAGCCAGATCGAGAACGAACGGGCCCGCCCCAGCGCCCGCTCCCTCGACCGGGTCGCCGAAGCGCTGGAGACCACCACCAAGAAGCTCCACGCCGCCGCCGACTCCGCCCGCGCCGTGGACGTCGTCCGGGGCGAGGAGGGCGAGGGCGTACGCCGCCTGGTGCGCGGCCGCCACCAGCTCAGCGCCCTGGAGTTCTCCGGCGAACCGGACCTCGGCCGCGAGTTCCAGCACCGCAACGACGAGCTGATGTACGTCGTCGCGGGCGCCGTCGACGTCGAGGCGGAGGGCCAGGTGCACCGGCTGGAGAGCGGCGACACCCTGTTCCTCTCCGGCGGGGTCCGCCACCGCTGGCGCGCCACCGTGCCCGGCACCAAGCTCCTCGTGGTCTCGGTGGCCGAGCACATCGACGCCACCTTCGACTCGCGCCGCTGAGCGTCCTGGAGGCTGGAGTGCCCGCGCGCGTCGTCTCGCTGGTCCCCTCGCTCACCGAGGCCGTCGCCCACACCGCCCCCGGGCTGCTCGTCGGCGTCACCGACTGGTGCACCCACCCCGCGGACCTCGCCGCCGCCCGGATCGGCGGCACGAAGAACCCGGACGTGGCCGCGATCGCCGCCCTCGCCCCCGACCTCGTGATCGCCAACGAGGAGGAGAACCGGGCCCCCGACCTCGACGCGCTCCGGGCCGCCGGGCTCGACGTCCTGGTCACCGAGGTCCGCACCCTGGACCAGGCATTCACCGAACTCCACCGCGTCCTCGTCGACGGCTGCGGGCTCGCCCGGCCCCGCTGGCTGGACGAGGCCGAGGCCGCCTGGGCCGCCCTGCCCGCGCCCTCCGGAAGCCCGCGCCCCGCCGTCGTACCGATCTGGCGCAGGCCCTGGATGGTGCTCGGCCACGACACCTTCGCCGGGGACCTCCTGGCCCGCCTCGGCGTCCGCAACGTGTACGCCGACCACCCCGAGCGCTACCCGCGCGTCCCCATCGACGAGCTGAACGCCTCCGGTGCCGAACTGGTCGTCCTGCCCGACGAGCCCTACCGCTTCACCGCCGACGACGGGCCCGAGGCCTTCCCCGTCCTGCCCGCCGCACTCGTCGACGGGCGGCTGCTCACCTGGTACGGGCCGTCGCTGGCCGAGGCGGCACGGGCGCTGCCGTCAGCGCTCCGCTGAACACCCCGCGCACCGTCCGCGTCCCGGCCACCGCCCACGCCACCACCAGGAACACGTACAGCGCCACCGCGAGCCAGGTCAGCGCCTCCAGGCCGGTGTGCCGCGCCAGACCCGCCGCCCCCGTCACACACGTACCGACGGGGAAGGTGAACGCCCACCACGTCATCGCGAACCCCATCCCGTGCCGCGCGGCCCGCACCACCATCGCGGCCGCCAGGGCCAGCCACAGCAGCGCGAAGCCCATCACCGGCACCCCGTACAGCACCGCGAACGCGCCGAACGCCGAGGCGTAGGGGGCCGCCACCGCCCCCGGGGCGACATCGGCCAGCTGGTTGACGGCGGTCGTCGACTGGCCGAGCGGCCCCAGCACCAGAAACAGCGTCGGGGTCAGCGCGAGCGGCAGCGGACCGTGGTGGACCAGCCGCGAGAAGATCAGCGGCAGCACCACCAGCGTCGCCAGCAACGACAGCCCGAACATCGCGTAGCAGGCCAGCAGCAGCGCCTCACGCCCCTGCCCGGCGCCGAGGTGCGGCACCAGCAGCGCGCCCTGCGAGGCCGACACCATCGGGGCGACCAGCGGCAGCAGCCAGACCGGCGACGCGGTCCCGGGCGCGGGACGGTGACGTACGACCATCAGATACGGCACCACGACGGCGGCGGCCAGCCCCACCGCCGTACCCGCCGCGAACAGCACCACGTCCACCGCGAGCGCCGCCCGCGCGCCCACCACGTCCGCGCCCACCGTCAGGGTGGCCCCGCCGACGGCCATCAGCGCCATCGACAGACAGCCGTAGAACGGGGCGACCGTCGGGTCCAGCAGATGGGCGCGGGCCTGGTCGCGGTGGTGGAGCCAGTGCCCGGTCCGCGCGGCGAGGACGGCCAGGAGCAGCACTGCCGACAGCGCCCACACGACGGTGATCGAGGCCCGCAGCCCGGGAACGTCGACGGGGAGCGCGGCCCCGGCGCCCGCGACGATCGCGGTGCCCATGACGCTCGCGTACCAGTTCGGGCCGATGTGCCGCAGGGACGGCAGCCGCGTCGGAAGCACCGTCCGTGGGAGCGCGGGGTCGGAGAACGGCTGAAGAGATGCCTGGGTCTGCGGAAAGATGGCCATGCCACGATTCTTCGCGGGCGTCTCCCCACCCACCAGAGACCACGTTCCTATGAGGTCATAAGCTGACTTTATGACCGGCGACGACGTGCACACACCCCGCATCCCCCTCGCCCACCGGGTTCCCGACCTCGGGGCGCTGGAACTGCTGCTCGCCGTCGCCCGGCACGGCAGCCTCGGCCGTGCCGCCCGGGACGTCGGAATCACCCAGCCCGCCGCCTCCAGCCGCGTCCGGTCCATGGAGCGGCAGCTCGGCGTCAGCCTGCTCGACCGTTCCCCGCGCGGCTCCCGGCTCACCGACGCCGGCGCGCTGGTCACCGACTGGGCGCGCCGGGTCGTCGAGGCGGCCGAGGCCTTCGACGCGGGCACGCAGGCCCTGCGCGACCGCCGCGACTCCCGGCTGCGGGTCGCCGCCAGCATGACCATCGCCGAATACCTGCTGCCGGGCTGGCTGATCGCCCTGCGCGGGGAGCGCCCCGACACCGCGGTCTCGCTCCTCGTCGGCAATTCGGCGGCCGTCGCCCGCCGCCTGGTCACCGGCGAGGCCGACCTCGGCTTCGTCGAGGGCCTGTCGATACCGGAGGGCCTCGACGGCACCGTCATCGCCCACGACCGCCTCGTCGTCGTGGTCGCCCCCACCCACCCCTGGGCCCGCCGCCGCACCCCGCTGCTGCCCGGCGAACTC
>NZ_QWFA01000057.1 GCF_003501885.1 Streptomyces globisporus
CCCCTCCGGAGGGGCCCCGCGACCGGGTCCGGCATGGCGTACGCCACACTGTGCGGCGGACCGGGGTATGACGTGGACCACGTGTGACCACCCCGAACTCGCGTACGCTGGCGAATCACTCGCCCGTCGATGCCGGGCCCGAGGGACGCGCACCCCACTCGTCACCGTCGGTCCGCCGAGCGCGAGGGACTCATCGGGAGGTACGTAGATGTCCGGGACGACCACGGCCGGGGTCCGGCTGCGCAAAGCCGCCGACGACGCCAACCGCTGGGTCGTCCTCGTCGTCCTCTGTCTCAGTCTTCTGGTCGTCGCCCTCGACGCGACCGTGCTCCATGTCGCGGTTCCGTCGCTCACCGAGGACCTGCGCCCGAGCGGTACGGCCCTCCTGTGGATCGTCGACGCCTACCCCCTCGTCTGCGCCTCGCTGCTCATCCTCTTCGGCACGCTGGGTGACCGGATCGGCAGACGGCGGGTGCTCCTGATCGGTTACGCGCTGTTCGGGGTCGCCTCCGTGCTCGCCGCGACGGCCGACAGCTCCGGCGTCCTGATAGCGGCCCGCGCCCTCCTCGGCGTCGGCGGCGCGATGATCATGCCCGCGACGCTGTCGATCCTGCGCCAGGTCTTCCCCGACCGCCGCGAGCGTGCGCTCGCCATCGGCGTGTGGACCGCGGTCGCCGCGGTCGGCGCCGCCACCGGTCCTGTTGTCGGCGGCTTCCTGGTCGAGCACTTCTGGTGGGGCTCGGTCTTCCTCATCAACATCCCGCTGATGGCTGTGATCCTGCCGCTCGGTCGCTGGCTGCTGCCCGAGTCGCGCGGCGGCGACGACGGCCCGTGGGACGTGCTGGGCGCGCTCATGGCCGCGGCCGGGGTACTCGGCGTCGTCCTGGGCGTCAAGCGCCTGGGCGGCGGCGCGGGGCTCCTGGATCCGGTCGCGCTCGGCCCGCTGGCCTTCGGTCTCGCTCTCCTGATCCTCTTCGTCCGAAGGCAGAAGCGCCGCAGGCATCCGCTGATCGACGTCTCGATGTTCGCCCGCCCGGCCTTCTCCACCGCCGTCGGCTGCATCGTCCTCGCCATGCTGGCCCTGGTCGGCCTTCAGCTGATCGCCGTCCAGTATCTCCAGCTGGTGCTGGGGCTCACCCCGCTGGAGACCGGGCTGCGCCTGCTGCCGCTGACCTTCGCGGCGATGGCGGCGGGCGCCACCGGCTCGTACACCCTGCGCCGCTTCGGTCCCCGGCGCATGGTCGGCTGGGGCTTCGTCCTCACCGCGTCCTCGGTCCTGGTGCTCACCGCGATGGGTCAGCACGACCGGCCGGGCCTGCTGACCGCCGCGTTCGTCCTGCTCGGTTTCGGACTGCAGACCACGCTCTTCGGGGCGTACGAGTCGATGCTCAGCGACGCCCCGCCGGAGCGGGCGGGCGGCGCGGCGGCGATCGGCGAGACCTCCTACCAGCTGGGCGCGGGCCTCGGCATCGCCCTGCTCGGCAGTGTCATGAACGCCGCCTACGCCCCCGGCCTCGCCTCCCTCGGCGACAAGGGCGTCCCGGCCCGCGCCGGAGCCGAGGCCTCCCACTCGCTGGGCGAGGCCTACCAGGTCGCCGCGCAGCTCGGCGGCCCGATGGGCGATCTCCTGCGCTCGACTGCCCGGCACGCCTTCATCGGCGGACTCCACATCACGCTCTTCGTCAGCGCCGGGCTCCTGCTGCTCGGGGCGCTGGCCGCCCTGCGGCTGCCGAAGGTCATGGAGTGCCCGCCGAAGGAGCCCTGCCGCCGGAGCGAGGCAGAGCCGGCCGAATCAGGCGAGGCGGCCGAGGCTGTCCGTCCGGCCGCGCCGAACCGCCGGGTCCCGCGCCCGATGGTGCCCGCGCGCCGCGAACCGGCCGAGGCGGCGGGCTCTGGACGAGCGGCACACTGACCCGTAACGTCAGCACGACGCCCTGACTACCACTGCTAGTTTTCGGAGGGCGGGCGTCTCCCGGTCCCTCCGAGCACCGTGCGAGCCGCCGGAGGCACCCTCATGTCCAGCACCGAGTCCGCGAAGCCGTCGAAGCTCCCGCCGTTCGACGCCACGGATCCCCTCGGCATCGACGACCTGCTCGGCCCGGACGACCTCGCGATCCGCGACACCGTCCGCACCTGGGCCACCGACCGCGTCCTGCCGCACATCGCCGAGTGGTACGAGAAGGGCGAGCTGCCCGGCATCCGGGAGCTGGCCCGCGAGCTCGGCGCCCTGGGCGCGCTCGGCATGTCGCTGGAGGGCTACGGCTGCGCCGGGGCGAGCGCCGTCCAGTACGGGCTGGCCTGCCTGGAGCTGGAGGCCGCCGACTCCGGGATCCGCTCGCTCGTCTCCGTACAGGGGTCGCTCGCCATGTACGCGATCCACCGCTTCGGCTCCGAGGAGCAGAAGCAGCGGTGGCTGCCCGGCATGGCGTCCGGCGAGATCATCGGCTGCTTCGGCCTGACCGAGCCCGACCACGGCTCGGACCCGGCCGGGATGCGGACGTACGCCAAGCGCGACGGTGAGGACTGGATCCTCACCGGCCGCAAGATGTGGATCACCAACGGCTCGGTCGCCGGGGTCGCCGTCGTCTGGGCGCAGACCGACGAGGGCGAGGACGGCCGGGGCATCCGCGGGTTCGTCGTACCGACCGACGCCCCCGGTTTCTCGGCCCCGGAGATCCACCACAAGTGGTCGCTGCGCGCCTCGGTCACCAGCGAACTGGTCATGGACGAGGTGCGGCTGCCTGCCGACGCGGTGCTGCCGGACGCGAAGGGGCTGCGCGGCCCGCTCAGCTGTCTGAGCCATGCGCGTTACGGCATCGTCTGGGGGTCCATGGGCGCGGCGCGGGCCAGCTTCGAGTCGGCCCTCGACTACGCGCGAAACCGGGAGCAGTTCGGCCGCCCGATCGGCGGCTTCCAGCTCACCCAGGCCAAGCTGGCGGACATGGCCCTGGAGCTGCACAAGGGCATCCTGCTCGCCCACCACCTGGGCCGCCGGATGGACAAGGGCGGGCTCCGGCCGGAGCAGGTCAGTTTCGGCAAGCTCAACAACGTGCGGGAGGCGATCGAGATCTGCCGCACCTCGCGCACGATCCTCGGGGCCAACGGGATCTCGCTGGAGTACCCGGTCATGCGGCACGCGACGAACCTGGAGTCGGTGCTCACCTACGAGGGAACCGTGGAGATGCACCAGCTGGTACTGGGCAAGGCGCTCACCGGTCTCGACGCCTTCCGGTGACGGAGGTGCGCCGTGACGCACACGCCGACCGGCGGCGTTGACCGGAACGTTCCGGCGAGCGCCCTGCTCAGCTCTGGTTGAAGAAGCCGTCGGTCTTCCGGCCGGCGGCTTCGCCCGCCACCACCTGGGTGTCGGCGGGGGAGAGCAGGAAGACCCGGGTGGCCACCCGGTCGATCGAGCCGCGCAGACCGAAGATCAGCCCGGCGGCGAAGTCCACCACGCGCTTGGCGTCGGCGGGGTCCATGGCCGTGAGGTTGACGATCACCGGGACGCCGTCCCGGAACAGCTCGCCGATGGCCCGGGCGTCCCGGAAGCTGTCCGGGGTCACCGTCGCGATCCGGCGGTCCCGCTCCTCGGCCGCCTCGGCGGCCACCTGCACCCGCGGGTCGGTGACCCAGGCCTGGTTGCCCGTACCGGTCTCCGTGCCCTCGTTGTACTCGTCGTCGTAGTACCGCTCGTCGTTGTCCTCCACGAGGCCCAGCCAGGCACTCGCCTTGCGCACCGATCCCATGGACGCCTCCTCTCACCGCGGTTCTGTGGCGTTCCGCATCTCTTTCGTATCCCTATGGTCGTCCATGATGCGGATAGCGCGCCAAGTAGATAGTCGGCTCGCAGGCGATTCGTGACGCTACTGGTGCAGAGGATGTGGCTATTCGTCAGGGTTCGTCCTGCATAAGGGGGGTTGCGAAAAGAAAATATGACGCTTCGAGCCGTACGGGTGATCCTGCCGACGGACGGGTGAACGGATGGCTCGATACGATGCACGACGCCCCGGTGCACGAGCGTCGCGCACCGGCTGAACGGCTCACGGGGGATCGTCGTGTTCGGAATCGTCAGGCCCTGCACCCACCGCCTCTCCGAAGGGCTGAGAGTCGAGTGGATGGCCCATCTCTGCGGTCTCTGCCTGGCTCTGAGGGCGGATCACGGACAGTTCGCCCGTATCGTGACGAACTATGACGGCCTCATCGTTTCCGTCCTGACGGAGGCTCAGGCGGGCCCCGCCCCGGGCGGACGGCGCACCGCGGGTCCCTGCCCGCTGCGGGCCATGCGCACCGCACCGGTCGCCCAGGGTGAGGGGGCCCGGCTCGCCGCCGCCGTCTCGCTCGTCCTCGCCTCGGCCAAGGTCCGCGACCACGTCGCCGACCGGGACGGGCTGTTGGCCCGCCGTCCGGTCGCCGCCGCCGCGCGCCGGGTGGCCGCCGGGTGGGACCGGGCGGGTGCGCGGACCGGGGCGGCCCTCGGCTTCGACACCGCCCTCCTGGTCGACGCGGTCGACCGGCAGACCGGGATCGAGACGCTCGCCGGACTCGGCACCCCGCTGCTGACGGTCACCGAACCCACCGAGACCGCCACCGCCGCCGCCTTCGCCCACACCGCCCACCTCGCCGGGAAGCCGCAGAACGTGGCGCCCCTCGCGGAGGCCGGCCGGCTCTTCGGACGGCTTGCCCACTTGTTGGACGCGGTCGAGGACCGGGAGGCGGACGCCGCGTCAGGTGCCTGGAACCCGCTGACGGCCACCGGCACCCCCCTCGCCGAGGCGCGCCGGCTCTGCGACGACGCGCTGCACGGCGTACGGCTCGCCCTGCGCGAGGTGGAGTTCACCGACGGCAAGCTCGTCCACGTCCTGCTCGCCCATGAGCTGCGCCGCTCGGTCGACCGGGCGTTCGGCACCTCCTCCTGCTCGCATCAAGAGGGACAGGGGGGTCAGGGGCTGCTGACCCCGGACGGCTCCTTCGGGCCGCCGCCGGGCAATCCGTACGGTGCGCCGCCCGGCAACCCGTACGCCCCCGGCGGTCCCGGCTCACCGCCGCCTCCGCCGCAGCCGCCCCGCGACCGGCGCGGGCTGATCGCCGGCTGCCTGGTCTGGGTCGGGCTCGCCTGCACCTGCCAGATGTGTTGCGGGAGCTTCGAGGACCCCTGGAGCAGGGAGCAGCGGCAGTCGCCGTGCCAGAGCTGCGGCGACTGCTGCGAGGCGTGCAACTGCTGCGGTCAGTGCGGCGAGGGCTGCTGCTGTTGCGGCGATTCCTGCGGCTGCGACTGCTGAGGCCCGCCTGCCTCCCCGCCTCGCTGACGCCGGGTCACTTCAGCTCGGGCGGCGAGATCTCGGAGGTCTCGATCGCGGACTCGGTGGTGCCCCGAAGTCGGCCTGGACGACGTGGTCGACCGGGTCGTCCCGCTCCTCCAGGAGAGCGGCGCGTTCCGCTCCGAATACACCGGCTCCACGCTGCGGTCGCACCTCGGCCTCCCGGAGCCGGTATGGAAAGGTTGACCGCATGAGCACGGACGCACAGCAGCAGGAACAGGGCGGCGGCGGGCCGGACGCCGCGCGGGACTGGCAGCGGTGGCACGAAGGGCGCGTCGTCGCCGTCGCCGCCCCGTACGGCCCGCTCTCCCTGACCGGAACCCACTGGCTCTCCGATTACCCGGAAGGGCGAATTCCGGCCGTCCCCGGTCTCTGGTGCGAGGACGACGACGAGGTGGTCCTCACGGCCGCCGCCGAGGACGGCATCGTCGTCGACGGCAGGCCCCTGACCGGCGAGATCCGGCTCGGCGCGGACCGCGGACCCATCGACGACTCCCGGGTCGCGCAGAGAGAGCGGCGTCTGGTGGTCCTGCGTCGCGAAGGGCTGTGGGCGGTACGGGACTTCGACCCGGGATCACCGGCCCGGCACGCCTTCTCGACCATCGAGGCCACCCCGTACGACCCCCGCTGGACGCTGTCCGGGACCTTCCGCCCGTATGCCGACCGGACCGTACGGGTGGCCAACGCGGACGGGGTCGAGCGCGGTCTCGGGCTCGGCGGGGAGCTCGCCTTCACGGTGGAAGGACAGGAGCACACGCTCCAGGTCGCGGTCGAGCCCGACGGGTCGCTGTGGGCCGTCTTCGCCGATGTGACCAGCGGGAACGGTAGCTACCGCTTCCGTTTCCTGCGGCCCGGGGCGCCCGCCGCCGACGGCAGCGTGAGCGTCGACTTCAACCGCGCGCTGCTGCCGCCGTGCGCCTTCGCCGACCACTTCATCTGCCCTTTCCCGCCCCCGGGCAACACGCTCACCGTGGCGGTCCCGGCGGGGGAGCGGAACCGGATCGACGCCTGACCCGTGAGCGGTCACTCCGGCCCCGGCAGCCCCACGGCTCCCGGGGCCGGATGCGTGTGGGACCCGCGTGGCCGAAAGGCATTCTTGCGCCTCCCGACCGGGCCCCTCGATACTCCGGTCAGCGATTGTCAGGGGCACGGCAATTCCGGAATCCGGACAGGCCCCCGACTGCGCCTCACGGGCCCGCCACCCCACAGGAGGGCCCCCGATTCCCCTCGGAGGAACCCGACGTGAGGATCAAGCGCACCAACAACCGCTCCAACGCGGCGAGACGCGTCCGTACCACGGCCGTCCTCGCGGGGCTCGCCGCCGTCGCGGCGATGGCCATCCCCACCGCGAACGCCGAAACCCCCCGGACGTTCAGCGCCAACCAGCTGACCGCGGCGAGCGACGCCGTGCTCGGCGCCGACATCGCGGGCACCGCCTGGAACATCGACCCGCAGACCAAGCGCCTCGTCGTCACCGTGGACAGCACGGTCACGCAGGCGGAGATCAACACGATCAGGAAGTCGGCGGGCGCCAACGCCGACGCGCTGCGCATCGAACGCACCCCCGGCAAGTTCACCAAGCTGATCTCCGGCGGCGACGCGATCTACTCCAGCACCGGCCGCTGCTCGCTGGGCTTCAACGTCCGCAGCGGCAGCACCTATTACTTCCTCACCGCCGGACACTGCACCGACGGCGCGACCACCTGGTACGCCAACTCCGCCCGCACCACCGTGCTGGGGACAACCTCCGGGTCCAGCTTCCCGAACAACGACTACGGCATCGTGCGCTACACCAACACCACGATCCCGAAGGACGGCACGGTCGGCGGCCAGGACATCACCAGCGCCGCCAACGCCACCGTCGGCATGGCCGTCACCCGCCGCGGCTCCACCACAGGCACCCACAGGGGATCGGTCACCGGACTCAACGCCACCGTCAACTACGGGGGCGGCGACGTCGTCTACGGCATGATCCGCACCAACGTGTGCGCCGAGCCCGGCGACTCCGGCGGCCCGCTCTACTCCGGCACCCGGGCGATCGGTCTCACCTCCGGCGGCAGCGGCAACTGCTCCTCCGGCGGCACGACCTTCTTCCAGCCGGTCGTGGAGGCGCTGAACGCGTACGGCGTCAGCGTGTACTGACCGGCCCCGCCGATCAGGTACGGAGCTGTCCGTACATACGTGCCCCCGTCCGGAATTCCGGACGGGGGCTCCCGCTCGCCGGGGGGCTCTTGAGAGGATGTCGCCACGACGGATCGTCGTGACGGGGCGGCAGGGGGCGGGGGCGCTCCCGGGGTGCGCTCCGCTGGCATCAGGGGGTAGCAGGTCCGTGTATCGCATCGGAGTGACCGGTCACCGCTCCATCCCCGCCGAGGCGGAGGCTCATGTGCTCGCCGGAATGCGGGCCGCTCTCTGCGGCCCCGACCGCCCCGGCCAGGCCCTCTCCAGTCTGGCGGTCGGCGCCGACCAGCTCTTCGCCGACCTCGCCCTCACCTGCGGCGCCGAACTGACCGCCGTGATCCCCAGCGGCGACTACGAGGCCTGTTTCGACAACGCCGACGACCTCGCCCGCTACCGGACGCTCAAGGCGCGCGCGGCACGGGAGGTCCGGCTCGACTTCCCGCACTCCACCGACGAGGCGTACTACGCGGCGGGCGCCTATATCGCCGACCACTGCGACCGGCTGCTCGCGGTCTGGGACGGCCTCCCCGCCCGGGGCCTCGGCGGCACGGGCGACATCGTGACGTACGCCCGCACGCTCGGCCGCCCCGTCACCGTGATCTGGCGTGACGGGGTGCTGCGCGGCTGACCGGGGCCGGGGCGGGGAGCGGGTCACACGCGGTGTCTGACCAGCCAGTCGGTGTGCTCGGGCGACACGATCCGCTCGGTCTCGAACACCGCCGCCGGCCAGTGCCGTTCGGTGAGGGTGGTCTCCATGGCGGCCTGCATCGACTCCAGGTCCTGCTCCACCAGCGAGTGCGCCGAGATCAGCGGATGGTGCCGGCGCATCTCGTTCCAGGCGAGACAGGCCGCCGCCGCGGCGGACAGCGCCCCCGTCAGACCGAACGACCGGCCCACCCCGAAGGTCTGCAGCACACTCAGCGCCAGCGCGGGGAGCGTCAGCGCGACGATGGCGCCCGACCACATGAGCGCCCCGCGCCGGGAGGCCTGCTGACGTCGGCGGTACCAGCGGCGCTGCTCGATGAGCCGGTCCCGTACATACGTCTCCTTGCGGACCGTGTACGCCTTGTTCCGCAACGCCCGCATGGACTCCGTGATGAGGCCGCCGGAATCCGGCAGCTCCTCGCGCGGGTCGGCCCAGCCCACCTTCCGCAGCTCCTGGAGACCGTCCTCCAGACGATTGGCGAACAGCGCCTCCGGATGCTCGGACGCGCTGTCGAAGGGGGCGCCGTGCACCGCGTAGCGCCAGCAGTTCGATTTGATGAACTCCGCCGCGGAGCGGTTGAGTTGCCAATGCGACTTTGCTTTGCGCTGGGAGGCGAGGAAGGTCGTGAAGAGCACGCCCAGATAGGCCAGCACCGCCGCACCGTACAGCGCCCGGGCCGCGGGCCCGTCGTCGGCGTGCCAGGGCAGCGCCGCGGGCACCGTGCCGGCCACGAGCAGCGCCAGCTGCACCCGGGTGGTGTTCACGGCCTCGCGCTGGCGGGCCACGGCGACCGCGTCCGTGTGATGGAACAGCTCGGGCAGGTCGTCGTTCCTGAAGACCATGGATCTCAGCGGCTCGGGCAGCGCCGTCATGGTCGCCTCCGTCTGCAGTTGTCGTATGACCCGGCCGGCCGTCACGCCTGACCCGCCCGGGGCCACGAGAGTAGGGGGGAGGGAGGGGCCGGGCAAGAGCGCCCTGGCCCCCCGGACGGCCGCCACGACGGGGTTCGGCCACCTCCGCGAAGGGTGCGGCGAACAGGCCGGGCCGCCCCGTGTCCGGGCCGGGGGCCGGCGCACGGACCTCATGGCCGCCGCGCGGAAGGCGACCTACCCGGCCCGAAACCGGTGAACGAGTGAATTACCGACCTCGCCAGGGCGTCCCGGCGGCTCCGCGAGGCCGTGGCGGACGCGTCACGGTTCGCGCGAGCGCCTCCTCTCCGGGCCGGCTCCGAAGCCGCCCGCAAGCCTCCCACCTGCGAAAGCCGGCGGCGGACAAGCCGGCTCTCCCGCCCGAAGCCTCCGCCGCTCGTGGCCCGCTCACCCAAGAGGCCGAACGGAAGGGATGTTTCGACTTTCGAAACACTGAAGTGCAGGCTGTTCCGCCGGCATGTGGAGGGGCCCCACCGGTAGTAAAGTGCGCGTGCCGGGACGTGTGATGACACGGAATCCGGCAGCGTTTCAATGTCCGGAAACAGACCCCCTCAGGATCCCCCTAGGACGGCCGTGAAGACCTACGGAACCACCCCCGACTTCGCCCCTGCGAAGACCCGCGCAACCCTCGCGGCGACCGACGTCCGCAGCGCCGACATCGTCACCAAGATCAACCGCGTATGCGGTGCGACCACGGCCCGGTCCACCCGGATCTCCACGTTCAATTCCGCTCTCTGAGCAGGCGTCAGAACTGGCTAGAATGGCGGAATGACAGGACCCCTGGTCCCCTTCCGTGAATTCGTTCTCAAAGTGCACAGCAGGTGCGATCTCGCCTGCGACCACTGCTACGTCTACGAACATGCAGATCAGAGTTGGCTGACCCGACCGAAAGTCATCTCCGACGAGGCAATTTCCTGGACGGCCCGGCGTCTGGCCGAGCATGCCACCACCCATGCGCTTCCCTCCGTCACAGTGATCCTGCACGGCGGGGAACCGCTCCTGGCAGGGCCCGCGCGACTGCGCCGGGTCTGCGAGGAGCTCGGCTCGGCCCTGAACGGCATCGCTGAGCTGGACCTCAGGATCCACACCAACGGCGTCCAGCTCAGCCCCCGTTACCTCGACCTCTTCGACGAGTTCCACGTCCGCGTCGGGATCTCGCTCGACGGCGACCGCGCCGCCAACGACCGCCACCGCCGGTACGCCGACGGACGCAGCAGCCACCCGATGGTGCTGCGCGCGGTCGACCTGCTCCGCGAGGAGCGCTACCGCCATCTGGACCTCGGCCTGCTCTGCACGGTCGACATCCACAACGACCCGGTGGCCGTGCACGACGCCCTCGCCGAGCTCGAACCCCCGCTCGTCGACTTCCTGCTGCCGCACGCCACCTGGGACGACCCGCCGCCACGCCCGGACGGCTCGCCCACCGCGTACGCCGCATGGCTCCTGGCGGTCTTCGACCGCTGGACGGAACAGGGCCGTCCCATGCCCGTCCGGATGTTCGCCTCGGTGCTCTCCAGCCTGAACGGCGGCCCCAGCCTCACCGAATCGCTCGGCCTCGCCCCCACCGACCTCGTCGTCATCGAGACCGACGGGAAGCTGGAGCAGGTCGACTCGCTCAAGAGCGCCTACGAGGGCGCCGCCGCCACCGGGTTCGACGTCTTCAGCAATACGTTCGACGAGGTCGCGGCCCACCCCGGCGTCCGGGCCCGCCAGCTCGGGCTGGCCGGAGTCAGCGAGACCTGTCGCCGCTGCCCGGTCGTGCGGTCGTGCGGCGGCGGGCTCTACACCCACCGGTACCGCTCCGACCACGGAACCGATGGCGGCTTCGACAACCCCTCGGTCTACTGCGCCGACCTGGCCGCGCTGATCCGCGGCATCGAGGAACGGACCGCCGCCGCCACCGAGTCGCCCGCCGTCCGGGCGCCGGACGCCTTGCTCGCCGCCCACCTGGACCTGACCCGCACCCTGCTCGCCGCGCTCCACGACACCCTCGACGGACAGGGCGGAGAGCTCTGGGACGAGGCCTGGCGGCTCGCGGCGAGCGTGGAGGCCGACGCCCGGGGCGCCGACGCGCTCGACACGGTGCTCGCCCACCCCTACACCCGCACCTGGCTGATCGGCGCCCTGGAGGATGTCCACGCCGGCCGCGGCCTGACCGAGCCCGCCACCGAACGGCTCGGCGCCTGTGTGGCCGCCGCCGCCGTCCGGGCCGGACTCGACCTGCCGGTGCCGGTGGCGTACCGCGACGGAAGCCTGCATCTGCCCACCCTCGGCACCGCGGTCGTCGGCGGGCCGGGGGAGCGGGGTGTGGCGCTGGTGCGCGCCACGGGCGACGGCTTCCTCGTCCGCCGGCCGGACACAGGCACCGACGCCGTGCCCGCCGTTCACGGCCCGGAGCTGCGTATCGCGCGTGAGGAAGCGGAGGGCCCGCACTGGCGCCCCGTCCGCGTCCTGCGGCGGATGCCCGCTCCGGCCCTCCTGCTGGACGACCTCGACCCCTTCCGCGACGGCTTCGGCACCGCCCCGGCAGACCGGCTCACCGCGGAGCGGGCCGAGGCGTGGGGGCACCGGATCGCCGGCGCCTGGGCGCTGCTGGCCGACGCCGTTCCGGAGCAGGCGGCGGAGGCGGCCCGGACGCTCACCACGATGACCCCGCTGACCGCAGGTACGGCCGAGCCGGGTCGGTACGGCCACGGCGCGCTCGGCGTCGGGGAGGCGGCCGACGGCAAGGCGCTGGCACTCGGCCTGCTCAGCGGATTCCGCCGCGCGAAACTGCGCGCGCTCGGTGAAGTGACGGATCTTTACGCCCTGGACGGTACCTGGGACCATCGAACGCCCTGGGGGAGCGAACACGTGACGTTCTCCCGACTGCTGGCCGAGACATTCGAACGGGCGGGGCTCGGGCTGTACGATCCGCGCTTCCTCACGGGTGTTCCGGAAGCGCTCGACATGATCGAAAACGCGGCGGAGGTGACGGTCGACGGAAAACAGCTGATCGCCGCTGTCCGCAAGGAGATCAGCGGAACGCGGAGTGCGGCCGGGAAAAGTCGCGGCAGGAGCCTCTCGCCGTCCGGTCCGGTAGCGAACGTCCTGGCCTCTGACCGGAAAGTGACGTTCGAATGACCGAACGGGAGGGCCTGGAATGCGGCCCGCTCCGGAATGATGAGTTCGCTTGCACTCCCTTCCTCCTTCCGGGATGCGAGTGCTCATACAGGACGGGGGTCGTGTGCACGCATCGACGCAACAGCGAGCGGTGGGCCATCGGCCGTATTTCTTTCTGAGTTACGCCCACACGCCGGGGTACGGCGCCGGCACGGACCCCGATATGTGGGTCGAAAGGCTTTTCCAGGATCTCTGCGGCCATGTGATGGCCATGACCGACTTACCCGCCGGCGCGCCCGCGGGCTTCATGGACCGGGAGATACGCTCCGGCGAGGGCTGGTCGGAACGGCTCGGCGACGTCCTCGCCACCTGCCGGGTCTTCGTTCCGCTGTTCTCGCCGCGTTACTTCGCCAGTGAGATGTGCGGCAAGGAGTGGTACGCCTTCGAACAGCGGGCCATCCACCACCGGGCCCGCTCCAACCAGCCGGCCGAAGCCATCGTCCCCGCGCTCTGGGTGCCGGTGCCACCGAGCCAACTGCCCGGCTCTGCCGAGCGATTGCAGTTCAACCACCGCGACTTCGGCGAACGGTACGTCAGCGACGGCCTCTACGGTCTGATCAAGCTCAGACTCTTCGCCGAGGAGTACGAACGGGCCGTCTACGAACTGGCCAAACGCATCGTCAGCGTCGCCGACTCGGTCCGCATCGACACCGGCCGACCCGTCGACTACCGCCTGGCCCCCAGCGCCTTCGGCTCCCCCAGCAGCGGAGTCGGCGCACCCCGGCCGATGCAGATCACCATCGCGGCGCCCACCCGCCACGATCTGCCCGAGGGACGCAACAGCGACCACTACGGCGACCATCCCCAGGACTGGAACCCGTACTATCCCGCCTCCGCCCGGCCGCTGGCCTATGTGGCCGAGGAACTGGTCCGCTCGCTCAACTACCAAGCCGTCATCACCTCGTTCGACGAGGACCGGCACGACGGCAAGGCGCCGCCCAGCACTCCCGAGATCCTGCTCGTCGACCGCTGGGCCCTGAGGGACGAGGACCACTGCCGCAGGCTCGCCGCCTTCGACGCGGAGAACCGGCCCTGGGTGACCATGGTCGTCCCGTGGAGCCGCGAGGACCACCAGAGCCGAGCGGCGGAGACGGAGCTCACCGAGAAGCTCGAAGCGGTCATGCCGGTCAAGATGGGCCAGGGCCGGGCCCTCTGCCGCGCCGCCGCGAAAGGAGTGCCGACGATGGAGGCGTTCGGCCAACTCCTGCCCCAGGTGGTCGAGGTGGCCGCCCAGCAGTATCTGAAACACGCGAAGGCCTACCCGCCCGGATCCGGCGGCGGATCCGGCGAGCGGACCCGGCTCACCGGCCCCATGGGCAACACGAGCTACATACCCGACCCGCACGACCCTGCGACGGAAGCGGAGGACCTATGAGTGCCGGTCGTGACGGGCGCATCGTCACCTTCTACTCGTACAAGGGCGGTACCGGGCGCACCATGGCGCTCGCCAACACCGCCTGGATCCTCGCGGCCAACGGCAAGCGAGTGCTGGCCGTCGACTGGGACCTGGAAGCCCCCGGACTCCACCGGTTCTTCCACCCCTTCCTCGACCCGGCCACCCTCGGCGCCACCACCGGCGTGATCGACCTGATCACCGAGTACGCCTGGGCCGCGACCAGCCCCGCCCAGCGCGCCGAGGACTGGCACCGCGACTACGCCCGTATCCAGCCCCACGCCGTGTCGCTGACCCCGGAGTCGCTCGGCTGGGAGTTCCCGCAGGGCGGCACGCTCGACTTCGTCTCCGCCGGACGGCAGAACCGCGAGTACAGCGCCACGGTCTCCACCTTCGACTGGGACAACTTCTACGACCGGTTCGGCGGCGGCCACTTCTTCGACGCCCTGCGCGACGACATGAAGGCCAACTACGACTACGTCCTCATCGACAGCCGGACCGGCCTCAGCGACATCGCCGACATCTGCACCGTCCACCTCCCGGACGTCCTCGTCGACTGCTTCACCCTCAGCGACCAGTCCATCGACGGCGCGGCCTCCGTCGCCCGCCAGATCGCCGAGCGCAACACCGGCCGCCCGATCGCCCTCTACCCCGTACCGATGCGGATCGACGAGGGCGAGAAGGAGAAGGCGGACGCCGGACGGGCGCTGGCCCGGCTCAAGTTCGACCGGCTGCCGCGCGATCTGTCCGGCGACGAACTCACCGCCTACTGGGGGGCGGTGGAGATCCCGTACCGGCCCTACTACGCCTACGAGGAGACCCTGGCAACCTTCGGCGACGAGGCCGGGCTCACCAACTCGCTGCTCTCCGCCTTCGAACGGCTCACCGCGGTCATCACCGACCGGGAGATCACCTCGATGCCGCCGGTCGGCGAAGAGGTCCGGCTGCGGATCCGCGACGCCTTCACCCGGCGCAGGCCCGCCCTGCCCGCCGATCTCCACCTCAGCTATGTGGCGGAGAACCGGATGTGGGCCGACTGGCTCGAATCGATCCTCACCCGGGCCGGTTTCCGCGTCGTTCCGCGCGACGTCTCCGCCGAACGCCCGCCCGAGGAGCCGGCCGACACCACCGCCGAGAACGCCGCCCGCACCGTGGTCCTGCTCTCCAGCGCCTACCTCAAGTCCCAGCGCGCGGTCGAGCTGTGGGAACGGAGCGCATCCGAGTCCGTGGGCAGCGGCCGCCGCCGGCTGGTCCCGCTGCGGGTCGGGGACGTACGCCTGACCACCCCGTACATCGACCGGAACCCGATCGACCTCTACCGGCTGGACGAGGTGCACGCCACCACCGCCGTGATGCGGGCCCTGGACCGCCCGGTGCAGGTGACCGACGGGGTCTCGCCCGGGCCCCGCTTCCCCGGCACCGTGCCGAGGATCTGGAACGCGCCGCCCCGCAACCCCGGCTTCACCGGCCGCTCGCTCGTCCTGGAGCGGATGCGCGACCAGCTCGGCGGCGGCCTGGCCGTCGTCCTGCCGCAGCCGCAGACCCTGTACGGACTCGGCGGCGTCGGCAAGACACAGGTGGCCCTGGAGTACGTGCACCGCTTCATGGCCGACTACGACCTGGTGTGGTGGATATCGTCCGAGCAGCCCGACGACGTCGTCGCCTCGCTCGCCGAACTCGCCGGCCGGCTCGGCGCCCAGGGCGGCGACGACATGGCGGCCGCCTCCCAGGAGGCCGTCGACCTGCTGCGGCGCGGGGTGCCCTCCGACCGCTGGCTGCTGGTCTTCGACAACGCGGACGACCCCGAGCAGCTGCGCCGCTACTTCCCGCAGGGCGGATCCGGCCACATCCTGGTGACCTCCCGCAACCAGAGCTGGTCCCAGCACGGCGACGCGCTGCCCGTGGACGTCTTTCTCCGCGAGGAGTCCATCGAACACCTCCAGCGTCGGGCCCCGGGGCTCAGCGACGAGGACGCCGACCAGGTGGCGACCGCGGTGGGCGACCTGCCGCTGGCCGTGGAGCAGGCGGCCGCCTGGATCGCGGAGACCGCCACCCCCATCGGCACCTATCTCGAACAGCTCGCCCAGCAGGCGACCCAGGTCCTCGCGCTCAACCAGCCGGCCGGCTACCCGGAGCCGGTCGCAGCGACCTGGAACATCTCCATCTCCCGGCTCAAGGAGCGTTCGCCCGCCGCCGTTCGGCTGCTTCAGCTCTGTGCCTTCTTCGCCCCGGAGCCGATCTCCGCGAACCTCCTCTACAGCAAGGAGATGATCGACGCGCTGAAGCCGTACGACTCCTCGCTCCAGGAGAAGCTGGTGCTCGGCCGGGTCATCCGGGAGATCGGCCGCTTCGCCCTCGCCAAGGTCGACCAGGTCTCCAACTCCATCCAGGTGCACCGCCTCGTCCAGGCCGTGATCAAGGCACAGCTCAGCGAGGAGGAGCAGCGCGAGGCCCGGCACGTCGTGCACCGCATCCTCGCCGGGGCCCGGCCCGACGACGACGAGCCGATAGACAATCCGGCCACCTGGCCGACCTTCGCCACGATCTGGCCGCACCTCGGCCCCTCCGACGCCCGCAACTGCACCGAGCCGGAGACCCGCAGGCTCCTGATCGACCGGGTCCGCTACCTCTGGAAGCGCGGTGACGTCAGGACCGCGTGGGCGCTGGGCGAGGATCTGCGCGAGCTCTGGCGCGAGAAGCTGGGCGAGCGCGATCTCCAGTACCTCTACCTCCGCTTCCACCTCTCCAACATCCTGCGCACACGCGGACGTTACGTGGAGGCGAGGGAGCTGGACGAGGTCACCCTGGAACGCCAGCGCGAGGTGCTGGGACCCGAGCACCCGCACACGTACATGACCACCAGCAGCCTGGCCATCGACCTCGGGCTGCTGGGGGATTACGCGGGGGCGATCGAGATGGCGACCGAGGCCCACGAGGGGTTCGGGCAGATCTTCCACGACTCCCACCCCCGGACCCTGGCCGCGGCCAACAACCTGGCGCTGAACCTGCGCAGCGTCGGCCAGTACGCCCGCGCCCGGGAGATCGACCAGGACGTCTACGACCTCCGCTCCCAGGTGCTCGGAGCGGAACACCCCTACAGCCTCTCCTCGGCCATGAACCTCGCCCGTGACCTGCGGGAAGTCGGGCGTTACGAGGACTCGGCGGCACTGCTCAGCACGACGTACAACAGCTTCAAGGAGACGATGGGCCGCAGCTTCCCCGCGACGCTGAGCGCCGCGAAGAGCCTCGCGGTGTCGTTGCGCAGGGCGGGCCGACTGGAGGACGCGCGCCGTCTCACGGTGGCGACCCGCGCCCGGTACCGGGCGAAGTACACCACCGCCAACCCCGATTCACTGGCCTGCGACCTCAACCTCGCCGCGGACCTGTTCGCGGCCGGGGAGAGTGCCGAGGCGAGGGACACGGCGCAGGAAGTCGTCGACCAGTACATGAAGGTGCCGGGGGAGAAGCACCCGTACACCCTGGCCGCGCAGAACAACCTCGGCGTCTATCTGACCGGGGCCGGAGAGCCGGAAGCGGCGGAGCGGGTGCTGAAACTGGTCGTCGCGGGCATGCGCGAGGCCTTCGGCCGGGAGCACCCCAACACCCTGTTCTGTGTGATGAACCTGGCCAGCGCGACGGCGGACCGGGGTGAGCTGGACATCGTGCTGGAGACCGAGCAGCGGCTGTGCGGCCAGTTGCGGGATGCGCTCGGGGCGCACCATCCGGAGACCCTGGCCATGACCTCGAACATGGCGGTCACGCTGGACGCCATGGGGCGCGAGGAAGAGGCGGTGCAGTTGCGGGCGGACATCGTTCCCGACCTGTCGCGCCAGCTCGGCGACGATCATCCGCTGGTCCGGATCGCCCGGTCCGAGGAGCGGTTCCGGCGGGAGCTGGAACCCATGTCGGTGTGACACACCTCGCGCCGGGAGGCTCGGGGGCATCCGGCCCTGATCCGCCGGACACCCCTCGTCCTCCCGGCGCGAGGCGGCCGGGGTCAGTTCCCGCCGCAGTGCTCCCGCTCGTCCAGCAGCCAGTCGAGGATGCGGGGGAGCATGGGGAACGCGTCGAAGTGCGCCGCCCTCGGCTCCAGTACGGTGGTGGCGCCCGGGATCTGTCCGGCCAGCCAGCGGGAGTGGCCGACCGGGGAGAAGACGTCCTTCTCCCCGTGCCAGAGCAGCACCTCGCCGACGATGTGGGCCGGGTCGAAACCCCAGGGGCGGCAGAACGCGATGGCGTCGTCGATCCAGCCGTACGCCGAATGGCGCAGCCCCTCGCTGAAGTTGCGCAGCAGCATGGACCGGATGCCCGCGTCGTTGACCACCAGCCGGTCGGAGTCCGTCAGTTCCCGGCGCAGATCGTCCAGCAGCCGGACCGGGTCCTGCCGGATCTGTGCCGAGCGGACGATGAAGGACTGCGCCAGGGACTCCGGGTCGTCGGCCGCCGTGGAGTACGCGAGCACATTGGACGCGCTCATCCCCTCGAACCAGTCGAGCCCGGCCGCGTCCCGGGGTGCGAGACTGACCAGGGCCGCGGTCCGGGTGACCCGTTCCGGCATCAGCGCCGCGCAGGCCAGGGCGTGCGGCGCCCCGCCGGAGCGGCCGACCACGGCGAAGCGATCGAGTTCCAGCGCGTCGGCGATGGCGCGGACGTCCTCGACGACGTCGCTGATCCGCCGGCCCTCGTGCCGGTCGCTGCCGCCGTAGCCCGGGCGGTCGTACGCGATCAGCTGTGTATGGCGCTGGTAGAGGACCATGCCGCGGGGAGCGGGGCCGAGTCTGCTGCCCGGAGTGCCGTGGAGGAGGAAGACCGGTCTTCCCCGTGGATCGCCCATCCGCTCGACCATCAGATGCCGCCCGTCCGCCGCGAGCACCCGATCGCGCACCCGTGCCTCCCCCGCTCGGTCACCCGGTCACCCGGCGGGCCCGGACCCGATGCGCTCCCGGTGCCTGCCGCCGTTTCGATGATGACCCATCAGGGGCGTTACGGGGACCGTTCGTCGACGAGGAACTGTGAAGGTCCTGGGAGGCCGTCGGCGGACGATTCCCGCCGCCATCCGGACGGACCGCACCATCATCCGGACCGAGGGGGCGAAAATCGGACAGGACTAGTCCTCACCCTGGGGCCGCCGACGGTTGCACCGGGTGTTTG
Source organism: Streptomyces globisporus (assembly GCF_003501885.1). Classification (GTDB taxonomy): domain Bacteria; phylum Actinomycetota; class Actinomycetes; order Streptomycetales; family Streptomycetaceae; genus Streptomyces; species Streptomyces globisporus_D. Next base: position 18,841 of record NZ_QWFA01000057.1, read on the forward strand.
CGAAGGGAACCGACATGGCATGACCGTGGGTAAGTGAACGACCCGAGGGTGAAGCGTCGGTGTCGTGTGCACGTCCGGAAGTCGGCCTTGTGTGCGTTTCCCGGCCTCGGAATAGTGGGCGCCCCATCCTCCGTGTACGGGCACCCCACATGATCCGTGCACGGCCCCACAGGAGGTCGAAGTTGAAGCATCGACGCATATCCAGGAAGCGCGCGACGCTGGCCGGCTCGGCCGTCGTTGCCCTGGTCGCAGCGGGATTCACGTTCCAGTCTGCGAACGCCAGTGACGATGTGCCGCAGTTCGCGGCCAAGACCCTCAGCGCGGGCGCGGCCGGAAAGCTGGCCGACACCCTGGACCGTGATCTGGGTGCGGACGCGGCGGGCTCGTACTACGACACCTCGGCGAAGGCCCTCGTCGTGAACGTCGTCGACGAGGCCGGCGCCGAACAGGTCCGCCAGGCGGGCGCCAAGGCCAGAATCGTGGAGAACTCCCTCGCCGAGCTGAAGTCGGCCCGGCAGACCCTCACCGACAAGGCGACGATCCCGGGCACGTCCTGGGCGGTCGACCCGGTGACCAACAAGGTGAAGGTCACCGCCGACAGCACCGTCGACGGCGCGGCCTGGAAGAAGCTCTCGGCCGTGGTCGACGGCCTCGGCGGCAAGGCCGAACTCGCGAAGACCAAGGGTGAGTTCAAGCCGCTGATCGCGGGCGGCGACGCGATCTTCGGCTCCGGCTCCCGCTGCTCGCTGGGCTTCAACGTGGTCAAGGACGGCGAACCGTACTTCCTGACCGCCGGCCACTGCACCGAGTCGGTCACCAGCTGGTCGGACTCGCAGGGCGGCGCGGAGATCGGGGCGAACGAGGGCTCCAGCTTCCCGGAGAACGATTACGGCCTGGTCAAGTACACCTCGGACATCGAGCACCCGAGCGAGGTGAACCTCTACGACGGCTCCACCCAGGCGATCACCCAGGCCGGTGACGCGACGGTCGGCCAGGCGGTCACCCGCAGCGGTTCCACCACCCAGGTGCACGACGGCGAGGTCACCGGGCTGGACGCCACGGTCAACTACGGCAACGGCGACATCGTCAACGGCCTCATCGAGACGACGGTCTGCGCCGAGCCGGGCGACTCCGGCGGCGCCCTCTTCGCGGGCGACACCGCGCTCGGTCTGACCTCGGGCGGCAGCGGCGACTGCTCCTCGGGCGGTACGACCTTCTTCCAGCCGGTACCGGAGGCGCTGGCCGCCTACGGCGCCGAGATCGGCTGACACGCACCACCGCTCCACCGTACGACGGCGCGAGGAAGGGCCCCCGGTTCGCCGGGGGCCCTTCTCGTATGTCCTGACGCGGACGGGCTCAGGCGGCCTGGGGCAGATTGCGGGTGCCCGCCTCCGCCGGGGAGACGCCGAAGACCTTCACGGCCTGGTAGTAGGTCCAGGCCGTGCTGTTGCACGAGGTCTTCGTCGCGCCCGAGTAGCCGGCGCACACGCGCTTGAGGTCCTCGTAGAAGGCGGAGTCGATCCGGGCCTTGTTGGCGGAGAACGTGCCCTGGGCCTTGTAGTTCCGGTACCCGAAGTCGTGGCGGGCGCAGGATTTCTGGAACGGGAAGCCGAAGGGGTTGTCGGGGGAGCTGCTGCAGTAGTCCGTCGACCAGTCGAAGCCGTACGCGGCCCAGGCGCCCTGGTTGTTGCGGGCCGAGTTCCAGGCGTTGTAGCTGGAGGCGCTCGTCTGGGTCCAGGAGCTGAGCACCTGGGGCTTGTCGGCGGGGGCGGCCGAGGCGGAGACGGCGGAGCCCAGGGTGAGGGGGAGCGACAGGGCGACGGCGGCGAGCGGAACCGTGAAGCGACGACGCATGGACGACCTCCGTGGGGGTGAATGGAGTTGCTCCTGAGGTGCTCCTCGCCGGGTGGTGCGAGGGAGCAGGAGCAGCATGTCGTCATGAACGCGTCATGCCAAGATGTCGCACCGAGCGGACATCAGGAATTGTTCGTCCGGCACCGGGAGTTGGGGTGTTCGACGGGCGGGGGCGCCGAGGTGTCCTCGGGGCGGCGTTCGCGCGCCGCGTGCGACCGTCGGGCACGGATCACGTGTGGCTGAGGATCACCGTCAGGGCCACGAACTCCGCGAGGAGCTGGGCGGCGAAGGCTCCTTGGCGTGTGCGTACGGCCGTCGCGGCCAGGGCGACGACGCAGGCGACGACGGCCAGAGCGATGCTCCAGCCGAAGAGCCAGTCGGGCAGCGCGTCGCCGCACTGCTGCCCGTACGTCATGCAGCGCCCCGCTCGCTCGCCGGTGAGGGTCAGGAGCCCCGCGAGCAGGGCGGCGGGCACGAAGAGACCGGCGCACAGGCCGGACCAGAAGCGCGTGCGGTCCGTGGTGGCGGATCCCTCTGCCGCCGCCGGGCCCTCTTCGGTCGGCTGCGTCGGCTGGTGCGGCTGCGGTGCTGTGGTGTCCATGTGGTGATCCAACGCGGTCCCGCGGCCCACCGCATCGGTTCAGGTACTCGTATCGGGGTGCGCGACATACTCATGCGCACGCCGTCATGCGCGACGGGAGTGGCGGCGTCGCCACCGTCCCTCACCCATTACGCGATCCGGGCCGAGGCCGTGCCAGTTTTTACCGACGCGTAACTTCCCTCGCCTGCTTACTCGTGCGTAATTTGGCATGAGCACACTCAGCTTGTGGTCCGGGCCACAGGGCGCACCGCCATCGCACCTCCCTTGAGCCGCAAGGAGACCACACGATGCTGCCCTGGATCCGTGCTGCGCGCGTTCCCCGCACGCGCAGTCTGCTCGCCGCCCTGCTTCTCGCCCTCACCGTTCTCGTCGCCCCCACGGCGACCGCGAGCGCGGCCCCCGCTGCTGCCGAAGCGGCCACATCGCGAGGCTGGAACGACTACTCCTGCAAGCCTTCCGCCGCTCATCCCCGCCCGGTCGTCCTGGTCCACGGAACGTTCGGGAACTCGATCGACAACTGGCTGGTCCTTGCCCCCTACTTGGTCAACCGGGGATACTGCGTCTTCTCCCTCGACTACGGTCAGCTCCCCGGCGTGCCGTTCTTCCACGGCCTCGGACCCATCGACAAGTCCGCCGAACAGCTCGACGTGTTCGTCGACAAGGTGCTCGACGCCACCGGAGCCCCGAAGGCCGACATCGTCGGTCACTCCCAGGGCGGCATGATGCCGAACTACTACCTGAAGTTCCTCGGCGGCGCCGACAAGGTCAACGCCCTCGTCGGCATTGCCCCGGACAACCACGGCACCACGCTGCTCGGCCTCACCAAGCTGCTGCCGTACTTCCCCGGCGTGGAGAAGTTCATCAGCGACAAGACCCCCGGACTCGCCGACCAGGTCGCGGGGTCGCCTTTCATCACCAAGCTCACGGCGGGCGGCGACACCGTTCCCGGCGTCCGCTACACCGTCATCGCGACCAAGTACGACCAGGTCGTGACCCCGTACCGTACGCAGTACCTGGACGGGCCGAACGTACGCAGCGTGCTGCTTCAGGACCTGTGCCCGCTCGACCTCTCCGAGCATGTCGCGATCGGGACCATCGACCGCATCGCCTTCCACGAGGTGGCCAACGCCCTCGCCCGACGTCCCGGAGGGGCGCGGCAGGGGTACGGAGAGGGGCGCTGCGGTCAGCGGCTGTGGCGCCCCGTCGCGGCGGCGGCCCGCCGGCGCTGCGAGGCGAACAGCACGGCCGCACCGGCGGCGAGCACTCCGGCGCCCCCGATCGCCAGGTAGGTGCTGCTGCTGGAACCACCGGTCTCGGCCAGCACCTCGTCCTTGCTCGCGGTGTTGACCTCGGGGGTGTTGCCCTCGGCCTTCGTCTCCGGGGCGGCCGGAGCGGCGGCGGTGACCTTCGCCCCGGTGCCCGCGTCGTCGTCGCCGTGGCCGTTGTGCTCGACGGAGGACTTCTCGGCGCCCTCGGTGATCGCTTCCTCGGACGGCGCGGAGGGGGCCGGCGCCGGAGCCTCGGCGCCGGCGTCACCACCGGACCCCTGCTCAGCCTCTTCCTTCTCCGCCGACCCGCCGCCCGCCGACCCGCCGCCGAACGTCACGTCGGAGCAGGCGTAGAACGCCTCGGGGGAGTCGGAACGCTGCCAGATCGTGTAGACCAGCTGCCGCCCGGAACGCTCGGGGATCGTCCCGTCGAAGACGTACGAACCGTCCACCAGCGCCGGGTCGGTGACCTCGGCGAAGGGCTTCGCCTCCAGGTCCGACCAGGCCAGCGGCTTCGTGGCGTCGTACCCCGGCTTGGTCATGTACAGCTCGAACGACCCCTTGTGCGGGGCCGTCGCACGGAACCGGAAGGTGTGCTTGCCCGCCGACAGCGCGGTGGCCGGCCAGTCGGCGCGCGGAAGGTCGAGGCCCTTGAACTTGTCGTTGGCCGCGCTGCAGAGCTTGCCGTCCGGGATCAGATCACGGTGCTTGCCCGCCGCGTTGGCGATGTTGACCCCGTTCCAGTCGTACAGCGCCTGCGTACCCCCCGCCGCGACGGCCGCCTGGCACGCCGCCGACTTCGGACTCTCCGGCCCCTCCGCGAAGCACGCCGACACCCGGCTCACCGGGTCGGTCAGCGAACCGTGCGCGACGGCCGGCGTGGCGGTCAGCCCGGCCAGCGCGAGCGGTGCGAGTCCGAGGGCGAGAACTCCGGCGGCCTTGCGACGAGCGGTCATGGGTGGATCTCCTTCGATACGGCACTGCTGTCGGGGGTGGCGATCAGCAAGCTAGCCGTTCGGGAGGGCGAAAACCGCTGTTGGGAGGGGGTGAGGGTGATCCTTATGGTCGCTTTAAGGAAGGGCTAAGAGGGCGCTCAGGAAGCGCGGCGCGCGATACTCGACGGTGACGGGCGCAGCAGCCCGACGGGGGAGGGCGAACGGTGACGGTCGACCGGTGGGGCGAGGGCGAGCCGGTGCGGGAGGAGAGTCTGCCGCTGGAGTACGCCGTGCTTCCCGGGCAGCGGCGGTTGTGGCGGTGGATCGCTGTGGGATGGCTGGTGACCTATGCCCTCGCCGTTCTGTATCTGGGCGCGGGCAGCGGGGCCGCGCTGCCACTGTGGGCGGCGGCTCTCGTATGTCTGCCGGTGGTGACGGGGGCGGTGCAGTCCTGGCGCCGGTCGGCCGGCGGGACCCGTATCGACGAGGACGGGGTCACCACCGGGGTGTGGCCCGCCCGGCAGGTGTGCCGCTGGGAGGAGGTGCAGGCCGTCACCACCGTGCGCACCGGCAGTGGGCCCAGCGCCCGCACCTTCATCCAGCTCATACGGGCCGACAGCCGAGCCGTCACACTCCAGGCGCCCGTCGATCTGGCGGAGGACCCCGACCACAGGTTCCGGCGCGCCCACGCGATCGTGTGTGGTGCCTGGGAGGAGCGGCGCGCTCGCGGTACCTCCTGAGCGTGCGCCGTCAGCGGCGCCCCGGACCCCTCACCCCTTCCAGCGGTACCGCCGCTCCGGTCGCCCCGTCCCCCCGTAGCGCAGCGTCACCTCCGCGCGGCCCGTTCCGGTGAACCACTCCAGGTAGCGGCGCGCGCTCACCCGGGACAGGGATCCCGCCTCGGCGCACTCCGATGCCGACAGGCCCCCGGGGTGGTCGCGCAGGGTGCGTTCCACCAGGTCGGCCGTGGGGGCGGCCAGGCCCTTCGGCAGCTCGCGGGAGCCGGGTGGGCGGGTGCCGAAGATCTGGTCGACGTCCTCCTGGCGGGCCTCTCCCAGCTCGTCCAGGCGGGTCCGCAGCGAGGCGACATGGCGCAACTGCTCCTGGAGGGCGGAGCGGTTGAACGGCTTGATCAGGTAGTGCAGGGCTCCCGCCCGCAGCGCCGCCCGGATCACGCCCGCGTCCCGGGCCGCCGTGATGAACAGGGCGTCCGTGCTGGGGCGCGAGGCGTCCCGCTCCTCCGCCGTGCGCAGGGCCCGCAGCACGTCGATCCCGTCCATGTCCGGCAGGTAGATGTCGAGCAGCACCAGATCGGGGTGCAGCCGCTCGGCGGCCCGCAGGGCGTCGGCGCCGGTGTGCGCCACCCCGACCACCGTAAAACCGTCCATCGCGGACACATAGCGGCCGTGCAGCTTCGCGACCATGAAGTCGTCGTCCACCACCAGCACAGTTGTCACGCCGCCACGCTAGGCCGCGACCTCAATGACCACAACGTCCGTTGATACCGGAAGAGAGACAGCTTCTTAACGCGCAGGCAACATGTGGGCCACTTCACAGCGAAAGGCGGAACCTGTGCGACTGCGCACTCTCCTCGCCCTGTTCGGGGCCGCGTTGCTCGTGGTGGTGGGGCCACCCCTGCTCTCCACGGACGACGGCTCCGACACCGGCACTCAGATTCCCGGGCTCCGCTTCATGGTCCCCAACACCCCCGGCGGCGGTTACGACATCACCGCCCGCACCATGGCCAAGAACGCCGAGGACGCCGGGCTCACCCACAACATCGAGGTGTTCAACCTGCCGGGCGCCGGCGGAACGGTCGGCCTGACCCGGCTCGTCGGCGAACACGGCAACGGCAAGCTCGCCCTCTCCATGGGCCTCGGCGTCGTCGGCGCCGTCCACACCAACAAGTCCCCGAGCACCCTCGCCGACACCACCCCGATCGCCCGGCTCACCGAGGAGCCCGACATCGTGGTGGTGGCCAAGAACTCGCCCTACCGCACCATCGCCGATCTCCTCGCCGCCTGGAAGAAGGACCCGGCCCGGGTCCCGGTCGGCGGCGGCTCCTCGCCCGGCGGCCCGGACCACCTCGCCCCGATGCTCATGGCGCAGGCCGCCGGCATCGCGCCCAAGACGGTCAACTACGTGCCGTTCGACGGCGGCGGCGAACTCCTCGCCTCCATCCTGGGCAACAAGGTCGGCTTCGGGGTCTCCGGGCTCGGGGAGTACCGCGACCAGATCGAGGCGGGCGAGCTGCGGCTGCTCGCCGTCACCGGCCCCAAGCGCGTGCCGGGCCTCGACGCCCCCACTCTGCGCGAAGCCGGACTCGACACCGAGTTCACCAACTGGCGCGGCATCGTCGCCCCGCCCGGTCTCTCCGACGCCGAACGCGACAAGCTCACCGGTCTCATCCGCGAGCTCCATGCCTCGAAGGAGTGGAAGGAGTCGATGAAGACGAACGGCTGGGACGACGCCTTCCTCGCCGGTGAACCCTTCGGCGACTTCCTCGACGAGCAGGACCGGCGCGTCGCCACCGTCCTCAAGGAGCTGGGGCTGTGACCACCGAATCGACAGAACCCGCCGGGTCCGCCGGACCCGCCGGACCCGCCGGATCGGCCGGGACCGCCGGGACCGCCGGAGCCAGTGGCGGTGCCCGTGCCTGGCTGCGTGAACGCTCCGAACTCGGCGTCTGCGTCCTGCTGTTCGCACTCGGCGTGCTCGTGCTCACCGACGCCCTCACCATGGACGTCGACATCGCCCAACGCGGTCCCATCGGCCCCCGCACCGTCCCCTTCGTCGTCGGCGCCGGGCTCCTGCTGGTCGGCGCCCTGCTCGCCGTCGACGTCCTGCGCGGCGGACGCGGCGAGGCCGAGGGCGGCGAGGACGTCGACCTCGACGAACCCGCCGACTGGCGCACCGTCCTCCTGCTCACCGGCGTCTTCCTCGCCGCCGCCGTCCTGATCGGCCCGCTCGGCTTCCCGATCGCCGGGGCGCTGCTCTTCTGGGGGGCCGCCTACGCGCTGGGCAGCCGCCACTACGACCGCGACCCCCTCATCGCCGCCGGGCTCTCCCTCTTCACCTACTTCGTCTTCGACAACCTGCTCGGTGTCCCCCTTCCGGGCGGCCCGCTGATGGGGGTGCTCTGACCGATGGATTCCCTCAACTCCCTCATCGACGGCTTCGGTACCGCGCTCACTCCGATGAACCTGCTGTGGGCCGCGATAGGCGTCCTGCTCGGCACGGCGATCGGCGTGCTCCCCGGCATCGGCCCGGCGATGGCCGTGGCGCTGCTGCTCCCGGTGACGTACGGACTCGACCCGACCGGCGCGTTCATCATGTTCGCGGGCATCTACTACGGGGCGATGTTCGGAGGCTCCACCACCTCGATCCTCCTCAACACCCCCGGCGAGAGCGCCGCCGTGGTCGCCGCGATCGAGGGCAACCCGATGGCCAAGGGCGGGCGCGGCGCCCAGGCGCTCGCCGCCGCCGCGATCGGTCACTTCGCGGGCGGCATGATCGGCACGATCCTGCTGGTCGTCCTCGCCCCGACCGTCGCATCCCTCGCCATCGGCATCGGCGCACCCGACTACTTCGCCATCATGGTGCTGGCCTTCATCGCCGTCACCTCCGTCCTCGGTGCCTCCCGCATCCGCGGCATCGCCTCCCTCCTCATCGGCCTCACCATCGGTCTGGTCGGCCTCGACCAGATGACCGGCCAGCAGCGTCTGACCTTCGGTTCGCTCCACCTGGCCGACGGGGTCGACGTGGTGATCGTCGCGGTCGGGCTCTTCGCGATCGGCGAGGCCCTCTGGGTCGCCGCCCACCTGCGCCGCTCCACCGGAAAGCCGATCCCCGTCGGCCGGCCCTGGCTCGGCCGGGCCGATCTGAAGCGCACCTGGAAACCCTGGCTGCGCGGGCCCGTCATCGGCTTCCCGTTCGGGGCGATCCCGGCGGGTGGTGCGGAGATCCCCACCTTCCTCAGTTACGTCACCGAGAAGCGGCTCTCCAAGCACCGCGACCAGTTCGGCAAGGGCGCCATCGAAGGCGTCGCCGGACCCGAGGCCGCCGCCTCCGCCTCCGCCGCCGGGACCCTCGTCTCGATGCTCACCCTCGGACTGCCCACCACCGCCGTCGCCGCCGTGATGCTGGCCGCCTTCCAGCAGTACGGAATCCAGCCCGGCCCGCTGCTCTTCGAGCGTGAACCGGAGCTGGTCTGGGGCCTGATCGCCTCGCTGTTCGTCGGCATGGTGCTGCTGCTCGCCCTCAACCTGCCGCTCGCGCCCGTCTGGGCGAAGCTCCTGCGGATCCCGCGTCCCTATCTGTACGCGGGCATCCTCTTCTTCGCCGCCGTCGGCGCGTACGCGGTCGGCGGCGAGTCCCTCGACCTGGTGATCCTCCTGGTCATCGGGCTGATCGGGTTCGGTATGCGGCGGTACGGGCTGCCGGTGCTGCCCGCCGTCATCGGGGTGATCCTCGGCCCGGCCGCCGAACAGCAGCTGCGCCGCGCCCTCCAGATCAGCGACGGCAGTGTGACCGGCCTGGTCAACACCCCGTTCTCCGTCACCGTCTACGTGATCGTGGTGCTGATCGTGACCTGGCCGCTGATCGGCCGGCTGATCGCGCGGTTGCGCGGTGACCGGAAAACGGCAGAGGAGTCCCGCACTGTCAGTGGCGGCTGAGAGCATCGGAGCCATGACCACGATCGACTGGGACGCGGCGGCCGGATCCTTCGACGAGGAGCCCGACCACGGGCTCCTCGACCCCGCGGTGCGCGACGCCTGGGCCGGGCGGCTGGAGAGCTGGCTGCCCGCCACCCGCGGCGACGTGCTTGACCTGGGGTGCGGCACCGGCAGCCTCTCCCTGCTCGCCGCGGGTCAGGGCCACCGCGTCACCGCCGTCGACCGCTCGCCCCGCATGGCCGAGCTGGCTCGGGCCAAGCTCGCCGGGACCGGTGCGGAGGTCCTCGTCGGGGACGCCGCCCGGCCCCCGGTCGGGGAGCGGGCGTTCGACGTGGTCGTGGCCCGGCATGTCGTCTGGCTGCTGCCCGACCCGGCGGCGGCCCTGGAGCACTGGTTCGGCCTGCTGAAGCCGGGCGGGCGGCTCGTCCTGGTCGAAGGCGTGTGGAACGGCACCGGACTGTCCGCCACCACGCTCACCGCCCTGCTCTCGGCCCACACCGAGCGCATCCACCACGAGGACCTGGCTTCCGACAGCCGGCTCTGGGGCAAGGAGGTCGACGACGAACGCTATGCGCTCATCGCCCGCGCGATGCCGCCCCACCGCCACACCGAGGTCGTCGACGTCCATCTGATCCTGCGCCGGGGCCCGGACGTCCTGCTGGCCCGCCGCTCCAACACCGGCTATGCGGACGGACTGCTCCACATGCCCTCCGGCCACGCGGAGGACGGCGAGGACGTCCGCGAGGCGATGATCCGGGAGGCCGCAGAGGAGATCGGCCTCCATCTCGACCCCGACGAGCTGCGGGTGGCCCTGGTGATGCAGCACCGGGGCCCCGGTGGCGGGGCGCGCATGGGCTGGTTCTTCGTCGCGGAGTACGACCCGGAGCGCCCGCCGCGCAACACCGAGCCGGAGAAGTGCTCGGAGCTGGCCTGGTTCCCGCTGGCCGCGCTGCCGGACGACATGGTGGCGTACTGCCGTGCGGGCCTGGACGGTTACCGGGCGGGCGAGTACTTCATGATCCACTGGCATCGGGACGGGGAGCCGATCGCGTACGTTCCGGGCGGTGCCGGGCGGGCCGTCCCGCTGCCCGCCGCCGGGGAGACCACCGGCCGGGTGCACCACATCGAGCTGTGGGTGGCGGACCTGGCGGCGACGGAACGCAGTTGGGGGTGGCTGCTGGGCCGCCTCGGCCATGTCCCGTACCAGCACTGGGCGCACGGCCGCAGCTGGCGGCGCGGCGACGCGTATGTCGTGCTGGAGCAGTCCCCGGACCTGGTCGCGGGTGATCACGACCGCCGCCGCCCCGGGCTCAACCACCTGGCGTTCCACGTCGGGGACCGGGCCGCTCTGGACGCCCTGACGGCCGAGGCCCCGGCGTACGGCTGGCGCCTGCTGTTCCCCGACCGCCATCCGTACGCGGGCGGCGACGGGCACCAGGCCGCCTATCTGGAGGACCCGGCGGGGTACGAGGTGGAGCTGGTCGCCGCCTCCCGGCCCGGCCCCTGAGCCGGGTGCCGTGCGGGGAACCCCCGTGCGACCTCTGAGCCGGGAGCCGTACATCGGGCCCGGGGGGCGGGGCCGGTCGGATCAGGCCAGCAGAGGAGCCAGCCCCTCGGACCTCGCCAGGCGTTCCAGCTCGTCCAGGGCCGAGGCCGCCGCACCGGCTGCCGCCGGGTCACGCTCAGCCAGGTCGCTCGCCTCGAACTCGTCCTCGTCCAGCCGCAGTACGCACGAGCCGTCGGCCGAGACCCACAGGTCCAGGTCCAGGTCCTCGACCGCCAGCACCCCGTCCGCGAGTACGGCGGGCCGGGCGATGTCGCAGTACCAGCCCTTGAGTCCGCCGTCGCCGGTGCGGACCTCCTTCACCGCGAACCACCGGTCCCGCCAGTAGTGCTCGGTGAACACGTCGCCCGGCTCGAACCGGACGAAGCCGAAGTCCCGCACCCCGGGCGCGGCCCACGGCGCCCGGACGGTCACGCGGACACCGTCGTCCCGGACCAGCTCCGCCGGATAACGGATCTTGGTGCGGCCCGCCTTGGTCAGGGCCACGACCAGCTCGTCCGAGCCGCCCGCGTGGGGCTCAGAGGGTGCGGACATGGCGGACCTCCGTCGCGCAGACCTGGTAGCCGAACCACTGGTTGACGGCCAGCATCGGGCCGTTGCCGGTGTCGTTGGAGGTGTAGGCGTCCGTGTAGCCGGCCGCCCGCGCCCGGTGCAGCGAGTCGTTCTTCGCCAGCTTCGCCAGGCCCCGCCCCCGGAACTCCCGAAGGGTGCCGGTCATGGAGCTCAGATACGTCCGTTCGCCGTCGGTGGTCGCCGCGCTGAACGCCGCCACCTTCCCGTCCACCAGCGCCACCGACGTGAGCCCCTGGTCGAAGGCCGGGTGCCGCCAGACGTTCGTCAGCCAGTCCTCGTAGTCGTCCAGCTCGGACGTGATGTCGCCCGGTTCGTCCGCCGTCACCTCGGAGTCCGCCTCGAACAGCGCCCGGGGGTCGTCGGCGAAGTCCGCCCCGGTCCGCAGCTCTACGCCCGGCGGCAGCTCCTGACACGGCGGCAGGGTGCCGCCCGCCAGGTCCAGCCGCTGGAAGTGGGCCGAGCGCTTGGGCTCGTAGCCCCGCTTACGGGCGAACTCCAGGCTCTCCGGGTTGTCCAGCACCCACGCGTACAGCACCGTGGCCCCGACCCCGGCCAGATGTTCCTCCGCCGTGCGCAGCAGCAGCGAGCCCGCGCCGCGGTTCGTGCGGCCGGGGAGCGTCTGCGGGGTGAAGTAGCCCTGCCCCGGCTCGGGGCTCTCGTGGGCGATGCCCGCCTGGGCCGTGGCGATGATCTCGCCGTCCTCCTCGGCGACCAGCAGCCGGTAGTGCTTGTCCGGATGGGCGTGCGTCAGGTCGTGGACGACCTGTTCGGGGGTGGCCACCATCCAGGGGACCGAGGCCCGGCGGACCCGGGTCCAGGCTTCCGCGTCGGACGGGCGGAAATCACGCACGATCACAGTCATGCGGTGGACCGTATGCGCAGCCGCGCCCCGAACGCCTCCCCTTTTTCCGCCGGTGGGGGACAATCGGCCCGTGACTGAGAAGATCGTCCTGGACCCGGACTCCGGCATCGCCCCGTACGAGCAACTGCGCACCCAGCTCTCCGAACTGGCCCGTTCCGGTGCGCTGCCCGTCGGCCACCGGCTCCCGACCGTACGCGGCTTCGCCGAGGAGCTGGGCCTCGCCGCCAATACCGTCGCCAAGGCCTACCGGGCCCTGGAGGCGGACGGGGTGATCGAGACCCGGGGGCGTAACGGAACGTTCGTCGCGGCCGCCGGGGGAGCGGCCGAACAGCGGGCCGCGACCGCCGCGCAGCAGTATGCCGAGACCGCCGAACGGCTCGGCCTCACCCGGCAACAGGCGCTGTCGCTGGCCAAGGACGCGGTCCGCGCCGCGTACGGGGACTGACCCCGCAGCCGTAAGCCGGGCCCCGGGCCCAAGGGTGTAAGCCGTAACCCTTGGCCCGTACGGCTCAGAGGTAAAGCCCCGCGTTCGCCCCCGTGTCCTGCTTCGGCACCGACGCGGGGCCGATGCCCCGGCGCAGCGCGTACAGCTCGGCCAGGGAGTTGCCCTCCCGGCCCACGCCTTCGTCCGTGCCCAGCCATGCCACCGACTCCTGGCGGTTCAGCGGGCCGACCTCGATCCTGGCCAGGCAGCGGCCGGGCCGGACGACCGCCGGGTGCAGCCGCTCCAGGTCCTCGTTGGTGGTGACCCCCACCAGCACGTTGCGGCCCTGGCCCAGCAGACCGTCCGTCAGGTTCAGCAGCCGGGACAGGGCCTGGCCCGCGGTGTGCTTGGCCTCGCCGCGGATCAGCTCGTCGCAGTCCTCCAGGAGCAGCAGCCGCCACCGGCCCTTCTCCGTGCCGTCGTCCTCGCCGATCGCGATGTCCATCAGATAGCCGACGTCGCTGAAGAGCCGCTCGGGGTCCAGCACACAGTCGACCTGGCACCACTCGCGCCAGGAACGGGCCAGGGTGCGCAGCGCAGAGGTCTTGCCGGTGCCGGGCGGGCCGTGCAGCAGGAGCAGCCGGCCCGCGATGTCGTCCGGGGTCACCTTCATCAGCCGGCCCATGGCATCGGCCACCGGCGCGGTGTAGTTGGGGCGGACCTCGTCCCAGCTCCCGGCGGCGATCCGGCGGCTGGTGCGGTGCGGACCACGGGTCGGCGAGACGTACCAGAAGCCCATCGTCACGTTGTCGGGCTGGGGTTCCGGCTCGTCCCGCGCCCCGTCCGTGGCCCGGCCGAGGACCTTCTCCGCCAGCTCCGCGCTGGTCGCGGTCACGGTGACGTCCGCGCCCCGGTTCCACCGGGAGACCAGCAGGGTCCACCCCTCGCCCTCCGCCAGCGTCGAGCTGCGGTTGTCGTCGCGGGTGGTCCGCAACACCCGGGCGTCCGGCGGCAGCAGTGTCGCCCCGGCCTTGATCCGGTCGAGGGAGGAGCTGTGGGAGTACGGCTGCTCGCCCGTCGCGAAGCGGCCGAGGAAGAGCGCGTCGACCACGTCGGACGGTGAATCGCTGTCGTCGAGGGTGAGCCGGATCGGCAGAGCGGATGCGGGGGAGTCGGGCATGGCGCTCATGATCCGGCACGGGGGAACCCCGCGCACCCGGTTTCCCGGCGCGTGCAGGGCGCCCCGGGGGTGCTGCAGCCGACGGGGCGACAGGAGGGTTTCGATGAGCGCCCGTTGAACCGCCGGGGGCGGACGGAAGCACTCCACTCTATTTTTGGCATGGACACTTCCGGTCGGGCGAGGGTGCTGCTACTACGGAGTAGGCAGATACCCCCTGCTCAAGGAGGTTCCATGAAAATGTCCAGACTCGTGGCGTTCTCGTCCTCTCTCCTGCTCGGCGCCGCCCTCGCCCTGACCGGTGCGGGGGTCGCGAACGCCGACTCGTCCGCCGCCGCCGTCGACTACGTCGCCCTCGGCGACTCGTACTCCTCCGGCGTCGGAGCCGGCAGTTACGACGGCTCCAGCTGCAAGCGCAGCAGCCGCGCCTATCCCGCCCTCTGGGCGGCCGCCAACTCCCCCTCGTCCTTCGACTTCGCCGCCTGCTCCGGCGCCAGGACCAACGACGTCACGGGCAGTCAGCTCGGCAGGCTGAACGCCTCGACCGACCTCGTCTCGATCTCCATCGGCGGCAACGACGCCGGATTCGCCGACGTCATGACGACCTGTGTCCTCCAGTCCGAGGCCACCTGTCTCAACCGGATCGCCACCGCCCGCGCCTACGTCGACTCCACCCTTCCGGGCCGGCTCGACTCCGTGTACTCGGCCATCCGCTCCAAGGCCCCCTCCGCCCAGGTCGTCGTCCTCGGCTACCCCCGCTTCTACCAGCTCGGCGGCAGTTGCGTCGCCGGTCTGAGCGAGAAGGAACGCTCCGCGATCAACGGGGCGTCCGACCACCTGAACACGGCCACCGCCAAGCGGGCGGCGGACCACGGCTTCACCTTCGGCGACGTCAGGACGACCTTCACCGGGCATGAGATCTGCTCCGGCAACTCCTGGCTGCACAGCGTGAACTGGCTCAACATCGGCGAGTCCTATCACCCCACCGCCGCCGGACAGTCGGGAGGCTATCTTCCGGTCTTCAAGTCGGCTCTCTGACCGGCGCGTTCCTCTGTCGGCCGCCTCATGCGGGAGTTGCGGGAGTCCTCGCCGGTCGGGGCCTCCCGCTTCGGGCCCGAACGACGGCGACCTAAGGGGCAAACCTGTCGAACTGCCCCAAGTCGTCCTGGAATCGCGCGGATTCGGTAACGGCCCGTCAACCTCCGTATATGTGTGCGCAATCGTGTGGCCGGGATACACGGGTGTCACCGCGGGACGATAGGGTTAACCTGCCCGGACCGGGTGCCCTCGTACGGGTGGGGAGTGACATGGAACAGATAACGGTGCGAAGCAGGCCGCGTGTGCCTGCCATCACATGCGGGAGCGGTGCGACCAGTACGCGCCTCGACCGCCATCTCGCGGTGCTCGGCGGTCCCGTCGTCCCGCAGCGCGAAGCGGCCGAAGCGACGCTGCTCATGCGTGAGCTGACCTCGCGTGATGCCGCGCACACCCGCCGGAGCAGGAGCGCCCGCGTGTCGCTCTTCGCGCCGCTGCGGCGACTGCGGCGCTCGCTCTTCGGCAGCCGCCGCTGACCCACGGCCCGGCTCGCCCGGGACCGAGCCGTCCCACCGCTCGGGACGGACCGGGTCAGGCGATCACTCCGTCCCGGCGCAGCACCGATGTCTGCTCGTCCGTCATCCCCAGGGCTCGCAGCAGCGCATCGGTGTGCTGGCCCAGCGCCGGTACGGCACCCATCCGTGGATCCTCGCCGCCCGGCAGCGTGATCGGCGGCAGCAGCGCCCGCAACGGCCCCACCGGTGAACCCACTTCCCGCCACCGGTCCCGTGCCGCGAGCTGCGGATGCGCCGCGACGTCGGCCACCGTGTTCAGCCGGGCACAGGCGATACCCGCCGCCTCCAGGCCGGCCAGCGCCTCCTCGCCCGTCAGGTGTGCCAGCGCCCGGCCCACCGCGTCGTCGGTCCGCTCCCGGTTCGCGGTCCGCGCCGCGTTCGTCGCGAAGTCCGGGTCCCCGGCCAGCTCGGGCCGCCCCAGCACCTGCTCCGCCAGCCGCCGCCACTCCCGGTCGTTCTGCACGGAGAGCAGCACCTGCTCTCCGTCGGCCGTGGTGAAGGCGTCGTACGGAGCGATCACCGAGTGCGCGAGACCGGTACGCGGCGGGGGCGTGGCCCCGTGCATCCCCTGGTGCAGCGGGTGGCCCATCCACTCGGCCAGCGCGTCCAGCATGGAGACCTCCACCGGGCCGCCCCGCCCGGTGGCCGACCGCCGCAGCAGCGCCGCGAGCACCCCGGAGAACGCGTACATGGCCGCCGCGATGTCGGCCGCCGGAACACCCGCCTTCACCGGCTGCTCCGCCGTCCCCGTCACCGAGACGAGCCCGGCCTCGCACTGCACGAGCATGTCGTAGGCCCGCTTGTGGGCGTACGGCCCGCCGGCCCCGTACCCGGAGATGTCGACGGCCACGAGCCGTGGGTGCGCGGCACAGAGCGAGGCGGCGTCGAGCCCGAGCCGGGCCGCCGCTCCCTGCGCCAGATTCTGGACGAACACATCGGCCCCGGCAACGAGTTCACGCACCACCGAGAGGCCGCGCGGGTCCTTGAGATCGACGGCGAGGGACTCCTTGCCGCGGTTGCACCAGACGAAGTGCGAGGCGAGACCGCGCGCCGCCGTGTCGTAGCCGCGCGCGAAGTCACCGCCGTCGGGGCGCTCCACCTTGATGACCCGGGCTCCGAGGTCCGCGAGCTGCCGGGTGGCGAAGGGGGCGGCGACCGCCTGCTCGACGGCCACCACCGTGATGCCGTCGAGGGGGAGGGGCAATGTGTTCATGACCCCGTGCATACCTGCTGACCGGCGCTTTCGCCACCCTCCGCTGCCCGGGCCGCCGCTACAGCAGCGCGAACTGCCCCTCCGGCCCCTCCTCCTGGTGGCCCAGGACGGATGCGGGGCGCCGCGCCGGGGCCGGGACGGGCAGCACGCCCGCCGCCCGCAGCTCGGCCGGACCGATCAGCGGCCCCGCCTCCAGCGCGGCCCGCAACTCCTTCCGGGGGCCCGCCGTGCCGTCCAGCAGAGCCAGTACGGTGATGAGTTCGAGCAGCTCCGAGGTCCACTCCCGGGGCCAGCCGCGCGCCCCGACCGCGTCGAGGCCGTCCGCGGCCGTGCCGTCCGGCCCCCGGCCCGCCGCTGCCGCAGCCCGGCGGCCGAACCAGAGCTCCAGCACCCGCACCCCGCCCACCGTGAACTCCCAGGCCTCCGCGGGCACCGGCGAGATCCGGCCGTCGCCGACGATCAGCGCCTCCTCCCCGGCGTCGTAGGACAGCTCCGTGGGACGGTCGGGGAGCGCCGCCCGCACATAGGGCCTGCGCCCGCCCGGCAGCCGGGGCCGCTCCCCGCCCCGGGCCCCGCGCGACTGGAGCCGCAGCAGCTCCCGGCCGAGCGCCACCCCCGCCGACCACAGCTCCGCGTCGGCCGGCAGCGGGACCAGGACGCCCGAGGCGGAGGGCCGGGCGGCGGCCAGGACCCAGGCCAGCACCGCTTCCGGGGTGAACGCGTCCGGCTCGGCGCCCCTGCCGCCGAGCCGCCCGCGCAGCAGGTCCAGCAGCCCCGGCGCCAGGTTGGGCTCCGTGCCGCCGGGCCTGCGGTGAAGCGGCCTGATCCGGCCGGGCCGCCCGGCCGGGGAGTGCCCGTCGGGCAGCAGCGCGGTCACGGACAGGGCGGGCCCGGCGTCCTCGGGGGCGGCGCTGTGTTCGACCGCGAAGAGCTGCTGCTCGTCGGCGACCCGCCACAGCTCCGGACGGGCCGCGTCGATCAGCCGGTGGTCGGGGAGCAGCCACTGTTCGTCGTACGGGCCGTGCAGGATCCGTACGGGGTCGGGACAGGGGCCCGGGTCCCGGGCGAAGCGGGCCGTGCCGGTGGACTGGCCGGGCAGGGCCGCGACCGAGGTGTGCGGCGTACGGGAACGGGTGGGCGCGAACAGCCGCTCCTGCTCGGCGGCTTCGGCGCCGGCCAGCCGCTCCCAGCGGGCCCGGAGCGCCACGGGGTCGGGGCCGCTCGCCCAGGCGCGGCCGGTTCTCAGCGGCCGTACCGACCACGGCATCAGCTCGTCCAGGGGGACGAACGCTTCGAGCGGCGAGGACTCCGTGTCCCCGCCGGATCCGGCCGCCGCCGTCCTGCGCGCTGCCACCGAGTCGTCCCTCCCCTGTCCGCCGTGACCTGGCCGCGGTGACCCGTCGGTCGTGGCTCTTCGCATCGTAACGGCGGGCGGTGTCCCCCCGGAGCGGGGTCAGTGGGCCTCCACCGTCACGGAGAAGGAGAACCGGTCGCCCCGGTAGCGGATCCGGGCCACGTCCACCACGCGCCCCTCCTCGTCGTACGTCACGCCCGTGTAGTGCAGGATCGGGCTGAGCAGCGGGACCTGGAGCAGCTCGGCGGTGACGGGGTCGGCGAGCCGGGCCTCCACCGTGTCGGTGATCCGGGAGATCCTGACCCCGACGACATCGCGCAGGACCTTCGTCATCGGCCAGCGTTCGAGGTCGGCCACGTCGATCCGGGCGGCGATGTCGGGGCGCACCGCGTTCTCCGCCCAGTTGGTGGGCTCGTCGCTCTCGCCGTCGCGGCGCAGACGCCGGTAGCGGGTCACCTCGGCGCAGTCGGGGAAGAACTCCGCGAGATCGCCGGGCAGGGGCACCGGGCCGTGGCCGAGCACGGTCGTCGCCTCGCCGGACTGCTGGGCCACGATCGCGTCGACCGAACCCAGCAGCCGGACCGGGGAGACCCGCCGGGCGCGCGGCTCGATGAACGTGCCGCGCCGCCGGTGCCGGCTGATCAGACCCTCCGTCTCCAGCTCCTTGAGCGCCTGGCGCATCGTGAGCACGCTGACCCCGTAGTGCGCGGCGAGCTGTTCCTCGGTGGGCAGCCGGGCGGAGGCGTCCTGCGGGCGGCCCAGTATGGAGGCCCGCAGGGACTGGGAGACCTGGTACCAGAGCGGCAGCTTCCGGTTCAGGACGAGGGAGTCGGGGGCGAAGGCGGGCGGATGGCGTGGCTGGTCCACGCCGCTGTCCGCCCCGGCCTGCTCATGGCTCTCGGTCATGTCGTCCCCGTCCCCGTCGCGTCCCATTCCGCCCCTCCGGGCCTCCGTGCCCGTCGGCTACGGCCGGAAGTTGCGGCTCAGACCCTGCCACACGTCGTCGTAACCGCGCTGCAGATGACCGGCGGAGGCCGCCTGCTCGGTCGCCGTGACCGGCCAGCGGGTCTCGAACATGAAGGCCAGACCGTCGTCGATCTTCTGCGGCTTCAGCTCCGCCGCGCTCGCCCGGTCGAAGGTCTCCCGGTCCGGGCCGTGCGCCGACATCATGTTGTGCAGGGAGCCGCCGCCGGGGACGAAGCCGTCGGCCTTCGCGTCGTACGCCCCGTCGATCAGGCCCATGTACTCGCTCATCACGTTGCGGTGGAAGTACGGCGGGCGGAAGGTGTCCTCGCCGACCAGCCAGCGCGGGGCGAAGACGACGAAGTCCACCCCGGCCAGCCCCGGGGTGTCGGACGGCGAGGTCAGCACCGTGAAGATCGACGGATCGGGGTGGTCGTAGCTGATCGTGCCGATCACGTTGAACCGGCGCAGGTCGTAGACGTACGGGGTGTGGTTGCCGTGCCAGGCGACCACATCGAGCGGCGAGTGGTCGTACGTCGCGGACCAGAGGTTCCCGCAGAACTTGTTGACCACCTCCACCGGGCCGTCGTGGTCCTCGTACGCGGCGACCGGGGCGAGGAAGTCCCGGGCGTTCGCCAGGCCGTTGGCGCCGATCGGGCCGAGGTCGGGCAGCGCGAAGGGGCGGCCGTAGTTCTCGCAGACGTAACCGCGCGCGGTCTCCTCCAGCAGCTCCACCCGGAAGCGGACCCCGCGCGGGATCAGCGCGACGTGGCCCGGCTCGACGTGCAGCAGGCCCAGCTCGGTGCGGAGCAGCAGCCCGCCGCGCTCGGGGACGATCAGCAGCTCGCCGTCGGAGTCGCTGAACACGCGGTCCGTCATCGAGGAGTTGGCGTGGTAGAGATGGATCGCCATCCCGGCGCGCTGCGCGGCATCGCCGTTGCCGCCGAGCGTCCACAGTCCGCTCAGGAAGTCCGTGCCGGGCGCGGGGTCGGGCAGCGGGTTCCAGCGGAGCCGGTTCGGGTCCGGCACGGTCTCGGTGAACGGGGCCGAGCGCAGGGCGCCGTTGTCGGTGCGGGTGAACGCCGGGTGGGCGGCCGAGGGGCGGATCCGGTAGAGCCAGGAACGGCGGTTGTCCGCGCGCGGCTCGGTGAACGCGGAGCCGCTCAGCTGCTCCGCGTACAGCCCGAGGGGCGCGCGCTGGGGGGAGTTGCGGCCGTGCGGGAGCGCCCCCGGCACCGCCTCCGAGCTGTGCTCGTTGCCGAAGCCGGAGGAATAGGTCAGCCCCTCGGCCGTCTTCCTCGCCTGGTCGATCGCGCTCATCCCGCACTCCCGGTGCCCAAGAAAGCCCTCGGATCCGCCGGACGACGAATCCTATGCACCACCGTAGGAATAGGAGCGGGGCGCGTCAACGGCATACATCGCGCCATACGGTGCGTGTGCCCGGGGGAGCCGGCCCTGTCGCCTCCGGTGTCCGGTCCGTGCGCGGGGCACGGCATCATGGGCCCGTGCCTCCTCAGCCCCCTGTCAACCCGAACCTCCGCCGCGCCCCCGTGCAGCAGCGCAGCGCCGACCGGCTGGCCCGGATACTCGACTCCTGCGCCGGGCTCCTCGACGAGACCGGTTACGAGCAGCTCACCACCCGGGCCGTCGCCGAGCGCGCCGAGGTGCCGATCGGCTCCGTCTACCGGTTCTTCTCCAACAAGCGCGCGCTCGTCGACGCCCTCGCGCTGCGCAACCTGGACACCTACGCGGACCGCATCGCCGCCCGGCTCGCGGACCTGCCCGCCGCCGACTGGCGCGCCGCCATCGACGCGGTGCTCGACGAGTACCTGGCGATGAAACGGAGCGTCCCCGGCTTCGCGCTCGTCGACTTCGGGCCGCCGTTCCCCGCCGAGGGGGCGGCGGACGACGCCAACCGGCGGCTGGCGGACCGGCTCGCCGTGCTGCTCGCCGGTCACCTCGGCCGCCGGCCCGAGGAGGGGCTCTCCCGGGCGATCCTGGTCAGCGTCGAGGCCGCCGACGCGCTGCTGCAACTCGCCTTCCGTACGGATCCCTCGGGGGACGCGGCCATCATCGCCGAGACCCGGACCCTGGTCAGGTCCTATCTCGCGCAGACGCTGGACTGAGCGACGGCCCCTGCCCGGGCCCCGCCCGCCTTCTCCTTCGTGCGACACCTCCCCACCGTGCGTACCGGTCGGTATGCTCGCCCGTGCCGGGGCTTTCGGGCTCGTCCCCGCCCGGCCCATGTCCGCGTGCCGTCGCCGCAGCCGCCCGGGGAGGGCCCATGTCCCACGATTCCCGCACCGCACCGCGTATCTGCCCCCTCTGCGAGGCCACCTGCGGCCTCACCCTCACCATCGAGGGGACCACCGTCACCGGTGCGCGCGGCGACCGCGACGACATCTTCAGCCGGGGCTTCATCTGCCCCAAGGGGGCCTCCTTCGGAGGGCTCGACGCCGACCCCGACCGGCTGCGCCTCCCCCTCGTGCGCGGCGAGGACGGGGAGCTGCGCGAGGCGGCCTGGGGCGAGGCGTTCGACCTGATCGCCGCGCGGATACCGGACCTCGTGAAAGCCCACGGCCCGCAGGCCGTCGGCGTGGTCCTCGGCAACCCCAACGTGCACACGATGGCGGGCTTCCTCTATCCGCCCCTCCTGCTCGGGGCCCTGCGCACCCGCAACGTGTTCACCGCGAGCACGCTGGACCAGATGCCCAAGCACGTCTCCAGCGGCCTGCTCTTCGGCGACGCGCACGCCATCCCCGTACCGGATCTCGACCGCACCGGCCACCTCCTGCTGATCGGTGCCAACCCGCTGGAATCCAACGGCAGTCTGTGCACCGCCCCCGACTTCCCCGGCCGGCTCAAGGCCCTGCGCCGGCGCGGCGGCACCCTCACCGTCATCGACCCGCGCCGCACCCGCACCGCCCGCCTCGCCGACCGACACGTCGCGATCCGGCCCGGCGCGGACGCTCTGCTCCTGGCAGCCGTCGCGCACACCCTCATCGACGAGAAGCTCGCCGACCCCGGGCCGCTGGCCGAGCACCTGGACGGCCTCGACGAACTCGCCGCCGCCCTCGCGGACTTCACCCCGGACGCGGTCGCCGCCGCCTGCGACGTGGACGCGGACACCATCACCGCCATCGCCCGCGAACTCGCCGCCGCCCCCACCGCCGCCGTCTACGGGCGCATCGGCAGCTGCACCGTCGAGCACGGCACCCTGGCCAGCTGGCTGGTGGACGTCCTCAACATCCTCACCGGCAACCTCGACCGGCCCGGCGGTGCGCTCTTCCCGCTCTCCGCCACGGCCCGTGCCCCACGTGCCGCCGCACCCGGGACCCGTAACGCCGCCCCCGGCAAGGGCTTCGCGCTCGGCCGCTGGTCGAGCCGGGTCTCCGGGCACCCCGAGGCCAAGGGCGAACTGCCCATCGCCGCCCTCGCCGAGGAGATCGACACCCCGGGCGAGGGCCGTATCCGCGCCCTGGTGGTCATCGCGGCCAACCCCGTGCTCTCCGCGCCCGACGGCGACCGGCTCGACGCAGCCCTCGCCGACGGGCTCGACTTCATGGTCAGCGTCGACCCGTACCTCAACGAGACCTCCCGCCGCGCCGACGTCGTCCTGCCCCCGCCGCCGCCCTCGCAGAGCGCCCACTTCGACTTCGCGTTCAACAACTTCGCCGTCCACAACCAGGTCCGCTACACCCGCGCCGCCGTCCCCCTGGAGGACGGGCGGATGGACGAGAGCGAGATCCACGCCCGGCTGATCCTCGCGGTGAGCGGCATGCACGGCGCGCCGCCCTCCGCCGTCGACGACCTGGCCGTCGACACCGCCCTCACCCGCGCCGGGGCCCCCAAGGAGCTGGCCGCCGGGCTCACCGGCGAGAGCGGCCCCGAACGGCGACTGGACCTGCTGCTGCGCCTCGGCCCGTACGAGCTGACGCTTCAGCAACTCCTCGCCCACCCGCACGGCATCGACCTCGGCCCGCTGAAACCCCGCCTCCCGGAGGTCCTGCGCACCCGCTCCGGCCGCGTCGAACTGCTTCCGGAGCCGATCGCCGCCGATCTGCCGCGCCTGCGCCGGGCGCTGGGCGACCGGCCGGCCCCGCTCGTCCTCGTCGGCCGCCGCCATCTGCGCTCCAACAACAGCTGGATGCACAACGTCGGCTCGCTCACCGGCGGGTCCAACGTCTGCACCCTCCAGATCCACCCCGACGACGCGGCCCGCCTCGGGCTGGCCGACGGGGACACCGCCCGCATCGAGTCGTCGGGCGGCGGGATCGAGGCCCCCGCCGAGATCACCGACACCGTGCGCAGCGGGGTGGTGAGCCTCCCGCACGGCTGGGGCCACAGCCGCCCCGGCACCCGCATGTCGGTCGCCGCCGCCGACCCCGGGGCGAACGTGAACCAGCTGCTCGACGGCACGCTCCTGGATCCGCTGTCCGGCACCGCGGTCCTGAACGCCATTCCGGTCTCCGTCACCCCAGCTCACCAGAAGCTGCCCTAGCATCACCGCGTTGACCTGGGGTTTTGCTCGTATTGCTCACGCGTCAACGTCTTGTTAACTCTTCGAGGAGGCCCCTAACGTCATCCGGACCGACCGCCGAGACCGGTGGGAGTTCAAGGATGAACGTTAGGTATCCCCCATGCTGACAATCCTCGGCTTCGCCATGATCGCGACCTTCCTGGTCCTGATCATGACGAAGAAGATGTCGCCGATCGCGGCGCTGGTACTGATCCCCGCACTCTTCTGTGTCGCCGTCGGACAAGGAGCCCAGCTCGGCGACTACGTGATCGAAGGCGTCGGCAACCTCGCCCCCACCGCCGCCATGCTGATGTTCGCCATCGTCTACTTCGGCGTGATGATCGACGTCGGCCTGTTCGACCCGATCGTCCGGGGCATCCTGAAGTTCTGCCAGGCCGACCCGATGCGCATCGTGGTCGGTACGGCGGTGCTCGCCGCGATCGTCTCGCTGGACGGCGACGGCTCCACCACCTTCATGATCACCGTCTCGGCGATGTATCCCCTCTACAAACGCCTGAAGATGAGCCTGGTCGTGATGACCGGCGTCGCGGCCACCGCCAACGGCGTCATGAACACCCTGCCCTGGGGCGGCCCCACCGCCCGCGCCGCCACCGCCCTCAAGCTGGACGCCTCCGAGATCTTCGTGCCCATGATCCCGGCGCTGGCCATGGGCCTGCTCGCCGTTTTCGTGCTGGCGTACGTGCTCGGCATCCGGGAGCGCAAGCGCCTGGGGATGCTCACCCTCGACGAGGCGCTCGCCCGGGAGCCGGAGCCGGAGACCGTCCCGGCCGGCACCGGCGGCACCGGCGGCAAGGACCGCCTCCGCAAGGGCACCGCCGCCTCCGCAGGCGGTACGGGAACCGGGTCCGGGGCCTTTGCCAGTGGTACGGAGAACGAGGACGCGGACGACGGCGCGTTCCAGGGCCTCGACCCGGACCGGCCCACGCTCCGCCCCAAGCTCTACTGGTTCAACGCCGGACTCACCGCCGCCCTGCTCACGGCGATGATCATGGAACTGATGCCGATCCCGGTGCTCTTCCTCCTCGGCGCGGCCCTCGCGCTCACCGTCAACTTCCCTCACATGCCCGACCAGCGGGCCCGGATCGCCGCCCACGCCGACAACGTGCTCAACGTGTCCGGCATGGTCTTCGCCGCCGCCGTCTTCACCGGGGTCCTCACCGGCACCGGCATGGTCGAGCACATGGCCGACTGGGTCGTCGGCGCGGTCCCCGAGGCGATGGGCCCGCACATGGCCATCGTCACCGGCCTGCTCAGCCTGCCGCTCACCTACTTCATGTCCAACGACGGCTTCTACTTCGGCGTCCTGCCCGTCCTCGCCGAGGCGGGCGCGGCCCACGGGGTCTCGCCGCTGGAGATCGCCCGCGCCTCCCTGGCCGGTCAGGCCCTGCACATGTCCTCGCCCCTCGTGCCCGCCGTGTACGTCCTCGTCGGCATGGCGAAGGTCGAGTTCGGCGACCACACCCGCTTCACCGTCAAGTGGGCGGTGCTCACCTCCCTCGTGGTGCTCGCGGCGGGCATCCTCTTCGGCATCATGTGATGACCGTCCGACCGCGATCCGGGCCCGGCAGGGGCTGGCTGCTGCGCCTCGTCATCG
This sequence comes from Streptomyces globisporus, assembly GCF_003501885.1. Classification (GTDB taxonomy): domain Bacteria; phylum Actinomycetota; class Actinomycetes; order Streptomycetales; family Streptomycetaceae; genus Streptomyces; species Streptomyces globisporus_D. Next base: position 44,049 of record NZ_QWFA01000057.1, read on the forward strand.
CCTTCGCCTTCGCGCAGGGGGCGGTGTCGATGGCGCGGCCCGCCGTCTCCTACCGGGCCCTCGCGCTGGGCGCGGAAGAAACAGCTGTCGGCGTCATCGCCGGGGTGTACGCCCTGTTCCCGCTGTTCGTCGCCGTACCGCTGGGCCGCCGCACCGACCACGGCCGCTGCGCGCCCCTGCTGCCGCTCGGCGCCCTCCTCATCTCCGGCGGCTGCGCGCTCAGCGGCCTCGTCTCCTCGCTGCCCGCGATGGCCGCCTGGAGCGGGGTGATGGGCCTCGGCCACCTGTGCTTCGTGATCGGCGCGCAGTCGATCGTGGCCCGGCAGTCCGCACCCCACGAACAGGACCGCAACTTCGGCCACTTCACCATCGGCGCCTCGCTCGGCCAGCTCATCGGCCCGATCGCGGCGGGCGCGCTCATCTCCGGGCAGGGCGGAGCCCTCGGCCGTACGAGCGCGCTCGCGCTCCTCGTCTCGGCCGGGGTCTGCGCGGTCGCCCTCACCTCGCTCTGGCGCATCGAGCACCGCCGGACGACCGACACCCGGCCGCCGACCGACGGCAAGGTCCCCGTCCGGACGATCCTCGGCGCGCGGGGCGTCCCCTCGGGCATCCTCGTCAGCATGGCGGTGCTGTCCGCCACCGACATCCTCACCGCCTACCTGCCGGTCGTCGGCGAACACCGCTCCATCGCGCCGGCCACCGTCGGCCTGCTGCTGAGCCTGCGGGCCGCGGCCACGATCGCCTGCCGGCTGGTGATGACGCCGCTGCTGCGGCTGCTGGGCCGCCGGGCCCTGCTGACCACCAGCTGCCTGCTCGCCGGACTCCTCTGCGCGGGCGTCGCCCTCCCGGTCTCCGTCCCCGTCCTCGCCGTGATGCTGGCCGTGCTCGGCTTCTGCCTCGGCGTCGGCCAGCCGCTGTCCATGACCACGGTCGTCCGCGCCGCCCCCGACGGGGCCCGCTCCACCGCGCTCGCCCTCCGGCTGACCGGCAACCGGCTCGGCCAGGTCGCCGCCCCGGCCGCGGCGGGCCTGATCGCGGGCGCGGTGGGGGTGGCCGCCCCGTTCGTCCTGCTCGGCGTGGGGCTGGTCGGCGCGGCGGGCCTCGGCCTGCGCGGCGAGGGCCGTACCGAACAGCCGCCCGCCGACGAGGGCCGTACGAAGACGGAGCCGGCGCCCGCCCACGCGCCCGCCACCGATGCGGTCAGCGACCGGTCGAACCGTCGATCAGCTCCCGGAGTATGTCCGCGTGACCGGCGTGCCGCCCGGTCTCCTCGATCAGATGGGTGAGGGCCCACCGCACACTGGGGGCGGGCTTGTTCGGCTGGGCTCGGGGCAGCGGTGCGCCGAGGTCGGTGCACGCGTCGAGGACGGCGTTCGCCTCCGTGACCGCCTCCCGATAGCGGGCCACGACCTCGGCCACGCCGTCCTCGGGGGCGGCGTGAAACGTCGACGGCCAGTCGGTGACGCGGTCCCCGAGGAAGGTGGTCCGCTCGACGGAGGTCAGATGGTGGAGCAGCCCCAGCAGGTTCGTACCCGAAGGCACCCCGGCGGCCCGGGCCTCCGGACCGGGGGCGCCCTCGACCTTCGCGGCGATCGAGGCGCGCAGGTAGTCGAGGAAGCCGCGCAACACCTCCGCCTCGCTGTCGCCGGTCCGGGGCGGCGGGGTGTCCCGGCGCCGGGTGCGGGGGGTGGCGGTCATGGTGCCTCCTCGGTCGGTACGGCGAGCGTGCGAGCTCGCCGGTCTCGTCCCAGTCTTGTCCGGTCGGCCACTGCCGGGGCAAGGGATCATGCCGTTCCGGCAAGTAGCCCCCCGTGGCGATACGGTGCGACGGCGTGACCGGTGTCTCGGAAGGCTCTCTGGCGTCGGAAAACTAACGGCGCTAGTTTGGGCGGGTGCGACGTGTGCCCCGCGCCCGCCGCACGGCTTCGGCGCTCCGCACAGCCCGTCCGGGAGGAAACAGCCATGCAGGCCCATGACCAGATGTACATCGACGGTGCGTGGCGGCCCGCCGTCGGCCGGGACACGATCGCGGTCGTGAACCCGGCCGACGAGCAGGTCATCGCCCACGTGCCGGCCGGGACGGCGGAGGACGTCGACGCGGCGGTGCGGGCCGCGCGCGCCGCCTTCCCCGCCTGGGCCGCGACGCCGCCCGCCGAGCGCGCCGCCCGGCTCACCGCGCTGGCCGACGCGCTGGCCGCCCGCAAGGACGTGCTGGCGGAGACGATCACGGCCGAGCTGGGATCGCCGCTGCCGCTGTCGCAGATGGTCCACGCGGGCGTGCCCGTGCTGGTGGCCGCCTCGTACGCCGAACTGGCCGCCCGCCACGCCTTCGAGGAGCGGATCGGAAACTCCACCGTGCTGCTGGAGCCGGTCGGCGTGGTCGGTGCGATCACCCCCTGGAACTACCCGCTCCACCAGATCGTCGCCAAGGTCGCCCCCGCCCTCGCCGCGGGCTGCACCGTCGTCCTCAAGCCCGCCGAGGACACCCCGCTCACCGCCCAGCTCTTCGCCGAGGCCACCGAGGCAGCGGGCCTTCCGTCGGGGGTCTTCAACCTCGTCACCGGCCTCGGACCGGTCGCGGGTCAGGCGCTCGCCGCCCATGAGGACGTCGACCTGGTCTCGTTCACCGGCTCCACCGCCGTCGGCAGGCAGATCGGCGCCACCGCCGGGGCCGCGGTCAAGCGCGTCGCCCTGGAGCTGGGCGGCAAGTCCGCCAATGTGATCCTCCCCGGCGCCGACCTCGCCAAGGCGGTCAACGTCGGCATCGCCAACGTGATGACCAACTCCGGCCAGACGTGCAGCGCCTGGACCCGGATGCTGGTGGACGCCGAACGGTACGACGAGGCCGTCGAGCTGGCGGCGAACGCCGTCACCAAGTACGTGGCCGGGGAGCGGGTCGGTCCGCTCGTCAACGCCAAGCAGCAGGCCCGGGTGCGGGGTTACATCGCGCAGGGCATCGAGGAAGGGGCCCGGCTGATCGCGGGCGGCCCGGACGCGCCCCGGGAGATCGGCTACTACGTCAGCCCGACGGTCTTCGCCGACGTCACCCCGGACATGACGATCGCCCAGGAGGAGATCTTCGGCCCGGTCGTCTCGATCCTGCGGTACGAGGACGTGGACGACGCCCTCCGGATCGCCAACGACACCGTGTACGGGCTCGCCGGGGCCGTGTGGGCGGCGGACGACGAGGAAGCGGTGGCCTTCGCCCGCCGGATGGACACCGGGCAGGTCGACATCAACGGCGGCCGGTTCAACCCGCTGGCCCCGTTCGGCGGTTACAAGCAGTCGGGGGTCGGCCGCGAGCTGGGCCCGCACGGTCTGGCGGAGTACCTCCAGACCAAGTCGCTCCAGTTCTGACCTCCGTAACCCCTTCCGCGTAACTCATAAGGAGCCTGTTCGTGGTCCGCGCCGCCGTACTGCCCGCCGTCGGAGCTCCGTTGGAGATCACCGACATCGTCCTGCCGGAGCCCGGCCCCGGCCAGGTGCGTATCGCGCTCGCCGCCGCCGGGGTCTGCCACTCCGACCTGTCCCTGTCCAACGGCACCATGCGCGTCCCGGTGCCGGCCGTCCTCGGCCACGAGGGCGCGGGCACCGTCCTGGCCGTCGGCGAGGGCGTCACGCACGTCGCGCCCGGCGACGGCGTCGTCCTCAACTGGGCGCCCTCCTGCGGGGTCTGCTTCCACTGCGGGATCGGCGAGGTGTGGCTCTGCGCCGACGCCCTGAAGGGGGTCTCCCGGCTCCACGCCCGTACGGCGGACGGCACCGACCTCCACCCCGGACTCAACGTCGGGGCCTTCGCCGAGGAGACCGTCGTCGCCGCCAACTGCGTCCTCCCCGCCCCCGACGGCATCCCGCTCACGGACGCCGCCCTCCTCGGCTGCGCGGTGCTGACCGGCTACGGGGCGGTCCACCACAGCGCCCGGGTCCGCGAGGGCGAGAGCGTCGTCGTCTTCGGCATCGGCGGCGTCGGCCTCGCCGTCCTTCAGGCCGCCCGGATCGCGGGCGCCTCCAGGATCATCGCGGTCGACGTCTCCCCGGCCAAGGAGGAGCTGGCCCGGCGGGCGGGCGCCACCGACTACGTCATTGCCTCCGCCACCACCCCGCGCGAGATCCGCACGCTGACCGGCGGCCAGGGCGCGGACGTCGCGGTGGAGTGCGTCGGCCGGCCCGCCACCATCCGGGCCGCCTGGGAGTCCACCCGGCGCGGCGGCCGCACCACGGTCGTCGGCATCGGAGGGAAGGACCAGGAAGTCAGCTTCAACGCCCTGGAGATCTTCCACTGGGGCCGGTCCCTGACGGGCTGCGTCTACGGCAACAGCGACCCGGCCCACGACCTGCCCGTCCTCGCCGACCACATCCGCGCGGGCCGCTTCGACCTGTCGATGATGGTCACCGAGCACATCGGCCTGGACGGAATCCCCGCCGCCTTCGACAACATGATCGCGGGCAAGGGCGGCCGGGCGCTCGTCGTCTTCTAGTAGTCCGTGGTCCGGGAGGTCGAGGCGACCGGCCCCAGCAGCCGGGCGTCCATCTCGCCCTCCTCGAACAGCCGGGAGGCCGGGCCCACGATCAGCGGGTCCGGCTTCCCCACCACCTCCGGGTCCTTGCCGGGGTAGTCGAAGCGGTCCAGCACATGCCGCATCGCCTCCAGCCGGGCCCGCTTCTTGTCGTTGCTCTTCACCACCGTCCAGGGCGCGTCGGCCGTGTCGGTGTGGAAGAGCATCAGCTCCTTCGCCTCCGTGTACTCGTCCCACTTGTCGAGCGAGGCCAGGTCGACGGGGCTCAGCTTCCACCGCCGTACGGGGTCGATCTGCCGGATCATGAACCGGTTGCGCTGTTCGTTGCGGGAGACGGAGAACCAGAACTTCACCAGGTGGATGCCGTCCCGGGCGAGCATCCGCTCGAAACCCGGGGCCTGGTGCATGAACTCGAGGTACTCGCGGGTCGTGCAGAACCCCATCACCCGTTCCACGCCCGCCCGGTTGTACCAGGAACGGTCGAACAGGACGATCTCCCCGGCGCTCGGCAGATGCGCCGCGTACCGCTGGAAGTACCATTGGGTGCGCTCGCGCTCGGTCGGCTTCTCCAGCGCCACCACCCGCGCGCCACGCGGATTGAGATGCTCGGTGAACCGCTTGATCGTGCCGCCCTTGCCCGCCGCGTCCCGGCCCTCGAAGAGGATCACCAGCCGCTCGTCGCGCTCCTTCACCCAGTGCTGGAGCTTCAGCAGCTCGATCTGGAGCGCGCGCTTGGCCTTGTCGTAGTCGCGGCGGCGCAGCTTGCGGTCGTACGGGTAGTCCTCGCGCCAGGCGTCGCGGGCGTGGCCCTCCGGCGTGACGATGACCGGATCATCGTCCCCGCTGTCGAGCACACCGAACCCGTCCGGATACGCCCCGCCGTGACGCGCCGCCCGCCCGCCGGCCTCGGAGCCGCCGGGGCTCTCGGGGTTGTCGGGCGCGCGCGACCCGGTGGCGCCGCGCTGCTCGGGCGCGCCTGCCCCGGGGGCGTCACGTTCCTCGGGGGCGGCGGGCTTGTCCCGGCCCGCCCTGCCCTCGGCCCCGCTACGTCCGTTCCGCTTGGCGCTCCTCGTCATGACGGGATCCCTCCACCGGCCGGGCCGGGTTTCCGCGTGTGGGCCCAGTCTGCTGACGGCTCCGGGAGACCGCCACCCCGGCCAGGCACAGCACCCCGCCGACGATGCCGAGCGGGGTCGGCACCTCGTCCAGCAGCACCCACGCCATCCCCACGACGAGCGCCGGGACCGCGTACGTGGTCGCTCCCATCTTCCCCGCGGTGGTCCGGGCCAGCGCGTAGCCCCAGGTGGTGAAGGCCAGCGCGGTCGGGAAGACGCCCAGGTAGACCATGTTCAGGGTGGCGGACAGCGGGGCGTCGGCGGCCTCGGAGACCAGCACCCCGGTGAACGGCAGACAGGCGACGGCCCCGATCAGGCAGCCGAAGGTGTTGATCTGGAGCGAGGAACCGTGCGCGAGGGCCGGCTTCTGGCTCACCACGCCCGCCGCGTACGCCACGGCGGCCAGCAGGCAGAGGGCCACGCCCAGCACGGAGGAGCCGCCGTGCCCGGACATCGCGAGCCCCACGACGACCGCGCCCGCGAACGAGACGCCCATCCCCAGCAGCAGCCGGCGGGGCAGCCCCTCGCCGAGCATGCGGGCGCCGAGCAGGGCGATCAGGATCGGCCCGATGTTCACGAGCATCGCGGCCGTTCCGGCGTCGACCTCCTGCTCGCCCCAGTTCAGGGCGACCATGTACAGCCCGAACCACAGCACTCCCGAGGTGATGATCCCGGGCCAGGCGCCGCGCCTCGGGAGCCCCTCCCGGCGGACGATCAGGATCGCTCCGAGCACCAGCGTGCCCGCCAGCAGCCGGCCCAGGGCAAGGGCGCCGGGGGAGTAGGCCTCGCCCGCACTGCGGATGGAGACGAAGGCGGAGGCCCACAGCACGACGGTGGTGCAGGCGGCGGCGGGGGCCCGCCAGCGGTGGGCGGG
>NZ_QWFA01000058.1 GCF_003501885.1 Streptomyces globisporus
GCCGTAGCCGCCCTGCGGCGGGAAGCCGTAACCGCCCGCGCCCTGGGGGGCCTGGGGGTGGGCCTGCGAGGGCAGTGGTGCGCCCGGGGCCTGGCCGGGGAACGGCTGCTGCTGGTGCGCCGGCTGGGGTGCCTGCGGCGTCTGCGGCGGCTGCGCCGCCGGGGCTGCCTGGGGGAAGCCGTAGCCGCCGGGCGCCTGGTCCGCCGGGGCGGCACCTGGCCACTGCGCCGCGGGCTGCGGTGCGGAGGGCGCCGGAGCGGCCGGCTGGAAGGCGGGCGGCAGGGGCAGCAGCGCGCCGCCCTGCGCGGGCGGCGACCACGGCACCGGTGCGGCGGCGGCCTGCGGGGCGTCGGCGGCGGGCGGCGGCGCGTCCTGGGGCGCGGCGTCCTGCGGGACGACGTCCTGCGTGCCCGCGTCCGTAACAGCGGCGGGTACGCCATCGGCGGCCGGAGTCTCGTCCGTGCCGGCCCCGGCCGCTTCACGGTCCTGGGCATCCGAGGAGCCCGCGTCCGAGGCGGGAGAGGCAGGCGGCTCGGAGGACGTTCCGGACGAGGGCGTACCGGGCGGGGACGCGTCCTCGGAGCCCGTAACGGAGGAAACCGGGGCATCGGCCTCCTCACCCTTCTCGTCGTTCGTCTCGTCGCCCTTCGCACCGGCGTCGGACGCCGCGGCGGCCTCCGCCTCGCGCTCAGCGATCTCCCGCTTCAGCGCGGCGGGCGAGAACCGCATCGTCGCGCCGCTCTCCACATCGCCACCGCCGAACGGACCGGCATCCGGGCCCTCCGCGGCCGGAGCGGCAGGAGCCGGAGCGGCCGGAGCCGGTGCCTGCGGCGTCTCCGGAGCGGCGGGCGCGGCCGGGGCCTCCTCGGCGGCGGGGGCAACCGGCTCGGCGGGCGCCGGCGGCACGGGCGCCCAGTTGGGCTCGAAGCCGCCGGGCGTCGCTGACAGGTCGGGCGAGGACAGGGGCGCCCCGACCGGCGGCGGCGGGGGCGCCAAGTGCGAGCCCGCTCCTCCCGACGAGTCCCCCGCCGCGTTCTGCGTGTACCAGGCGGGAGGGGTGTAGTCGATGGTGAACTCACCCGTCATCTCGGCGGGATCCGCGTCGGACGACTCGTCGACGGGCAGGTCCCATCCGCCGCGGATCTCGTCCCGATCGCCGTTCACTTTGCCTCCTGGTGTGGTCGAGCACCCTTGTGCCGTGGTGGGTGGGGGCGACCGTTCCCGATGTGCCGGTTCGCCCGGCTCTCCCCCTTGCGACGCGCATCACCTGCTCGCAGGTTTCTTCATGCCGCGCCCCACCCACCCTAATCGCCATCCGGCGAACTCAGGCAGGGCGTAGGGCACGGCAAAAAGCCGCCCCACCGGCCATGTGTCACAGCCCGGTGAACCCCGTGTGAGGGAAGGGCGGTCGCGAGCCGGGCATTACCCGCCATACGCGCACAAGGCGAAGGGTGGAAGGTCACTTCGGCGGCCGTCCACCACCGCGCCCTGCGATCCTGCGGTGACGAGACCGCCCGGCGCCGGACCTACGTGAGGTCGAACTCACCGTCGCGAGCGCCCAGGACGAACGCCGTCCACTCCGCCTCCGTATACCTGAGGACGGTGTCCGGGTCCAGCGAGGAACGCATGGCGACGCCGCCGCCCGGCAGATGCGCGATCTCGACGCGCTCCTCGGCCTCCTCGGTGCCCGGGGCGCTGAGCCAGGTCACGTCGGAGATGTCGAGAGCGTAGAGCTCGTCCTTTTCCTGCTGGGTGCCCATGACGGCGTCCCTTCGATCGAACGGATTCGGTGCGTGGTCCATGTTCCCCGGCGGGAAGGGCGTTCGTGGGCCGAACGGGACAGGAATCAGTCCATCCGGCGAGCTGTGCCCAGCAGACCCGTCTCTGCGTCGGTCGGGTTCGTCATCACCCAATGGTGTTCGCGCCCCGCGACCCACAGGGTGACCCCGTCCGCCAGCGTGGGCAGCGCCTCGTACTCGGCGCGCGCGAGCCCCAGGATCCGGCCGATCTGCTCGGCCTCGCCGGGGGAGACCCGCTGGACGCCCACCAGCGCGGAGGACCGCATCAACCGCGGTGCGACGGGGCTCAGATAGGGGAGCAGCGTCAGCACGGACTGCCACGGTGAGGACACCACCCGGCCGCGCGGCGGCCGCATCCCGCAGTCCCGTACCACGACCACGGGGCTGCCCACGGTCGCACCCGTCGGCGGAACGCGCCCCACGTCGTACAGGGACACGCACTCAAGACCGGCGCCCGCCGCCTGGGCGAGCGTCGTCCAGGCCTGCACGCGACCGGTCTCGACCGCCACCCGGGCGCCGGTGCCCGCCGCCCGCAGCGCCAGGACCTGCGCCGTCCACAGCCCGCCGATCAGCGTGACGTCGTACGGCACCGGGCGATGGAACCCGATCAGCTGCGGCTTGTTGTTCGCGTCGTTGCCGATGATCACGCCGTCGTCGCCGACCGGCAGCGACAACGCGCCCAGATGGTCCGCGGCCACGGTGTGCCCCGCGTGACGGGGGCCGCGCAGCCCGCGCCGGGGCTCGGTCCGGTTGCTCACTGTGCGCCTCCCAGCGGGAGCGTGGCCAGGACACCCGGCAACTGCTCGCGGTCCAGCCGTACAAGCCCCACCTTGGCGTGCCGGGCGGCCTGCTCCAACGTCCTTCTCACACCGATGAGTTCGGTGTCCGAACCGCCGGTGACCCGCACATGGCCGGCCACGCTCGTCGAGCCCTGGCGCGCCCCGCGGCGTACCGTCAGGCTGAACGTCGTCGCGTACGCGGGCACCGACGTCAGCAGCGCGACCAGCTGCGGCAGCGGTGTCGCGCCCCGGCCCAGCTCGGGCCAGCGGTCCACCGCGTACGTGGTGTGCCAGCGGTCGTCGCACCGCCAGACCCGCGACGTCTCCATGGTGCGCCGCTGCGGCGCGGCGTCGGGGCGGCCCGCCCGCCCCGACAGGATGGGATTGGCGCACGCGGAGGTGGCCACCGCGGAGTTCAGCTCGTCCTGGTCCAGCACCGCCGCCTGGAAACCGGCGCCCGTGACCCGGCTCGCCACATGGTCGGCGACCCGCACCAGACAGCGCTGCGCCCCCTCCATGCCGCCGCCGCGCGCCTCGATGGCCTCACGGCACAGCTCCGGATCCAGCTTCACCGCCACCCACGTCATCCGCAGGGCGGGCGCACCGGTCTGGTCCTGCAGCGGCGCGTACGAGAGCCGGGCCACCGACTGCTGCGGCAGATGAGGAGCGGGCGCGCACCGCACCTGCTGCACCAACTGCGCCGACTCCGCCACGATGTCGTCCACCGTGAGGGCGTCACCCAGCAGCGACAGCGGGAGCGACCGGGCGCCGAACGCGGGCCGCAGCGACTCGCCGCTCGCCTCGACCCGCACCACGGCGGTCAGGAACGTACCGTCGCCGAGCATCCCCACCGTCCGGTGGTTCCGGTCGACGTAGACGTGCGGGGCGAAGCCGGGAACGTTCTCGGCGACCGGGGCCAGCATCGGCTCCGCGTCCGCGGACGACGTGGCGGCGGCGGCCCGGCGCCGGGCCCGGAGCCCCAGAGCGCTCGACACCCAGTCCTGGAGCGCGCGGCCCCGTCGGCGTACGACCGCGAGCGCGACCAGCAGACACAGCAGCACGAGCGAGGGGATCAGCCACGCGCCGCCCAGCGCCGCACCCACGGCGGCGATCACGAGACCTACCTCGACGATCACCAACTGCCGCAGCACCGGGCGGACCCGGTCGGTCCGCGAGATCGAACGCAGCGTCGTCGCGGCGGGTGCGGTCTGCCCGGGGGCGGCGGAGGGAGAGGACGGATCGGGGGCCGGTGCGGGCGACTGGTTGCTGCGTTGCCTCCGGGAAGTCCCGGCGGCTCGACGGCCCGCCCGCCCGGTACGCTCGCGCGTAGCTGAACCCATCGCCGCGTTGCCCCCTCGTGTCCGTATTCACCGCTTTTTACACGGGTGTTGATCGGGTCGTCACCCTACCTGAGCACGGGGAGCGGAACCCCAGCAGGCATAGTAGAGGCGCGGTACGGCAGCGGGGGCCGACGGTGCGTGTGGGACCCTGCTTCGATCACTTTCGATCACTGGGGACGAAGGGTCAGCGAACACATGGCATCACGGCGGGACGAGCTCAACGCCTATACCTTTGCGAAGCGGAGGTTGATCGCACAGTTCCTGCAGCCCAACCCCACCGGTTCCGAGGAAGGCGCCCCCCGGCCGCTGCGCGCGGTGCTGCCCGGGGCCATCATCGCCGTCGTGGTTCTCGCCGTGTTCGGCGCCTGGGGCATGTTCAAGCCGGTGGCCCCCCAGAAATGGGACACCCCCAAGGAACACGTCATCATCGCCAGCAAGTCCACCACCCGGTACGTGGTGTTGACGACCGACGGCAAGAAGCAGCTGCACCCCGTTCTGAACATGGCCTCCGCCAAGCTCCTGCTCGCCCCGGACAAGGGCACCGTCGTCAACGTCAACGAGTCCGTCCTGGACAGCGGCAAGATCCCGCACGGCGCCACCCTCGGTATCCCGTACGCCCCCGACCGGCTGCCCGACTCCAAGGAAGCGGGCGCGGCCAAGCGCTGGGCGGTCTGCGAACGTCCCGGGGAGGGCGGCCGGGCCATACAGAAGGCGACGTTCATCTTCGCCGAGCGGGAAGAGAAGAAGACCGAGGGGAAGAACGCCCTGCGGGGCGGCGAGCTGATGTACGTCGAGGGCCCGGACCGGACCCGCTACATCGTCGACGCCTCCGGCAAGGCCTACCCCGTCCAGAAGGACGAACTGCTCCTGCGCACCCTGGTCGACCAGAACCCCAAGCCCCAGCGGGTCTCGGCCGCCTGGCTGGCCACGCTCCACACCGGGGACCCGATCACCTTCCCGACGGTGAACGGCACCCCCGGCGCCCCTGCCGGCGCCCCCGGCACCCTGGACGAGCAGACGAACCGCGTCGGCATGGTCCTGACCGCGACGGCGGGAACCAGGACCCAGAGCTACGTCGTCCTGCCGGGCAGGGTCGCCCCCGTCTCCGACTTCACGGCCAAGCTCCTGCTCAACAGCCGACAGCTGGTGCCCCTCAAGCAGGCGGGCACAGCGAAGCCGGTCAGCGCCGCCGAGCTCGAACCGGGCGCCCCCTTCGGCCAGGACAGGGACTGGCCGGTCGACAGGCCAGAGCCCGTCAACTCCCCCGACGTCAAGAAGGGCAGCCGGAACACCGTGTGCAACGTTCTGCGAGGCGTTGACGCCGACAGCGGCGCCACCACACTGAGCACCTGGGTGGGTACGAGCTTCCCCGCGACGCTCCCCACCGGTTCCAGCAGCGCCTACGTCACCCCCGGATCGGGTGAGTTCTTCCGCCAGTTCAAGGGGTCCACCACCAGCGCCGGCTTCCTCTTCCTGGTCACCGACACCGGCCTGCGCTACGCGATGCAGTCCAACAGCGACAGCGGCCAGGACGACTCCGGCATCGGCGAATCCGGCAGCAAGAGGGACCGGGAGGACCAGCAGCAGGAGGCGCAGCAGGCGCAGAACCGCCTCGGCTACAAGGACGTCGACCCCAACCCCGTACCGGCGACCTGGTCCGCGCTCCTGCCGACCGGTCCCCGGCTCTCCACCGGCGCGGCCGGCCAGCCGCAGGGCTCGTGACGATGGCAGAAACCTCGACCGTCGGCCGGACGACCCGCCGCCTCCTGACGGCCACGGCGGCAACGGCTGTCCTCCTGATCACCCTGCCGGTGGCCCCCGCCGCGGCGGAGGACTCGACCCAGTGCACGTTCCCGTCCAAGAAGTACCCGGGCCGCCCCTGGGCGTTGCAGCGCGTCCTGCTGGACGAGCTGTGGAAGCAGTCCACCGGCAAGGGCGTCCGCGTCGCGGTCATCGACACGGGCGTCGACATCAAGAACGAGCAGCTCAGGTCGGCGGTCGACGTCCAGGCGGGGCGCAACTACCTGCCGAAGGGCCTCAAGACCGACGACGGCATGAAGATCGAGCGCGGCAAGGAGAACGGCACCACGGACACCGTGGGCCACGGCACCAAGGTCGCCGGCATCATCGCCGCCCGCGAGGCGAAGGGCACCGGCTTCAGCGGCCTAGCCCCCGACGCGACGATCATCCCGATCCAGCAGAACGACGCCGAGGGCCACGGCACCACGGAGACGCTGGCCAGGGCCATCACCTACGCCGCCACCGAGGCGAAGGCCGACATCATCAACATCTCCCAGGACACCGCCGACGCCGTGAAGCCGTCGGCGGCCCTGAAGCAAGCCGTCGACAGCGCCCTCGCCCGGAACATCGTGGTCGTCGCCTCGGCCGGCAACGACGGCCTCGGCGGAAACGTCAAGGAGACCTACCCGGCCTCCTTCAAGGGCGTCCTGGCCGTCGCCTCCTCGGACCGCAACAACGAACGGGCGCCCTTCTCCCAGTCCGGAGAATTCGTCGGCATCGCCGCCCCCGGGGTGGACATGATCTCCACGGTCCCCGGCGGCGGACACTGCGTCGACAACGGAACCAGCTTCTCCGCCCCGTACGTCGCCGGGGTCGCCGCCCTCATCAGGGCGAAGCACCCCGACTGGACGCAGGCGCAGATCGTCGCGCAGATCCAGCAGACCGCGGAACGCTCCATCGCCGGCCACGACCGCGCGGTCGGCTGGGGCGTCGTCGACCCGGTACGCGCCCTCACCGAGGACGACAAGCCGATCGACCGCCCGATCGCCAGCGAGGGAATGAGCAAGGGCAAAGCCCCCACCCCCGCCGAACTCCACCTGGGCGAAACGGCCGACCAGCGGAACGCCCGCCTGGCGACGTACGTCATGGTCGGCGGCGGCGTCCTGGTCGCGGCGATCGCGGGCACGGCAGTGGCGGTACGGGACAGGCGGCGACGCATGGGGCGGGTGGCCGGATGAGGCGAAGCGGAGAAACGGTGAAAGTTCGTCACGGGACCGGTCATGAGACAAGTCACGTGGCCACCAAGTCGATTGGCGCTGTCGTAGGCAGTGACTAGAGTTGTCACGATGAGATCGGATCGGACCGTGTCAATGCGATAGCAACGCGGAACGAGCCGAGCAAACGGGGATGCAGAACGGGGAGGTCGGCGCTGTGGCCGAAGACGGTACGGGTGATCTCAAGCGCGGGGTGGGCGCGCTGGAGAAGTTCAAGAAGAGCGTGGACGCCCTGCTGGCGGACTTCGAGGGCTCGGCGGCCAGCAAGACGAAGGTCGCCGACCAGAAGATCACGCGGGCCTCACTGAGCGGCCAGAACGCCTGCTTCGCGGAGGCGGACGGCCTGTACACCCAGTACAACCGGGTCCACTCCTCCCTCGTCTCGCTCTCCAAGTCCTTGGGTGACCAGATCGAGTACCTGAGCTTGGGGGTGCACGCGGCGGCGGTCGGGCTGGACAACGTCGAGGACGACGTCAGGCGGCGCTTCTACGAGATCCAGACCCGCTTGGACAAGGAACGCGAAGAGCACGCGAAGGCTGAGAAGACCAACGATGACAAGCAGGTCGACTCCGGGTGGGGGGCGGAATGAGCGACGAGAAGCGGGAGAACCTGACGCCTGCCGAGCAGCGGGTGCAGGATCAGGCGCAAGTCAAGATCCAGATGGCGCAAACGGACATCTCCGAGGCCATCGGTCGGATGTCCTTCGCCAGCGGGCCCGTCGGCCGTACCTCCTTCGAGGGTTTCCAGCTGAACTCCATGATCGACCTGGTGGAGAACACCAAGCCGGAAGACCTGGAGAACGCGGGCAAGTCGCTCTGGGACGCCAGGGACGCCATCAAGAAGGCGGCTCAGGAGCTGGAAGACAACATGAAGGGGGTCGACTGGCACGGCGAGTCCGGCACGGCCTTCCGCGCTTTCGGTAAGGGCCTGGTCGCCCACGCCCGGAAGCTGGGCGACTTCGCGGATGTGGCCGGCACGCAGATCACGGTCGCGGGCACCGGCCTGGCCTCCGTACGCAGCGCCATGCCGCCCCGCGACAGCCGCCAGGTACGCAAGAACCCGGACGACATCGAACTCCCCGGCCGGGTCGCGGACAACCCGGAGTACCAGGCGGCCTTGAAGGTGGAGAAGGACCGCCAAGAGGCCATCAACCAGATCAACCGGTTGGCTTCGTACTACTCGGTTTCGGGGGAGCGGCTGGAGGGGCAGGAGCCGCCGCGGTTCGAGAAGGATTTGGGTATTACGATGCCGCCGCCGAGAGGAGGCTGGCGCCCTCCGGCATCTGGTACATCCGGCGAGGGCTCCGAGAGTTTCGGTAACAGCCCAGTGCCCGATGCTGCAGGACGCTCGAACTCAGGGTCCTCTGCTGCGGTAGCCGCAACGAACCGGCCACCGGCCGAGGTCCTTGGCTCAGCGCCCCTGCCGGACAGGACCGTCGGCACGGAGATTAACACCGTCGCGCCCCCGCAAGCTCCGACGCCGATCACCGCCACGCCGCCGCAACCGTCACCGACGCCCACGACGGGGCCGACCGGAACTCCACCGACGTTCATGCCGCCGAGTCTCACCAACCCTGTGCAGCGCGGCACAAACCGTTCGACGGGGCCGACAGGCATGCCGCGAACGGTCAGTCAGGCCGGCCAGGGTGTGGGCAAGGCTCAGCCCACCGGGAGAGGTCCTGTTGCCCAGGGGCAGAGCGGTCCCCCGATCGGTCGTCCCGGCCCGATGGGGGGCGGAGGAGCGTTCAACGGTCGTCCGCCGGTCGGACCGCAGTCGCAGGTGCCGACTGCCGGTCGATCGGGTGTGACGGGTGGCCGGCCCACTGTCGGCCCCGGTGGTACGTCCACCGGCGCCGGCCCCCGTTCCGGAGGCAGGAACGGCATCGTCGGTGGAACCCCGCAGCAGACGTCGGCTCAGGCCCGAGCCGCTGCCGGAGGTACCGGTCAGCGCGGAGTGATCGGTGGGCGTGGAGCAGCAGCAGCTGCTCCCTCTCGTCCCGGAGGGCGAGCCACTCCCGCCTCCGGAGCCAACGGAGTCGTCGGCGCACCCCGCAAGGCTGCAGGAACCGGCTCGAACGCCAAGGGCTTCACCGCCGGTGGCGCGGGCCTCGTACGGGGTCCCGCAGGCCGCCGGGACAAGGGCCGGGAGGACGAGGCCAACGGGTCGACCCGTCCCGACTACCTGACAGAAGACGAAGAGACGTGGACTGCCGGACGGCGCGGGGCCGTGCCGCCGGTGGTCGAATAGCAGTCCCAGGGAAGGTACGGAAGCCGGGATGACAGCAGGAATGAGCCGAGCTCGGAGGCGCGTGCGTGTGCTCGGTGCGCTGGCTGTAGCCGCTTCGTGGAGTGTGTTGTTCGTCGGGGCGGCACAGCCTGCCGCAGCTGACGCACAGTCGAAGCAGTGGTACCTCGCCTCGATGCAGACCGAGGATATGTGGAAGGTCACGACCGGCGAAGGCATCAAGGTCGCTGTCATCGACTCGGGGGTGAACTCGTCCACGCCGTCGCTGCAGGGACAAGTTCTCAAGGGGATCGACGCCACTGAGGCGCCGGGAGACGAAACCGATGACTACAGCGGTCACGGTACGACGATGGCTGAGCTGATCGCAGGAACGGGCAAGGGAGGTGGCCTGAAGGGACTTGCCCCGGGAGCCAAGATCATTCCCTTCCGCGTTGCCCTGGACGAGTTTGAGAAGCAGAAGCCTTCCATCACGATCCAGGACGTCGCGAACGCCATTCGCGCTGCGGCCGACAGCGATGCACGGATCATCAGCATGTCCGTCGGTGGCTTCTACTCCTCACCCGTGGAGCGTGAAGCGATCAAATACGCCAAAAGTAAAGGGAAACTACTCTTCGCGGCGGTAGGGAACGAAGGGCATAAGGAGAACAAGGCCGGGTATCCAGCCGCATACCCTGAGGTAGTGGGTGTCGCTTCAGCAGATCGGGCGGGGAAGGTTTCGTACTTTTCGCAGCATGCGGGCACGGTGGATCTCGCGTCTCCCGGGAGTGACGTTCCCAGTTGGTGCGACAACTCCTTCAAGAGCTACTGCGACGGAGACGGCGGCACCAGCGCAGCCACCGCCATCGCCTCCGCCTCCGCCGCCCTCGTCTGGTCCCTCCACCCCGACTGGACCGCCAACCAGGTCCTCAACGTCCTCTTCGACACAGCGGGCCGTGACTGGAAGGACGGCGAGCGCAGCAAGTACCTCGGCCACGGCCTCATCCGCCCCTCGATGAACGTCCTCAAGGGCAAGGGCGCCCCCGGTGCCCCGGACATCAGCCCGCTCACCAAGGAGAAGACGACCGGCGCCGCCAAGTCGTCCGAGCCTTCCTCCTCCAAGTCCGGCTCGCCACAGCCCGCCAAGAACGGTGAGGTGGTCGACAAGGCCGTGGCGGTGAAGGATTCCAACTCCTCCGATGGGGGCAACAAGTTGGGCCTCATCCTCGGCGTGGCCGCAGCCGTGGCCGTGCTCGGAGGGGTCGCCTACGCCGTGGTGCGCAGGCGTAAGGCCGCTTGACCACACGTTCCGCATGTACCGGTCGGCGGCCCACGCCGGCCATGCAGAACCAACCGAAAGGGAAAGAGAAACATGGCAGACCAGAAGGTCTCAGATGCCGCCCTCCTGAAGCTCGAGGGTGACCTCACCATCAAGTTCGAAGCGGTCAAGGGGCAGGTCAAGAAGCTTCACGCGACCATCGACAACCTTGAGGGAAAGTGGCAGGGCATCGGTGCCAACCACTTCAACCTGAAGCAGACCGAGATCAACAACCGCATGGTCGATCTGGCCAAGCAGCTTGCCGGCTTCCAGGAGTCCATCAAGGCTGCCCGCACCATCTCGGGCGACAACGAGGACGAGATCCGCGCGGCTCTCACCAGTGTGGACGTTCAGGGCCCCACCAGCGGTTCGAAGAGCAGCCTGAACGGCTACTGACCCTTATCCCGTAACCAGAACTCAGCGGAGGATCACATGGGAAAGAACGACGGTACGACGGTCGTCACGTACGCGAGCCTGGATCTTGCGGCCGGCGAGATCAAGAAGCAGGCCGGGGAACTCGCGAAGGATCTCGAGGAGATCAGGACCATGATCGCGAACGTTTCGGAGCTGTGGGAGGGTGAGGCCAAGCAGGCCTACACCACCGCGCAGAACAGGTGGAAGGCGGACGCCAACGCCATCCGCGCCAACCTTGACGACATCGCCAAGAAGGTCCTGGAGGCGTCGCCGACCTACCGCGCCGGTGACAAGCGCGCGGCGGCGAACTTCTAACCGAGTTCGCAGAGCAGAGCTGAGTACAGCACGGCACGGCAGGGTGGACATGCGCGGGAGATGTCCACCCTGAGCCGTTGCAGGACGCGCCCCGACTTGAAGGACGCGACCTGAGCCGTCGCAAGCGAGACGGCAACCGAGAAGGTGCGGAGCCCAACGGCCCCGCACCTTCTCCATTCCACGATCCGAGTGCAACCCGGCCCGGCCCGCCCCCGGGCCGGGCCCGGGACCCGGTCCTACCGCTCCCCGCCCAGCAACCCCGTCTGCACCAACGGGTTCCCCCGCCGCCGCGTGACGAAGGTGCCCCGCCCCGGCGGCATCGGCCGCGGCCGTACGTTGCCCATGATGTCGCCCTCGCCCGGGTCGCCCGACAGCATCAGCCCCTGGGCGCCCAGCTCGATCATGCGCTGGAGGAAGGGTTCGTACAGGGCGCGGCTGGCCCCCGCCGAACTGCGGGCGATGATGAAGCGGACGCCCACGTCGCGGGCGAACGGCAGCATCTCCGTGATCGGTGCCAGCGGATTGCCGCTCGACGTGGCGACCAGGTCGAAGTCGTCGATGACGACGTACACCGTGGGTCCCTGCCACCAGCTCTGGTCGCGCAGCTCCTGCGCCGTGACGTCGGCCGACGGCGTACGGCGCTTCATCAAATCGTACAGCGCCGTCATGTGATGTTCCATGTTGTTGGACATCGGGATGTACTCCGCCAGATGCGAGCGCGGGGTCACGTCCAGCAGCGAACGCCGGTTGTCGATGACGAAGAGCTTGCAGGAGTCACCGTCGTACCGCTCGGTCAGCTGCTTGATGATCAACCGCAGCAGGTTGGACTTCCCGGACTCGCTCTCGCCGAACGCCAGGAAGAACGGGTCCTGTTCGAAGTTCAGGTACACCGGCTCCAGGTTGTTCTCGTCGATACCGAAAGCGATACCGCGCTCCGGAACCGCGTAACCGGCCGGGAGCTCGCTCGCCGGAAGCTCACGCGGCAGCAGACGTACCGCGGGAGCGGGCGGCGCCGTCCAGTGGCGGGTGACCTCCTGGTTCATCGCGGCGGTGGCCTCGGACAGGTCGCTGTCGGAGTTGATGCCGTCGATCCGTGGCACCGCCGCCATGAAGTGCAGCTTCTCCGGCGTCTGGCCGCGACCCGGCACCCCGGCGGGCACGTTGGCCGACACCTTGCGGTCCAGCTCGGAGTCCATGGGATCGCCGAGCCGCAGCTCCAGGCGGTTCATGAGCTGGTCCTTGAGGCTGGCCCGCACCTCCATGGAACGCGATGCCGTGACGATCAGGTGGATGCCGTAACCCAGTCCGCGGGCAGCGATGTCCGTGACCGCGTCCTCAAGACCTTCGTAATCCGTACGGAAGTTGCCCCACCCGTCGATGACCAGGAAGACGTCGCCCCACGGCTGGTCCGTGACCGAGATGTCCCCGCGCGCCCGCAGCCGCCGGAACGTGGCGATGGAGTCGATCCCGGCGCTGCGGAAGTACTCCTCGCGCCGCGCCATGATGCCGTACACCTCGGCCACCGTGCGGCGCACCCGCTCCGGGTCGAGGCGGGACGCGACCCCACCGACGTGCGGCAGACCCGCGATCGAGGACATGCCGCCACCACCGAAGTCGAGCCCGTAGAACTGGACCTCCGCCGGTGTGTGCGTGAGCGCGAAACCGGCGATGATCGTCCGCAGCAGCGTCGACTTCCCCGACTGCGGACCACCGGTGATCTGCATATGACCGGCCGCGCCGGAGAAGTCCCGGTAGAGGGTGTCGCGCCGCTGCTCGAACGGCTTGTCGATGACGCCGATCGGCGCGACCAGCCGGCCCGCCCCCTCGAAACCGGGCTGCGTCAGCCCCCGGCCCTGCACCGGCGAGAGCCCCGGCAGCAGCTCGTCCAGCGACGGCGGATTGTCCAGCGGCGGCAGCCACACCTGGTGGGCGGAGGCACCGCGGCCCTCCAGCCGGCGCACGATCACATCGAGCACCGTGTCCGCCAGCGCGTCGTCCTCCGCCGAGCGCTGATCCGGTACGCCCCCGGCCTGTGCGGCCGACTGGACGTACTGCACCGGAACAGGCGCGGCCGTGAACGGAACCGGCCTGCGGTCCACCGGCAGCGGAGCACCCGGCGCCGCCGCCCGGTGCGCGCCCGAGCGGTACACCCCGGACACGTACGCGGCCTTGAAGCGGACCATCTCCTCCGTACCGAACTTGAGCAGCCCGGATCCGGGCACGTTCGGCAGGTGGTACGCGTCGGGCACCCCGATCGCGGCCCGCGACTCCGCCGCCGAGAACGTCCGCAGACCCACCCGGTACGACAGATACGTCTCCAGACCGCGCAGCCGCCCCTCCTCCAGCCGCTGCGAGGCCAGCAGCAGATGCACACCCAGCGAACGGCCGATACGCCCGATCTGGACGAACATCTCGATGAAGTCGGGCTTCGCGGTGAGGAGTTCGCTGAACTCGTCGATGACCAGCACGAGCGAGGGAATGGGCTGCAGCGGCGCACCGGCCGCCCGCGCCTTCTCGTAGTCGTGGATGTTGGCGTAGTTGCCCGCGTCGCGCAGCATCTCCTGCCGGCGGTTGAGCTCGCCGCGGATGGAGTCACCCATGCGGTCGACCAGCGTCAGGTCGTCCGCCAGGTTGGTGATCACGGCCGCGACGTGCGGCATCTGCGCCATACCGGCGAAGGTCGCACCACCCTTGAAGTCGGCGAGGACGAAGTTCAGCGTCTCCGAGGTGTGAGTGACGGCCAGGCCGAGCACCAGGGTGCGCAGCAGCTCGGACTTGCCGGAACCGGTGGCGCCCACGCACAGGCCGTGCGGGCCCATGCCCTCCTGCGCCGCCTCCTTCAGGTCCAGCATCACGGGCGAACCGTCCTCGCCCACACCGATCGGCACCCGCAGCCGCTCCGCCTGCGACCGCGGCCGCCAGGTCCGGCTCACCTCGATCGACGCGGCGTCCCCCAGGTTCAGCAGATCGGTGAACTCCAGATTGGCCAGCAGGGGTTCGTCGTCGTCCCCGCCCGTCGCCATGTGCAGCGGGGCCAGCTGCCGGGCGAGCGCCTCGGCCGCCTCGTAACTGAGCAGATCCGGAACTCCGTCGTAGACCAGCCCCTGGCCCGACTCCAGCTGCAACGTCTTCGGCTGCACCACGACGGAGAGGCCCCCGCGGGCCCCGGTCACCTCGCCCGGCACCACCTCGATGACCGTCACGCCCTGCAGGCCCTCCGCCGACGCCAGCACCGACATGGGCGCCACCGACTCACCGTCCAGGACCACGACGACATGCGGCTGCTCCACGAGCGGCTGCCCGCCGGGCTGGAACCGCGGCCGGCCCTCCAGACGGCCGGCCAGCAGATCCTCCAGGGCCGGCAGGCTGGTGGTGATCAGCCGCCTGCTCCCCGCCCCGTCCGCGGGGCCCGGAGCCTGCGCGTGCGGCAGCCACTTCGTCCACTCCCACTGCGGCGCCGCCTCCGTACCCGTCGCGACCGCGATCACCAGGTCCTCGGGGGAGTGCAGGGAGGCCAGACCGCCGACCATCGCCCGTGCCGCTGAGCGCGCGGACTCCGCGTGACCGCTGATCGTCAGGTGGTAGAACGCCCGCAACGAGACGGCCATGGGCAGCCCGTCCAGCGTGGAGTGCGTCGCCAGGAACTGTTGCATCGCCCCGGCGGCCAGCGGCTCCAACTCGTCCACGGGCGCCGTCTCGGGCGCGATGAGCGGCGTCGCCAACTCCTGGCTGCCGAGACCGATGCGCACCTGTGCGAAGTCCGCGTCACCCGCGCGCCGCTCCCACACCCGGCTGCCCTCGGCGACGAGCGCCCACAGCTGCTCGGGGGAGGGGTGGAGGTAGAACTGCGCGTCACGCTGCTTGCGGGCCGTCTTCAGCACTGTACGCCGGGTCTGCGTCAGGTACTTCAGGTAGTCGCGGCGCAGATCCGCCAGCTCGCCCTGGGTGCCCCGTCGGTACCGTACGAGCATCGCGATGGCCATACCGACCGTCGAGGCGATCATGATCATGCCCATGATGCGCATGATCGGGTTCGGCGTCATGAAGAAGAAGACGACGGAACCACCCATGCCCAGCATCGGCAGGAGCTGCATCAGCGCCCCCTCCTGCTGGCCCCGGGGGAGTTCCGGCGGAGGTTGCAACTGCACCTGCTCGACCGGCACTTCGGTGGGCAGGGCCCGCGGTGGGCGCTTGACGACGATCTGGCTCACAGCTCACCAATTCCCTTGCCGGACGGAAGTGTTCCTATCGGCGCCCCCGTGGCGACGGGCTCCATCCGCGGGAAGGATCCTACTGGCGTGGCGCCACCCGCATGGCGGTAGGGTGTCGCGACGCGTGTACGCATCCGCTAACTGTCGCGCGAAGGCGGTCATTCGGGACGAACGCGGAAGCCGAAGCGCGGAACAGAGCAGAGCGACGCAGAACAAGCGCGTCACCAGCTCACGGAACAAGCACGTCGCAGTTCACGGAAGAACACAGAACAAACGCGGTACAGCTCAGAACAAGCGCAGTACAGGCCAGCAGGCAGTACACGTCAGTAGTAGGGGGAGCACCAGGTGACCATGACGGCCCAAGCGGCAGCCACCGGATCCGGTCGGCAGAGTCACGGGACCCCGTCCGGCAGCAGCACCGGATTCTGCCGGGTCACGGTCGTCGCGCCCGACGGCCGGGTCGATGTGGCCCTGCCCGAGGACATCCCCGTCGCCGACCTCTATCCCGAGATCCTCCGGCTGTCCGGCCAGAGTCCCGCCCCCGGCGCCCCGGTCGGCTACCACCTGGTCCGCCGCGACGGCACCGTCCTGGACAGCGCCCGTACGCTCGCCGGCCACCGCATCCTCGACGGCGAGCTGCTGTCGATGCGGCCCTTCTCCGAATCGCTGCCGCCCGCGGTCTTCGACGACGTCTCGGACGCCGTCGCCACCGCCGTGGCCAAGGACCGCACGCTCTGGGGCGACTCGCTCATGCGCGGCGCCGGCCTCTTCGGCGGTTCCGTCCTGCTGTCCCTGCTCGGCTTCGTCCTGTGGACCGCCGACCCGCGCCACGACATGAACGGCCTGCCCGGCATCCTGGCCGCGGTCGTCGCCCTGCTCCTCCTCGCCTTCGCCTGCGTGCGTGCGCGGGTGTACGAGGACCGGGCCTCGTCGATCGCGCTCGGCATCGGTGCCCTGGTCAACGCGGCCGTCGCCGGCTCCGGACTGCTGTCACTGAGCGCCGGTCAGGGCATCGGACGGCTGCAGTTCCTGCTCGCCTGCGCGGCGGTCCTCGTCGTCGCGGTCATCCTGATGATCGTCGCGCCCGGCGGGGACGGCCCGTTCGTCGCGTTCGTCTTCGCGAGCGCCGTCGGCCTCCTGGTCACCTTCATCGCGATCATGACCGGCATGCGGCCGATCGAGGCCGCCGCCGTGTGCTCGCCGCTCGCCGTCGGGGCCCTCGCCTTCCTGCCGGGACTCTCCACCCGCTTCGCCCGGATCCCCATCGGATTCGAGCCGCCCCGCACCACCGTCGGCGACTACGGGACCTCCGAGCCCGCGCCCACCGGCCCGGTCGACGCCGAACGCCTCGCCGCCCAGGCGCGGCGCGGCCACGAACTGCTCCTCGGCCTGGTCGGCGGCTGCGCCCTGGTCGCCGTGGCGGCCGCCGCCGTGCTGGGCTTCTCGGACAACGTCTGGGGCCAGCTGCTCGCCCTGGCCACCGGCGTCGCCATGCTGATGCGCGCCCACCTCTTCCGCTACACCGCCCAGGTCGGCTGCACGCTCGCCGCGGGCCTCGCCTCCCTGGTGCTCCTCGGCCTCGGGCTCTCCCTGAACCCGCCGGTCGCCATCGTGCGCGACGCACTGCGGGGCGACGGGGCCGCACTCGACATCCGTACGGTGTGGCTCGCCGCGGCGGTCGCGGGCGTCGCCGTCCTGATCACCGCCATCGGCCTGATCGTGCCGAGCAAGGGCGTGACCCCGTTCTGGGGACGCTTCCTGGAGATCGCCGAGACGGTCGTCCTGCTGACGCTGCTCCCGCTCTGCCTCGCGGTCTTCGACGTCTACCACTCGATCCGGGCCCTCACCAGCTGATCACCGGGTCATGCCCGCCGGTCAAGCCGATGACCGGCGGGGCGTGACCCGAACGGCTGGTAGTCTGTGCGGTGGCCGTTTGTGTACGCGCCCTCGGATCATCCTGGGGGCTGCGCTCATCGGACCTTCGCCTCCGAGTCACGGAAGCTCCCCTGAGACCAAGACCAGGGGCACTCGTGGGCGCTTCGAACATCAAGAGGAGTACGCGTGCCGCTCGACGCCGCTACGAAGAAGCAGATCATGGCCGAGTTCGCCCAGAAGGAGGGTGACACCGGATCCCCCGAGGTCCAGGTCGCCATGCTCTCCCGCCGGATCTCGGACCTGACCGAGCACCTCCGGACGCACAAGCACGACCACCACTCCCGTCGTGGTCTGCTGATCCTGGTCGGCCAGCGTCGCCGCCTCCTGCAGTACCTGGCCAAGAAGGACATCCAGCGCTTCCGTGCGCTCGTCGACCGCCTCGGCATCCGCCGTGGCGCGGCCGGCGGCGCCAAGTAAGGACGCTGTGGAGAGGGAGCGGTTCCCGCGTTTGAGGGGACCGCTCCCTTTGCCGTACGTGCAGGACCGGTGTCAAGCTCAGTAACCTGGGTGCAGCGACACCCGCACGACCCGTAGGACCCGCGCGACGAACACGCGCGACAAGGCAAGAACGAGCAGGACCAGGGAGAGGCGCTACGACGCCGCCGCCGGTCCTCGGTAGTGGCCCCCGGGAACATGCCCGGGAGCTTCGATCGAAGACCGGCCCGCATCCACGGTGCGCCTCTCCCGCACCGTCCCGCGCCATACGGGCGCGCGGACGAAAGACGACGAGTATGGAGAAATCACTAGTGGAGAACGAGACCCACTACGCCGAGGCCGTCATCGACAACGGCACCTTCGGCACCCGCACCATCCGCTTCGAGACGGGCCGCCTGGCCAAGCAGGCCGCAGGCTCCGCCGTCGCGTACCTGGACGACGACACCATGGTGCTGTCGGCCACCACCGCTTCCAAGCGGCCCAAGGACAACCTCGACTTCTTCCCCCTCACGGTGGACGTCGAGGAGCGGCAGTACGCGGCCGGCAAGATCCCCGGCTCCTTCTTCCGCCGCGAGGGCCGCCCCTCCGAGGACGCGATCCTCACCTGCCGCCTGATCGACCGGCCGCTGCGCCCCTCCTTCAAGAAGGGCCTGCGCAACGAGATCCAGATCGTCGAGACGATCATGGCGCTCAACCCCGACCACCTGTACGACGTGGTCGCGATCAACGCCGCCTCCTGCTCCACCATCCTGGCGGGCCTGCCCTTCTCCGGCCCGATCGGCGCCACCCGTGTCGCCCTGATCAAGGGCCAGTGGGTCGCGTTCCCGACGCACACCGAGCTCGAGGACGCCGTCTTCGACATGGTCGTCGCCGGTCGCGTCCTGGAGGACGGCGACGTCGCGATCATGATGGTCGAGGCCGAGGCCACCGAGAAGACCATCCAGCTCGTCAAGGACGGCGCCGAGGCTCCCACCGAGGAGATCGTCGCCGCCGGTCTGGACGCCGCGAAGCCCTTCATCAAGGCGCTCTGCAAGGCCCAGGCGGACCTGGCTTCCAAGGCCGCCAAGCCGGTCGGCGAGTTCCCGGTCTTCCTGGACTACCAGGACGACGTCTTCGAGGCGCTCTCCAAGGCCGTCACCTCCGAGCTGACGCAGGCGCTCACCATCGCCGGCAAGCAGGACCGTGAGACCGAGCTGGACCGCGTCAAGGAGATCGCCGCCGAGAAGCTCCTCCCGGAGTTCGAGGGCCGCGAGAAGGAGATCTCCGCCGCGTACCGCGCGCTGACCAAGAAGCTGGTCCGCGAGCGAGTCATCAAGGACAAGGTCCGCATCGACGGCCGTGGCGTCACGGACATCCGTACGCTCGCCGCCGAGGTCGAGGCCATCCCGCGCGTGCACGGCTCGGCGCTGTTCGAGCGTGGCGAGACCCAGATCCTGGGCGTCACCACCCTCAACATGCTCCGGATGGAGCAGCAGCTGGACACCCTCTCCCCGGTGACCCGCAAGCGCTACATGCACAACTACAACTTCCCGCCGTACTCCGTCGGTGAGACCGGCCGCGTGGGCTCGCCCAAGCGCCGCGAGATCGGCCACGGAGCGCTCGCCGAGCGCGCCATCGTGCCGGTCCTCCCGACCCGCGAGGAGTTCCCCTACGCGATCCGCCAGGTCTCCGAGGCGCTGGGCTCCAACGGCTCGACGTCCATGGGCTCGGTCTGCGCCTCCACCATGTCGCTGCTGAACGCCGGTGTGCCCCTCAAGGCCGCCGTCGCCGGTATCGCCATGGGCCTGATCTCGCAGGAGATCGACGGCAAGACCCACTACGTCGCCCTCACCGATATCCTCGGTGCGGAGGACGCCTTCGGCGACATGGACTTCAAGGTCGCCGGTACGAAGCAGTTCGTGACCGCGCTCCAGCTCGACACCAAGCTCGACGGCATCCCCGCCTCGGTCCTGGCCGCCGCGCTGAAGCAGGCCCGTGACGCCCGTCTGCACATCCTGGACGTCATGAACGAGGCCATCGACGTCCCGGACGAGATGTCCCCGAACGCCCCGCGGATCATCACCGTCAAGATTCCGGTGGACAAGATCGGTGAGGTCATCGGCCCCAAGGGCAAGATGATCAACCAGATCCAGGAGGACACCGGCGCCGACATCACGATCGAGGACGACGGCACCATCTACATCGGTGCCCAGCAGGGCTCGCAGGCCGAGGCCGCCCGCGCCACGATCAACGCGATCGCCAACCCGACCATGCCGGAGGTCGGCGAGCGCTACCTGGGTACGGTCGTCAAGACCACCACCTTCGGTGCGTTCGTCTCGCTCATGCCGGGCAAGGACGGTCTGCTGCACATCTCGCAGATCCGCAAGCTCGCCGGTGGCAAGCGCGTGGAGAACGTCGAGGACGTGCTCGGCGTCGGCGCCAAGGTCCAGGTCGAGATCGCCGAGATCGACTCCCGCGGCAAGCTCTCCCTCATCCCCGTCGTCGAGGGCGAAGAGGACGAGAAGAAGGACGACACCGACAAGTGACGTCCCGTAGTTCCGCGACGACGGCCCGCACCTCCTCGGAGGGGCGGGCCGTCGCCCGTACCCAAACGCTTCTCAAGGGCAGCAACGGCATCGGAACGGTCCGCCGGACCGTCCTCCCCGGCGGTCTGCGGATCGTCACCGAGACCCTGCCCTCCGTCCGGTCCGCCACCTTCGGCATCTGGGCGAACGTCGGCTCCCGCGACGAGACGCCCACCCTGAACGGCGCGACCCACTACCTCGAACACCTCCTCTTCAAGGGCACCGCCAAGCGCACCGCCCTCGACATCTCCTCCGCGATCGACGCGGTCGGCGGCGAGATGAACGCCTTCACGGCGAAGGAGTACACCTGCTACTACGCGCGTGTCCTCGACACCGACCTGCCGCTGGCCATCGACGTCGTCTGCGACATGCTGACCGGCTCGCTGATCGCCCCCGAGGACGTCGACGCCGAGCGCGGCGTCATCCTCGAAGAGATCGCGATGACCGAGGACGACCCTGGCGACTGCGTGCACGACCTGTTCGCGCACACCATGCTGGGCGACACCCCTCTCGGCCGCCCCGTCCTCGGCACCGTCGACACGATCAACGCGCTGAACCGCGGCCAGATCGCCCGCTTCTACAAGAAGCACTACGACCCCACGCACCTGGTCGTCGCCGCCGCGGGCAACGTCGACCACGCCACGGTCGTGACCCAGGTCCGCCGCGCCTTCGAGAAGGCCGGTGCCCTCTCCCGTACGGACGCGGTGCCCATGGCGCCCCGCGAGG
The DNA here is from genome assembly GCF_003501885.1 of Streptomyces globisporus. GTDB lineage: Bacteria > Actinomycetota > Actinomycetes > Streptomycetales > Streptomycetaceae > Streptomyces > Streptomyces globisporus_D. The sequence goes on from NZ_QWFA01000058.1 coordinate 21,071, forward strand.
GCTCCCGCACCCTGCGCGCCGCCGGCAAGGTCGAGCTGCTGAACCGCAAGACCGAACAGGCCCACGTGGTCCTCGGCATGCCCGGCCTCGCCCGCACCGACGACCGCCGCTGGGCCCTCGGCGTCCTCAACACGGCCCTCGGCGGCGGAATGAGCTCGCGCCTCTTCCAGGAGGTACGGGAGAAGCGCGGCCTGGCCTACAGCGTGTACTCGTACACCTCGGGCTTCGCCGACTGCGGCCTCTTCGGCGTCTACGCGGGCTGCCGGCCCAGCCAGGTCCACGACGTCCTGAAGATCTGCCGCGACGAACTGGACCGGGTCGCCACGCACGGCCTGGACGACGACGAGATCACCCGTGCCATCGGCCAGCTCTCCGGCTCCACCGTCCTCGGCCTGGAGGACACCGGCGCGCTGATGAACCGTATCGGCAAGAGTGAGCTGTGCTGGGGCGAGCAGATGTCGGTCGACGACATGCTGGCCCGTATCGCGGAGGTCACCCCCGACGACGTACGGGAAGTGGCGGGCGAACTCCTCACCCACCGCCCCTCGCTCTCGGTCATCGGCCCGCTCAAGGACAAGCAGGCGGACCGCCTCCACGAAGCGGTCTCCTAATCCCTTAAGGAATCACAATGAGCAAGCTGCGCGTAGCCGTTCTCGGTGCTCAGGGCCGGATCGGCTCCGAGGCCGTACGGGCCGTCGAGGCCGCCGACGACCTGGAGCTGGTGGCGGCCCTGGGCCGTGGCGACAAGCTGGAGGCCCTCGCCGAGGCGGGCGCCCAGGTCGCCGTCGAGCTGACCACCCCCGCATCGGTGATGGGCAACCTCGACTTCTGCGTCCGGCACGGCATCCACGCCGTCGTCGGCACCACCGGCTGGACCGACGAACGGCTCGCGCAGCTGAACGGCTGGCTGGACAACTCCCCGGAGACCGGCGTCCTCATCGCCCCGAACTTCTCCATCGGAGCCGTCCTGACCATGAAGTTCGCGGAGCAGGCCGCCCGCTACTTCGAATCCGTCGAGGTCGTCGAACTCCACCACCCCAACAAGGTCGACGCCCCGTCCGGCACCGCCACCCGCACCGCCCAGCTCATCGCGGCGGCCCGCGCCAAGGCCGGCAGCGCCCCCCAGCCGGACGCCACCGCCACCGCCCTGGACGGCGCCCGCGGCGCGGACGTCGACGGCGTCCCGGTCCACGCGATCCGGCTCCGCGGCCTGCTGGCCCATCAGGAAGTGCTGCTCGGCGGCGAGGGTGAGACCCTCACCATCCGCCACGACTCCCTCCACCACAGCAGCTTCATGCCGGGCATCCTGCTCGGCGTCCGCCGCGTGGTGACCACTCCCGGCCTCACGTTCGGCCTGGAACACTTCCTCGACCTGAACTGACTGAGCCCACCATGCGCGCAAAGATCACCTACATCGTCACGGCCGCCGTCCTGGTCTTCTACTTCGTCCTGGTCGGCAGCCGCGGCGTGATGCTCATCCGGCACGGCACGCTGGTCACGGTCACGTTCGGCGTCGCCGTGCTGATCCTGCCGGTGATCGGCGTCTGGTTCCTGTGGAAGAACACCCAGTTCGTCCGCCGCGCCAACGCCCTGGCCGCCGAACTGGACGCCGAGGGCGGCCTCCCGGTCGACGACCTGGCCCGCACCCCGTCCGGCCGCATCGACCGGGACGCCGCCGACGCGGTCTTCACCAAACGCCGCGAGGAGACCGAGGACGCCCCGGACGACTGGCGCACCTGGTTCCGACTGGCGGTCGCGTACCAGGACGCGAGGGACACCCCCAGGGCCCGCAAGGCCATGCAGAGAGCCATCGCGCTGCGGAAGTCCACCCCGGGTGCCCCCACGCCCGCGCCCGGCGAGCCCACACCTTCAAGCCCGGCCGCACCCTCCAGCCCGTCCGGCGCTTGAGGACGTCATTCCCGCCGTACGCACGTGAGCCCGGGACCCCACAAGGGCCCCGGGCTCACTCACACACAGACGGCGACAGCCGGCCGCTCACCCGAGCCGATACTCGTCCGCCCAGGCTTCCACCGCATCCGTGGCCCGCTCGAACGCCTCCTCACGCCCGAGGAAATCCGCGTTGTGGTCGGTGGCCAGCGGCGCCAACGTCTCACCGCTTCGCCGGACCACGACGAGCGCCTGGCCCTGGACCGTACGGGGAAAGCCCATCCACTTCACGGGCTGCTGGACCGTGCGAACCGCCGATGTGTCGCTCCAGGCCACCGTGATGGTCCGGAAGAAGCCGACGCGCCGCACACCGTGCCGGCTGACCCACGCACCGACCCGCAGCAGCCGCAGCGCGGCGGCGATCACGGCGCCGGCCAGCAGCAGACACACCGTGGCGCCCGAAGGCGCTCCGGCCACACCGATGATCATGGCCGCGAGCAGAACGAACGAGGCCAGCAACAACAGGGTGGCCGCCGCCGCGACCCGCCACGGACCGGGGCGGTAGGGCCGCCGCCAGCTGTCGTGGTCGTCGAACGGCAGCGCAACGTCCTCCGCGCTCGCGTCGAATGCGCGGTCGGCCGTCAGAAAGGGCAGGGGCACGACTCATCCTCACTCACAAGCACGCTCGATTGCTGTGCCCGGTGAGGCTACCGAGCGGGCCCCCGGCCCGACCACCCCAGGGGGTCCGTACGAGTCGGCGGCCTACGGCTCAGCGGCCCTGAGACGCGGTGGACTGCTTGTCGTGCCCTGCGGGCTGCCCGGAGTCGAGCGCCGGGAGGCCCAGCAGCAGGGAGCCCACGAGACCGGCGACCACGGTCAGCCCGACGAGGGACCGCCCCAGCAGCTCGGGAACGGTGGCGCGGGCGGTGGGAGGGGGAGCGACATTACTGCGGAACCGGTCGGACTCGGCGACGAACGAGAACGGGACGGCTTCACGCCGGCGGAACATGAGGAAACTCTCCTTGATCTGCATGACGGGTGCTGCTATTGAGTCAGACGTACGACAGCCCGAATCGGTGCCCGAATCGCCGTACTTGTTGGGGGAACTCCACGAACGGCTGCCCGAGACCGCCCCGTACATGCAGGGTCCGTCGGCCCGTAAAGTGGTCGCCGCCCGAGCGAAGCCCCTGGAAGGACCCCCGTCGGTGACCGACACCCCCGAACCCGCCAAGCCCCACTTCCGCAGTGACGTCACCGTCGAGCTGGTGAAGAGCGACGCGCGCGACGCGGACGTGCTGTTCGCCGCCCGGGTCTCCACCGCCGGCGAGCAGTCGCTCGAAGAGGTCACCAAGGACCCCGAGCGCTCCAAGGGACTCATCAACTACCTCATGCGGGACCGGCACGGCAGCCCGTTCGAGCACAACTCGATGACGTTCTTCATCAGCGCCCCTATCTTCGTCTTCCGCGAGTTCATGCGGCACCGCGTCGGCTGGTCGTACAACGAGGAATCGGGCCGCTACAGGGAGCTGGAGCCCGTCTTCTACGTCCCCGGAACCTCCCGCAAGCTGGTCCAGCAGGGCCGCCCCGGCAAGTACGAGTTCGTCCAGGGCACCGAGGAGCAGTACGACGTCACGACCCGCGCCATGGAGGAGTCCTACCGGGCCTCCTACGAGGCGTACCAGGAGATGCTGGCGAAGGGCGTGGCCCGCGAGGTCGCCCGCGCGGTGCTCCCCGTCGGCCTCTTCTCCTCGATGTACGCCACCTGCAACGCGCGCTCGCTGATGCACTTCCTCGGCCTGCGCACCCAGCACGAGCTGGCGAAGGTGCCGTCCTTCCCGCAGCGCGAGATCGAGATGGTCGGCGAGCAGATGGAAACCCACTGGCAGCAGCTGATGCCGCTCACTCATGCGGCCTTCAACAAAAATGGACGGGTCGCCCCATAGGCGGTGTCCGTATTGCGGCGTTTCGAGAAGTTCATCTAGGCTGATCAAACGGACCCGGCACTGCTTGAACCCCCGAGCAGGCAGTGCCGGGCTCCTCTTCCCCGTCCCCCCGAGGGGACCCCGCGCGCTGAGCAGCGAGTAGCGTGTTACCCATGGCTCCGATCTCCACTCCGCAGACCCCCTTCGGGCGGGTCCTCACCGCTATGGTCACGCCCTTCACGGCGGACGGCGCTCTCGACCTCGACGGCGCCCAGCGGCTCGCCGCCCACCTGGTGGACGCAGGCAATGACGGCCTGATCGTCAACGGCACCACCGGTGAGTCCCCGACCACCAGTGATTCGGAGAAAGACCAGCTCGTACGAGCTGTCCTCGAAGCCGTAGGAGACCGGGCCCACGTCGTCGCCGGCATCGGCACCAACGACACCCGGCACAGTGTCGAGCTCGCCCGGACGGCCGAGCGCACCGGTGCCCACGGCCTGCTCGCCGTGACGCCCTACTACAACAAGCCGCCGCAGGAGGGCCTCCTCCGCCACTTCACGGCCATCGCCGACTCCACCGGCCTCCCCGTGATGCTGTACGACATCCCCGGCCGCAGCGGCGTGCCGATCGACACCGAAACCCTCGTCCGGCTGGCCGACCACCCGCGCATCGTCGCCAACAAGGACGCCAAGGGCGACCTGGGCCGCGCCAGCTGGGCCATCGCCGAATCCGGCCTCGCCTGGTACTCCGGCGACGACATGCTCAACCTGCCGCTCCTCTCGGTCGGCGCGGTCGGCTTCGTCTCCGTCGTCGGCCACGTGGTCACTCCCGACCTGCGGGCCCTGATCGAGGCGCACCTGAGCGGCGACGTCCAGAAGGCCACGGAGATCCACCAGAAGCTGCTCCCGGTCTTCACCGGCATGTTCCGCACCCAGGGCGTCATCACCACGAAGGCCGCCCTGACCCTCCAGGGCCTCCCGGCCGGACCGCTGCGCCTGCCGCTCGTGGAGCTCAGCGCCCAGGAGACGGCCCAGCTCAAGATCGATCTCGCCGCCGGCGGGGTAGAGCTCTGAGCACAGACTTCACAACTGAACAGCAGAACAGACGAGGCGACTCGTCGAGGCACCACCCAAGACAACAGCAAGTGCACGAATGACATGCGCGCCACGTGCCTCAGCGGTACGTGGCGTGCGTGGTAAGGAGAGTCTTTTGAGTCATCCGCACCCTGAACTCGGTACCCCGCCGAAGCTCCCGAAGGGCGCCCTGCGGGTCACCCCGCTCGGCGGCCTGGGCGAGATCGGCCGCAACATGACGGTCTTCGAGTACGGCGGCCGCCTGCTCATCGTGGATTGCGGCGTTCTCTTCCCCGAGGAGGAGCAGCCGGGCATCGACCTGATCCTGCCGGACTTCACCACGATCCGGGACTGCCTGGACGACATCGAGGGCATCGTCCTCACGCACGGCCACGAGGACCACATCGGTGGTGTCCCGTACCTGCTGCGCCTGAAGCCGGACATCCCCCTCATCGGCTCGAAGCTGACCCTCGCGCTCATCGAGGCGAAGCTCCAGGAGCACCGCATCCGCCCCTACACCCTTGAGGTGCAGGAAGGGCAGCGGGAGCGCATCGGCGTCTTCGACTGCGAGTTCATCGCGGTCAACCACTCGATCCCGGACGCGCTGGCCGTTGCCATCCGCACCCCCGCGGGCATGGCCGTGGCCACCGGTGACTTCAAGATGGACCAGCTTCCGCTGGACGGCCGTCTCACCGACCTGCACGCGTTCGCGCGGCTCAGCGAGGAGGGCATCGACCTCCTTCTCTCCGACTCCACGAACGCCGAGGTCCCCGGCTTCGTGCCGCCGGAGCGGGACATCTCCAACGTCTTGCGCACGGTGTTCGCCAACGCCCAGAAGCGCATCATCGTGGCGAGCTTCGCCAGCCATGTGCACCGCATCCAGCAGATCCTGGACGCCGCCCACGAGTACGGCCGCCGGGTCGCCTTCGTCGGCCGCTCGATGGTCCGCAACATGGGCATCGCCCGTGACCTGGGCTATCTGACCGTTCCCGCCGGCCTGGTCGTCGACGTCAAGACCCTCGACGATCTCCCGGACGACGAGGTCGTGCTGGTCTGCACTGGTTCGCAGGGCGAGCCGATGGCGGCCCTCTCCCGGATGGCCAACCGCGACCACCAGATCCGGATCGTTCCCGGCGACACGGTGATCCTGGCGTCGTCCCTCATCCCCGGCAACGAGAACGCGGTCTACCGCGTGATCAACGGCCTGACCCGCTGGGGCGCCAACGTCGTCCACAAGGGCAACGCCAGGTCCACGTCTCGGGCCACGCCTCGGCCGGCGAGCTGCTGTACTTCTACAACATCTGCAAGCCGAAGAACCTGATGCCGGTCCACGGTGAATGGCGCCACCTGCGGGCCAACGCCGAACTGGGCGCCCTCACCGGCGTGCCGAAGGACCACATCGTCATCGCCGAGGACGGCGTGGTCGTCGACCTCATCGACGGCAAGGCGAAGATCGTCGGCAAGGTCCAGGCCGGTTACGTCTACGTCGACGGCCTCTCCGTAGGCGACGTCACCGAGACCTCCCTCAAGGACCGCCGCATCCTCGGCGACGAGGGCATCATCTCGGTGTTCATCGTGGTCGACAGCTCCTCGGGCAAGATCGTGGGCGGCCCCCACATCCAGGCCCGCGGCTCCGGCATCGACGACAACGCGTTCGCCGGCGTCACCCCGAAGATCCAGGAAGCCCTGGACAAGTCGGCGCAGGACGGCGTGATGGAGCCCCACCAGCTCCAGCAGATGGTCCGCCGGACGGTGGGCAAGTGGGTGTCCGACACCTACCGCCGCCGTCCGATGATCCTTCCGGTCGTCGTCGAGGTCTGACCCCTCACGACCGCCTGACCTGGAGCGGGGCCCTCGATTTGCATCGGGGAGCCCCGCTCCAGTACGTTGACGTCTCCGCCTGAACGGGAAGCAGCGCGCGCACTCGTGCGCCGGAAGCACCCGGCACGGGGCGGGAAATCCGACTCAGAATCTCTGATAAAGTCGGGTCCGCCGAAAGGCAAGGCCACTCCACAGGCCACCGGGAAATCGAATTCGGACCGGAAACGGAACGAAAAAGAGTCTGGTAAAGTTGGAGCCGCCGGAAAGGGAAAACGCGAAAGCGAAGAACCTCGAAAGCGCCCCGCTTCGACCGGGAA
>NZ_QWFA01000059.1 GCF_003501885.1 Streptomyces globisporus
GAGAAGTTGCAGCCGGGGGCGGTGCAGGCGGCGGTGTGCTTGGTCCGGCCGCGGCCGTCGTGGTGGGTGCCGACCTGGACGGGGCCGACGCGGAGCACGTTGGTGAAGCGGTTCGGGCGGGCCATGGATCAGTCCTCCTGTCGGAGGCTGTTGCCGGAGAACTCGGCGCGGATGCGGGTGGCTTCGGCCGGGTCGGTGGTGCGGTCAGCCGCCTCTTCCGCGAGGAGCCGGGCCAGGGCGGGGCGGCCGGAGTCGGCCATCTCCCGGGCGGCGTCGAGGTAGTCGGCGGGGCGGTTGAAGTTGAACAGGCCCATGCTGTTGTCCCTTTCTGATCAGGCGAGTTGGGCGGTGATGGCGTCCGCGAGGGGTGCGGGGACGCCGAGGCGGGCGCGCAGGGTTGCGGGGTCGATCCGGTTGCCGGTGGTGGCGTGGTGGGTGTCGGCGAGCTTCCGGGCGTGGTCGAGGAGGGCCGGAGGAACCGACACAGCCGGTGCCGTGACCGGGACGGGCGCCGGTGCCGGGGCCGCCTCAGGGGCAGGTCCGGGCGAGAGCTCGGGGGTCGGGTCGGGAGCCCGTTCCACCGTCACGTCCGGGACCGGTTCAGCGGCCGGAGCGACCGGCGATGCAGCCACCACGGGGGCGGCTTCAGTCTCAGTCGGCGCAGCCTGAGGGCTGTGGACGAGGAGAGTGCCGCCGAGGAAGGCGAGGGCGGGCCATCCGGCGACGAGGATGCGCAACCAGGCCGGGACGTCACCGAGGTCGAGGAGTCCGGCGGTGGCGACGTTCGCGCCCAGCGACGCCGCGAGGGCGATGACGAACCAGGCCCAGGCCGCACGGTTGTCCGCGGTGGTGCGCATGCGCCGCCAGGCCGCGACCAAGAGCAGGTCCACGCTGACGGGGTAGGCCCAGGCTTTCCAGCCATCCTGACCAGCCGCTTCGGCCAGGTCGTGCAGGTGGGCGAAGGACAGAGCACCGGCGATCACGGCCTGGATGAGTACGGCGTCAATACGGATGCGGGACACGGGTTCACCTCCTTTCGAGGGGGCGAGGCCGGGGCCGGGCGGGACACGGGGTTCACCGCCCGGCACCGGGGCAAGGGGGTCAGGCGTCGGGGTTGGTGCCGGAGCCGTAGCAGTTGAGGCAGAGGCCGTCCTGCTGGCCGACCGGGCGGCGCTTGCGTCCGACGCGAACCGTGGCGGAGACCATCCCGGACCCGTCGCACGGCGAGCAGACGGCCGGGGCGGGCGGGGTGTTCTTCGAGGGCTTGGTGATGGTCCGACGGGTGGCCATGGCGGTGGTTCCTTCCGGTTCCGGGCATGGGCGGGATAGGGACCTGGCGCGAAGCAGTCACGCCAACTGGACTCGCAGGTGCAGGAGTTAGCCGGTTGCCGGGCGGGGCTTGAGGAGCGGGGAGCCCGGGGCCGGGGCGGTAGAAACGGCCGGCCGGAACGGCGCCAGAGCGGCAAAGTGCGGGGTGAGGTGCGCGTACTCCCGGCAGACGGCCACGGCATCGGCGGGGGTCATAGCGGGGGTGCGGATGCGGGACCAGCCCCCGGAGGAGTCCCCGGCCACCGCGACGCCGGGGCGATCGGGGGCGATGGTGGTGGCGGCGAAGACCGCTTCGGGGGCGATGTCCCCGAGCGCCATTTCGGCGGTCTGCTTGTCGTTGACCCGGTGCACCACACGCCCGGTGAGCTGAGCCCGCAGGGCGGTTGCGCCCTTGCCGAGGTCGGAGCCGAAACGCTGCCCGCACACCTCCAGGAAGATCCCGACCGCGCGGGCCATCTGCGCGAGCCGGATCATCCGCATCACCATCCGGTCCCGCCGCTCCTCGTCCTTCTTCGCGGCGACGAGGAACAGCTCCGCGACCTCATCGACCAGGACCACCAGCGGAACCGGCCGAAGTTTCGCGGGCAAGCCCCAGATGTCCGGGACACCGTGAGCACTGAGGAGGTCGAAGCGGTCTTCCATTTCACCGACGAGGGCTTCCAGGAGGCCATCCGCTTCATCCGGGGTGATCGCGAGGGCGGAGAGGCGGGGTGCGTAGCCGCGCTGTTCCACACCCCGTTTGCAGTCGATGCCGACCAGGCCGACCGGGAGCTTGGCGAGTCCGGAGATGAGGTTGCGCTGATACATCGACTTGCCCGACTGGTTCGCCCCAACGGTGAGGGCGTGCGGGACCTTCTGGTAGTCCCGGACGAACGCCGAACCGTCCTCCCGCAACGCCACCGGCACGACCAGCGGGCCAGCGGTGAGCTTGGGCGGGAGTCGGCGGGGCATCTTCACCCGGCGCAGCACGTCGTAGCCGGTCATCCGCAGTTCCACGAACCCCGGCTTCACCTCCACCACGTGCACCGAGTGGACGCCCCAGGCGTGGCGGAGCCGTTCCGAGGCGGCGGCCACGTCGGCAGGCTCCAGACCGGCCGGAAGGCGAAGCGTCGCCCGCATGCCGGTGGTGGAGTAGCGGACGCGGCGGACCTGCGGGGGAACGGGCTGGACTTCCTGCCGGGCGACGTTGCGGACCATGAACGCCCGCAGGCGGGACGGCTGGACCGTCAGCCCGCACACATCCATCGTCGCCCGATACGTCACCGAGAAGCGGACCCGGGCGACCGGGGCACCGACCAGCGACCAGAACACCCGAGGAGACCGGGCCTTCGCGTAGCCGAGGCCACCGGCGGCCGATAAGGCCCCCGCAACCTCGATCACCGTGGATAGGTCCGACATGATCAGGCACCCAGCGGGGTCACAGCGACCGCGCGGAAGCTGATCCCGTGCCGCGTCTGACCGTTGAACGTGTTCTCCCAGTCCCGGGCCTTGAGGCCGACCACCGTGACCGGGGTGCCGGGGGCGAGGTTCTCCGGGACGCCCGTGTTCGGCACGGTCACCTGGTAGAGGTTGCCCTCACCCTCGTCCGCGACCAGCAGGCCCACCGTCGCGAGCGGGGCACCGGTCTCCCGGTCGATCGCGATCTCACCGGTCTGCTTGCTCACGAGCTTCGGCGTCGGAGGCGTCGCCACGAACACGACAGCGGTCGAAACGTCGATCTTGAAGGACGGCATGAGCTTGCTCCTCAGACAGAGGCGACTGACTTGGCTAGCCTTCTTGGCTGCATAACCAACGTAAGCAACGCGGCTAGTAATGTCAACACCTAACTGTCTGGCTGTCCCAATGTCGGGGTCTCCGCGTACCATCGCCCCATGACCTTCGTTCCCGATCCCCTCGACCCAGACGATGACCGGCCGCCCTACGAGCAGGTTGCGAGCAGCCTCGGAGCAGCAGTCCGGACGAGGAAAATCGCACCAGGGGAGAAGCTGCCGTCGCAGAAGGAGCTGACGGAGCACTACGGCTTCGCGCGCGCGACCATCCAGCGCGCACTGCGGGACCTCGAAGACGAAAGGCTAGTGGTCTCCCGCAAGGGAAGCGGAGTCTTCGTCCGCAGCCGGACGGAACGGCCGGCGGGCCTACGTCCTTACGTAGAGCAGGCCTTTGCCGCCACGGACGTCACCATCGACTTCGCCGGGTTCTCCAGCGAAACCCTGCACGGAGCGCTGCAAGAGCCGTTGGACAAGATCCGGATCGGCAGGCTGACACCGGCAAGCATCAAGGTCCGCATACTCGTTCCGGACATGGCTGTCCCCCAGGCAGCTCCGGTCCGCCGTGAGGACTGCGGCGACGACGAACGGCTCCGGTCCCGCATGCACGACATCATGGTCGGGTACGCCCGCAGCATCCGTGACTCAATGGCGGAGCTGAGTCACCTGGGCTTGGTCCCCGAGACGAGCGTTGACGTCCGAGTCCACAGTGGTACGCAGTTCTTCAAGCTGTACGTGATCAACGGAGCAGACGCCTTCTTCGGCTACTACCCGATCAAGCCCAACAAGGTTGTGGCACAGGGCGATCCCATCGAAATCTACGACCTGGTTGGGAAGGACACCGTCCTCTTCCACCACTCCGTCAACGACAGCGAGTCGTCTAGCGGCACGCAGCAGGTCCAGCAAGCTGGCATGTGGTTCGACAGCGTGTGGAACAGCATCGCGAGGGGATTCGACCTTGATGGACACTGACGACCTGGCCGCAGCGCTTGCCAGCACTACCGTGGTGCTTTTCGACTTCGACGGCCCCATCTGCGATGTGTTCGCGGGGCGCCCGGCGGACCAGGTTGCAAGGGATCTCACCGAGCTTGCAACCGAAAGCAACCCGGAGCTGGAAGGGAAGCTGTCCGGCATCGATGACCCTCTGGAGGTCCTGCGGCTGACGCACGAAGCGGATGATGCCGCTGGACTGGCAATCGAGAGGGCGCTCACCACAGCCGAGGTAGAGGCTGTAGGGGTGGCTGGAGACCCGGTTACCGGAGCCGTTGCCTCTCTGAAGGCAGTTCGAGCGTCGGGGAGGGGAGCGGCGGTGGTGAGTAACAACTCCGCGGAGGCCGTCAGGGCATTCCTTGATCGACACGGGTTGTCGGAACACGTGCTCACAATCGTTGGAAGGCCCGAAGGGCATCCGGAGCTGATGAAGCCGAACCCTCACTCGCTGATCGCAGCGGCTGAATGGTTGGACGTCGACGTCTCCTTGTGCGCCTTGATCGGCGACTCGCTGACAGACATCCAGGCCGCCCACGCGATCGGCAGTGCAGCCATCGGCTTCGCCAACAAACCGCGCAAGCATCAACTCTTCGTCGAGGCAGGAGCCGAAGCGGTAACCGACTCCATGCAAGCCATCGCCCAGGCGATCAGCCCCCAGCCGGGCACCTGACTACTCACGTCGCCCGGAGTTGTTACAGGTTTCTCTACCTCATCAAGGCACCCGGCTGCGCTCCGCTCCGCCGGGCGCGCTTCCCGGCTCTGGCTGCGCCCGCNGCGGCCCAGGGCGTCAAGGTCGTTCGTACAGTGGCGCGCTCCACCTTGACGCCCTGAACCACGACCGCTCCACGGTGTGTGGGTCGAAGGCGGACGGGATGGGAGCCGAGGTGAGTGGTGGGTATGGGAAGGACGGAGAGTTACACATCGTCGGTCCACAGGGCCACCGGGGACCAGATGGGGCCAGCCAGGACCTGCGGGCTATAGTCTGGGCTATAGACCTGCAAACTATGTTCTCAGTGTGCAACATTCAACGGACAGAGTTTGCGCAGGTCACACAGGCTGGCTCCAAGCAAAGAAGCCCAGCCTCGGTGGGCAAGACCGAGGCCGGGCTCATCGCGTGGAGTCGTTAAGCGGGTCCGGCCGACTAAGTAACGGCCGGGCCCGCTTTGCTGCCCGTGCCACACCGTCCGGCTCACCGCCTAGCGTTTGACGCGCTTACCGCGCCAGCTGCTCCACACAGCCTGCGAGTGCCGCGATCGCGGAGAGTGCTGCGATCAAGATCTCGGCCTTCGTCGGGCTTCGCCTTGGTTCGCGCGGTTGCTCTTCTTGATCATCTGGCTTTCGCAGATCTGCCATGTCGACTTCCGATCCGGTGAAACCAACCCCGCGTTAGCAGGGCCTTCGGCTCTAAGGTCCGAAGCTCAGGATGGACCGGAAGTGGACGGCAGAAGCATATCGGTCGGCACCGACAAACCACGTACACACGGAGAGCCGTACCGACGCTGGAACTCCCCTAGAGCGCCTCCTTGTTGGGCTTGGAAGCCTCACCCGACTTGTGTACTGGAGGCAAGACACTCCAGGGGAAGTTGATCCATTGATCGGTCTTCTTCCACACGTACTCGCACTTCACGAGGGAGTGGGACTTCTCGTAGATGACGGCGCTGCGCACTTCGGCGACGTGGTCGACGCAGAAGTCATGGACGAGCTTGAGGGTCTTACCGGTATCGGCGACGTCATCGGCGATCAGAACCTTCTTCTCGGAGAAGTCGATCGCATTGGGGACGGGCGCCAGCATGACGGGCATTTCCAGGGTGGTCCCGACCCCGGTGTAGAACTCCACGTTGACGAGGTGGATGTTCTTGCAGTCGAGGGCGTAGGCGAGCCCGCCGGCGACGAACACGCCACCGCGAGCGATGCTCAGCACCACATCGGGCTCATAGCCATCATCGGCAACGGCCTGGGCGAGCTCGCGCACGGCACGCCCGAAGCCCTCGTAGGTAAGGTTTTCCCGCACGTCAGTAGCCATGGTCGATCACACCTGGGTCCGATGGAAGTTCTGGAAGGACCGCGAGGCCGTCGGCCCCCGCTGCCCCTGGTACCGCGACCCGTACCGCTCGGACCCGTAAGGGAACTCAGCGGACGAGGTCAACCGGAACAGACACAGCTGCCCGATCTTCATCCCGGGCCACAGCATTATCGGCAGCGTGGCGAGGTTCGACAGCTCCAGGGTCACGTGCCCGGAGAACCCGGGGTCGATGAACCCGGCCGTCGAGTGCGTCACCAGACCGAGCCGCCCGAGCGAACTCTTGCCCTCCAGCCGCGAGGCCAGATCGTCGGGGAGCGAGATCACCTCGTACGTGGACGCCAGCACGAACTCGCCGGGGTGCAGGATGAACGCCTCATCCCCCTCGGGCTCGACGGTCCGCGTCAGATCGGGCTGTTCCACCGCCGGATCGATGTGCGGGTACCGGTGGTTCTCGAACACCCGGAAGTAGCGGTCCAGCCGCACGTCGATGCTCGACGGCTGCACCATCGAAGGGTCGTACGGATCGATACGGACTCGCCCGGCGTCGATCTCGGCCCGGATGTCCTTGTCTGAGAGAAGCACGCCCCGAGGATACGCAGAACGCGCGAGCCCGCCCCAACCGGACCACCCGCGCGCCCCTGCTCCACGTCTCTGCGACTACTGCTCCACTACCACTCCGCTACCGCCGGCAACTGCTTCGCTACGACTACTGATACCGCTGCCGCTACCGTTACCGCTTCTCGAACGCCACGGGAACGGCCTGCCGCAACCGGGCGCACCGGGGACACCGGATCAACCGCCCCGGCCCGATCCTGTCGGCCCCGAGCTGCTGCATCGGGAACGACGAGGTAGTGAAAACGTGCCCTTCGGCACAGCGGACGACGGTGCGCTCCATCGACTCCATCAAGTCCCTTCCCCAACCACATCTGGACGAGAACGCCACATTAGGGGATGAACAGGACGCCACTCCACGCGGCACTCCGACCACCCACGCTACGCCCCCAACTCCCGCCCATCACACCCCCGTCCATACTTCACCCCTCCCCGTGCACACGACACGAAGGCCCCACGGCGCATCCGCCGGGGGCCTGGCATGGGGTACAGTGTGGAACGATGCAGAGCCGGTGATCGGCATGCTTCGCGGGTGTAGTTTAATGGTAGAACATGAGCTTCCCAAGCTCAGAGCGCGAGTTCGATTCTCGTCACCCGCTCCACGACTGAGGCCCAGGTCATCGACCCGGGCCTTGTTTGTTGTCTCAACCTGTTCAGGGTGTCGCACACCAGATCCGGGCCAGGCAGTGTGCCCTCGTGCGACTCGGACAACACCGGCGACCCTCCGGGCAGCCCGCCTCGACCGCTTGCGTCCCCGCAGGCGCCCGCGGAGGTCCCCTCCCACCGCCTCGCCGCCCGACGCCGCCACGCCTCGCTGCGATAGCCCGGGCTCCGGGCGTCCACGGCCTCACCTCGCAACTGCCCGCTCGTCCGTGCCCGCCGACCGTGAACGATCTTGGTATCGCGGTGCAGGAATGAGATCCTGTTCGCATCTGCATTCAGTGAACGCAGCTTTGCACGGGGGGACTTCGCACTGTGGCTGTAACCGTGCCCGATTGGGCCGACACCATGCTTGACCTCATCGGGATCAACTGGCCGAACGTCGACGAGGACGCATACCGGGACATGGCGGATGCCCTCCGGGAGTTCGCCGACGACGTCGAGGACGACGGTCACCTTGCCAACCAGCACGTGCAACGTCTGCTGTCCTCCGGAAGCGGCGAAGCCCTCGACGCGCTCAAGGGCCACTGGGGCAAGGTCCAGAAGAAGCACGTGAAGGACCTGGCCGGCGGAGCTCGTACGATCGCCGGCGCCCTGGACAACGCGGCCACGGCGATCGAGGCCATGAAGTACGCGGCACTCGTCCACCTGGGCGTGCTGGCCGGCAAGGCCGGCATCTCCATGGCGCTGATACCGGTGACCGGCGGGCTCTCCATGCTCATCGGCGGGGCGGCCATCGCGGTCGCCCAGCAGGCCATCCGCCGGATCATCACGGAGTGCATGGAGGAGGTCGTCGGTTACATCGTCTCCGCCCTGACCGAGCCGGCCGTCGCCGCGCTGGAGAGCATGGCCGCAGACCTCGCCGTACAGGTCGGAGCCAACGCGCTCGGCCTCCAGGACGGCGTCGACATGAACCAGGTCGGCCAGTCGGGCAAGGAAGGGTTCAAGGAAGGGGTGGCGGGGGCCAAGGATTCGCTCCAACTCGCTTCGGCCGGTGGCTCCGGTCCCGGCCCCGCGCCCGGCAAGGGCGTGCACATCGAGCACGCGGAGCACACGCGCGCCGGTACCCAGCTGAACCTGGTCAGCGTGAACGTGCACGGCAGGACCGCGGGCAAGCTCTCCAAGGCCAGGACGCATCATGGACGAAGTCGAGGCAAGGACGACATCGCCGGCGCCCTGGACCCCGTGATCGACAAGGCCATGAAAGCGCTCGGCAAAGCCAACAAGGCCATGGGCGACCACGTCGGCAAGGCACTACCGAAGGCAGTAAAGGAGATCTCCGACAACCAGAAGAAGATCGAACTGGACATCAAGGAGATGATGTCCAAGGGCGTCAAGGTGCAGAAGGGCGACGAGAGAGACCGTTTGCGCCCCGATGCACCCCGGAACTCCACCCGCACCAAGGCCGACGCGCTGAAGAACGCCAAGGACGAGCCGCGCCGCAACGCCATCTCGTTGGAGAAGAAGACCTGCGAGAACGACCCGGTGGACGTCGCCACCGGCGAGATGACCCTCCCGCAGACCGATCTGGCCCTGCCCGGAGTCCTTCCCCTGGTCCTACGCCGGACCCATCTCTCCGGCTACCGCTACGGCCAGTGGTTCGGACGTAGTTGGGCTTCCACGCTGGACGAGCGGATCGAGCTGGACCCGGTCGGCGGGGGCGCGGTGTGGTCCCGGGAGGACGGTTCGCTCCTCGTCTATCCGCGGCTGCCCCTGCCCGAGGACGACGACGGGGTGCTCCCCGTGGAAGGCCCCCGGCTGCCGCTCCGGCACGGAGGCCAGGGCAACGGCGAAACCACCTATCTCGTCTCCGACCCCCGTTCAGGGCTGACGCGTTCCTTCCGCGGCGGCCCGTACAACGCGTCCTCCGCCTACTGGCTCCGGGAGATCGAGGACCGCAACCTCAACCGGATCGACTTCGCCCGCCTCGGGGACGGCAGTCCGACCGCCGTCGTCCACTCCGGGGGCTACCGGGTCGCCCTGGCCGTCGAGGACTCCCGCATGCGGGAGCTGTCCTTGCGTACACCGGACGGTCCCGTCACCGTCATGCGCTACGGATACGACCCCCTCGGCAACCTCGACGCCGTCATCAACTCGTCCGGGCTGCCCCTGAGTTTCACGTACGACCCCGACGACCGGATCACCTCGTGGACCGACCGTAACGACTCCACGTTCCGCTATGTGTACGACGATGCCGGCCGCGTGGTCCGCACGGTCGGCCCGGACGGCTATCTGTCGTCCACGTTCGCGTACGACGTCCATCCGGACACAGGCGACCGCTTCACCCGGTACACGGACTCCCTCGGCGCGACCAAGGTCCACCAGTTCAACGACCGGCTCCAGGCTGTCGCGGAGATCGATGCGCTGGGCGGCGCCATCCACCGCAGCTTCGACCGGTACGACCGGCTGCTGTCCCGGACCGACCCCCTCGGGCGTACCACCACGTACACCTACGACGATCGCGGAAACCCGGTCCGGGTCGAACACCCCGACGGCACCATCGCCCGGGTCGAGTACAACGAGCTGAACCAGCTGGCCGCCGTCACCGGCCCCAACGGCGGGACTTCGCGGCAGGAGTACGACGACCGGGGCAACCCGACGCTCTTCACCCGGCCTGACGGGTCCACCACCCGGCTCACCCACGGCCCGCAGGGCCAGCTCCTCGGAGTCGACGACTCCCTGGGCGCGCTGGACCGGCTGCGCTGTGACGCGGCCGGTCTGCCGCTGGCGGTGCGCGGGCCACTCGGTACGGTCACCCGCTACGTCCGGGACGCATTCGGACGCCCGGTGCGCATCACCGACCCCCAGGGCCGCACCACCGAGCTGGAGTGGACGGTCGAGGGAAAGCTCGCCCGCCGGACGGACCCCGACGGCTCGCAGCAGTCGTGGACGTACGACGGCGAGGGCAACTGCCTTGCGCACACTGACGCAGCGGGCGGGGAGACCTGCTTCGAGTACACCCACTTCGATCTGGTCTCCGCCCGCACCTCACCGGACGGCGCCCGCCAGGAGTTCACCCACGACACCGAGTTGCGCCTGACTCGGGTCACCAACCCCCAGGGTCTGACCTGGGATTACACCTACGACGCGGCAGGCCACACGAGCGCGGAGACCGACTACGACGGCCGCACCCTCCGCTACTCCCACGACGCCTGCGGCCAACTCCTCTCCCGTGCGAACGGACTCGGCCAGACCGTCCGCTACGAACGCGACCTCGCGGGCCGCATCACCGCCAAGGACGCCGACGGGAGCGTCACCCGCTTCACCTACGACATCCACGGCCGCCTCGCCTCGGCGACGGGGCCGGACACCGACCTCTCCTTCGTCCGGGACAGCTCGGGCAGGGTCCTCCGGGAGGTGTGCGACGGCCGCGAACTGGTCAACACCTACGACGAGACCGGGCGGCGCACCCGTCGCGTCACCCCGTCCGGTGCCGTCAGCTCCTGGTCCTTCCCGGCCGGCCGCACCGCCGAGCTGAGCGCCTCCGGCCACCGGCTGGGCTTCCACTTCGACGAGACGGGTCGCGAGACCGGCCGCCGGATCGGTGACGCGCTGACCGTCGACCTCGCGTACGACCCGGCGGGGCGCCTGATCGACCAGCTCGTCCGGACGACCGGTGACCGGGTCCTCCAGCGGCGCACGTACACGTACCGCCCCGACGGTCATCTCGCCTCGGCCGAGGAGCTGACCGGAGGCCGCAAGCGGCTGGAGGTCTCCCGTGACGGCCGGGTCACCGGCGTCACGGCGGAGAACTGGTCGGAGCGGTACGCGTACGACGAGGCCGGGAACCAGACCAGTGCCTCCTGGCCCGGTGCGGGCGACGCCTCCGGGCCGCGCGAGTACGCCGGAACGCGCATCACCCGCGCGGGCCGTGTCCGGTACGAGCATGACCCCCAAGGCCGGGTGATTGTGCGCCAGAAGACCTGCCTCTCCCGCAAGCCCGAGACCTGGCGCTACGGCTGGGACGCGGAGGACCGCCTCGTCTCGGTCACCACGCCGGACGGTACGCGCTGGCGCTACCTCTACGACGCCCTGGGCCGGCGCTCGGCCAAGCAGCGCCTGGCCGAGGGCGGGGCGACGGTGGTCGAGGAGGTGACCTTCACCTGGGACGGCGACACCCTCTGCGAACAGACCACGTCCACGACGGGCTCCCCGGATTCCGTCGCCCTCACCTGGGACCACGACGGCGTGAAGCCGGTGACCCAGGTGGAGCGCCGGCTCGTGGACCAGGCGGAAGTCGACAGCCGCTTCTTCGCGATCATCACCGACCTCATCGGCACGCCTCGTGAACTGGTCGACGAGCAGGGCGAGGTGGCGTGGCGCACCCGTTCCGCCCTGTGGGGGGCCACGTCGTGGAACCGCGACGCCGGCGCGTACACCCCCCTGCGCTTCCCCGGCCAGTACTTCGACCCGGAATCGGGCCTCCACTACAACCGCCACCGCCATTACGACCCCGAGTCGGGCCGCTACCTCTCCCCCGACCCGCTCGGTCTGGCCCCAGCCCCGAACGCGGTCACCTATGTCGACGACCCGACGCGGTGGATCGACCCGCTGGGGCTGGCGCAATGCCCACATCGGGGCGGGGAGCACAAGCACAGTGTGGTGCTGGGCATCAACAAGAAGCCCGATTTCGCCTCGAACTCCCTCGCCGAGCATCTCCGCGCCAACGGTGATCCGGGAGCCCACACCTATAACGGGGACGACTATGCCGGAGTCGAGGAAAGCGGGCCGGTCTGGATGACCAACGTGATGGGGGCCATCGGGGATCGCGGTACCACTCTGTCGATCACACTCGACGGAATGCCCAACAGCAGTGGCAGGATCGGGAACTGGAGTTCACCTGAGGATATTGTAGACGCTTTCCAGAACGCGGCACGGAATGGAGCTCCGTTCAACACCCTGCACGAGGACAACTACCCCGGCCAAGGCCACGGCACAGCATGGGAGATGAGCGAAGTAGCCTACGCAGTGCGCAATTACGATGGGGCAGCCGCTTGGGGAGACCCGGAAGACGAACGTCCTGGGCGACCGTGGGAGGAGATATCGTGGTATACGCGAACCGAGGAGGGGGGATACAGAGAAGTCAGCGTACCCAAGCCGGACATTCCCGAGATACAACCAGACCTGTCGAACCTACCGGCACACTTGAGGTAATAGATCATGGCGAGCAACGAAAAATCCCGAAGCGCGGCAGATATCGTGGCAGCAGAGTGGTCCGATATCCTGTCCTACGACAGGGACCTCATCAATCCGGCCGTTCCCCGAGCTGCTTACCAGCACCCGTCGCTGCGCGAGCTCTGGCCCATGGTCAGCCACGGCGTCCTGTATCTGAGCCGGTGCACCCGGTGGCCCTGGACGAACGATGTCGGTACGGCCTACCCGCTGGTCGAGGGTGGATACCGAGTGCGTCGCAAGTCCGACAAGTCCCTCCTCGGCGTCGTTGACACCGTCGAAGAGGCCTACGCATTGATCGCCGCCAGTCTTCCCGACGATTGCGGGCCTGCCGTCGACGGAACCCCTGACGATCTGTGATTACACCGTCGGGAGCAAGGATGCATCCCTATGCGCGGCTAATCTCGTGGCGGTACCGTCATCTCAGAACATGCCCGCCGAAGGCAGTGACCTGAGTATGAGCGCCCGTGCGGAACTGATCACGGCCGAAGACCAGTACTTCCGGGGGATCGGCGCCGATGCCTCGCTTTCCGCACTGCATGGCCATCCGACCTCTGGCCTCTACAAGCCCCGGCGGCCCCCACATCGTGGACCTGGCCAGTGGACGCGGCTGGCTCATCTACACCTTCATGCAGCGCCACGCCGATCCTCAGATCATCGTCACCGAAGCCTTCTGGGCCTGACGTCTACGCCACCCGGGGCGTCAGCAGCACAGGTGCCTCCCGTTCCGATATCCGTCACCCGCTCCAGCACAGAAGCTCAGACTGACGCCCCACGGTCGACGTGCCCCATCCGTGCCCAGCAGAGCGGACAACAGCGGTCAGATGCAGCACTCAGAGACAAGGGCCCATCCACCTGCCGGCTGCAAATCCCCAGCTCAGCCCCCTCCTGGCAGCCAAAGAACCGCTGATTCCCAAGCTCAGAGCGCGAGTTCGATTCTCGTCACCCGCTCTTTGATGAAGGCCCTGGTCGGAGACCAGGGCCTTTCTTGTGTTCGGGATCGGCCCGACTGTGGAGGCTATGGGGACGGCTGGAACTACGGGGTTGTGCCAGTGCGAGATCGACACACGGTTCTTCGCCATTGCCACAGACCTCATCGGCACCCCCACCGAGCTCTTGGACGACCAGGGCGGTATAGCTTGGCGCAGCCGCACAACCTTGTGGGGCACCACTACATGGAACGCCGACGCTGCCGCGTATACGCCGCTGCGGTTCCCAGGTCAGTATTACGACCCCGAGACGGGCCTCCATTACAACTACCACCGCTATTACGACCCGGAAACGGCCCGCTACACCACCCCCGACCCGCTCGGTCTTGCTCCGTCCCCAACCCCGCCGCCTACGTGCACAACCCGCACACGTGGAGTGATCCGCTCGGCCTGTCGCCCTACGAGAACAACGGCGGACTCGGCCAGTTGGTCAAGATGCACAAGCCGGATCCTGCAGCCGATGCGTTGGCCGAGCGGCTCGGCGGTGAATCTCGGGTCAAATTTGAGACCGATCCGAAGGGGCGTGAAATCGATGCAATCAGCGATGAATACGTCGCGCAGTCGAAGCCGGGAGGAATGCAGATGGGAAGCGCTCTACGAAACCAAGCGAAGGTGACTTTCGAGTATGCTATACAATCCGGCCGGACACCGTACTTCCACTTCGACGGCGAACCAGGACCAGGCGTGGTCAACAAGCTGAAGGAGTACGGCCGCCGTTATGGAATCGAACCCGTCATCGACACCACACCCCTGGAGTGAGAGCCGTGTACGAATTTCACGGTTGGTTCGGCATTGCCGAGTCGCCCGAAGAATCGGATGCCGGAAATCTTGATGCGGGAATTGCGGAACTGAGTGTGAAGATCAGGAATATCGACTGGGCTACCGGCGAAGTCGCCCTGAAAACGCACAACGGCGAGTTCTTCGTCATTGCCAACGGGCTGATGAACCGCCGCCGCGACGAGGCAGAGGAGCTGGACGAACTCCTTCACCATATCTGTGCCCGATTCCCCGGGTCCTGGGGACTGCTCTACGAACGTTCACCTGAAATGGAGGCACCTCCAGGACAGGGCGCCTTTCGCGTTCGAGTGATGGCCAGGGGACAAATCCACCTTCGTTTGGACCCTTTTCTGTCACCCGTGCAGCCGGTCATCGAAGACTGACCCAGGGCCAGAGCGAATGCGCCCGGCCATAGAGGCGATGAGGCCCCCTCGCTGCCCCACTCGGCCCGTACGACATGCAAGGTCCAGCCGGGTCCGGCCGACTTGGCCGTAAGGGCCCTTCGGCCTTACCCCCCGCTCGTGCCCCATCCGTGCCCAGCAGAGCGGACAACAGCGGTCAGGTGCGGTCTCCACAGACCATAGCCATCTAAACCGTCTCGCGGGAAAGCACAGGTCAGAGCCGCTTCGGTGGCTCAAGCACCGCTGATTCCCAAGCTCAGAGCGCGAGTTCGATTCTCGTCACCCGCTCCACGCCGAAGGCCCTGGTCAATGACTGGGGCCTTTTACTTACCGCCCAACAGCACCGGCCCGGAGCGTCACTCGCCAGGAACAGCCAGTGAGCAATCGCCCCTGTGGCTGCCCCTCGAGCATGCGACCGCAGGCGTCAAGGCTGGGGACCAGAAGCACGAGCTAGTGCGTGCATACTCCAGTATGCTTGGGCTCATGTCCTCGACGACTCGCATCACCGTCACGCTGCCCAGCGACCAGGTGGCGGAACTCCGCAAGCTCACGGACAACGTCTCCGGGTACGTGGCGGAAGCCGTGGCCCGCCAGATCCGGCACCAGCTCCTGGGCGACGACCTCCGCCGCCACGAGGAGGAGCACGGACCCTTCAGCGATGAGGAGCTCGCCGAGGCACGCCGGAAGATCTTCGGCTCCGCCAGCTCCTCCACGGGCGCGGACGCCGCGTGAGCGAGCGCGTCGACACCGTCGTCCTGGACTCGGAAGGACTGTCCGCCTGGATCGCGCAGGACCGTAAGCTCCTCGCCATGCTGCAGGTCTTCCACGACATGGGAGCCGACCTGGTGATCGGTGCGAACACCATCGTGGAAGTCAGCCACTCTCGTACCAACATGCCTCGCCTGAACTGGGCTCTCTCCCGCGTCAAGGTGGAGCCGGTCACCGAACAAGCGGCGAAAGCGGCAGCGGAACTCCTCAAAGGTGCCGGGCTGCACGGACACAAGTACGCCATCGACGCCACAGTCGCCGAGGTAGCACTGCGCCAACCGAAACCCGTCGCCCTGCTGACCTCCGACGGCGACGACATGACCAAACTCTGCGGAAACCAGGTCCGCATCATCCCCCTCTGACGAGCCGGCCCACCCCGAGCACAGCCCCTGGCAAGGCCCGCCGCACCCCTAGCCTCGTGCGCCATCCGTGCCCAGCACTGCGGACAACAGCGGTCAGATACAGCTTCCAGAGACCATGGAAATCCAAGCTTCCCCGCAGGAAGCCCCAGGTCAGACCCCTTCCAGCAGCCCAAGCACCGCTGATTCCCAAGCTCAGAGCGCGAGTTCGATTCTCGTCACCCGCTCCACATGAAAGCCCCAGGCCAGCGGCCCGGGGCTTCTTCGTTCAGGTCACCCTGGATGCATCCGGTCGGCTTCGGTGGCCTCTCCCTGGATAATCGGCGTATGGCATCACAGCCCAGCCTTTCTGATCTCCGCCGTGCCAAGTTCGCCCGGCGAACGCCCGCAGCGCTCTCCGAGCTCGTCGGCCCCGAGCACGGCACGGTGCGCCTGCCACTTCACCTCGCATGGTCGGGGCTGACCACGTTCGACCTCGACCAGCCACGGCTGCGGATGAGCTATTACCGCATCGTGTTGGCCGAGGGCCAGCACGACGACCTGGTCCGGTACCTCAACCGCGGCCTACTCGTCAGCTTGTGGCCCACACTGCGCACACTGATCAGCCGTGATGTCCGTGAAGTCTGGGAACGCTCCTTCCATAAGCTGGCTCACAGCGCCCGGGCTGCTGCGTGAACCTCACCGACCTGCACCGTCGCCTGCTGGCTGATGTACTCGCCGTAGGCGGTGCCTACCCTCTGGCGCTTGCCGGCGTCAAGCAGTTCAGGCACACGGCCTGGTCGACCGGCTCAGCCAGGACCTCAACGTGGCGACCGAGAACCCCGATCGCGTGGAGGACATTGCTGCTGCCGCGCGCTGGCCCGGAACAACACGGCTGGCAGGGCAGCGCTCTGGAAACAGACCCGCTCTCCGCGCGCCTGATCGTCACCGATCCCGTCAGTCACGAGAAGTGCGGGGTCGACATCCTCAAGGAAGCGCTCCGGCGACCGTCCGTACACACCGACCACGGTCCCGGCGGCCCTGTGGGGCCCGCACCGTGACAGGGGGCTACGGTCGCTGCCTCAACCGGTCGACGATCCCCCACTCGACTACATGCGACAGCTGGGCGTATGTCTCCTTCCCCGAGGCCGAGGTCCGCTCGTCGCGGAAGCCCAGGAACTCGTACGACACCGGGTCGAAGATCAGGTACTTGCTCTTGTAGGACCCGCGCCCGGTATGGGCGATCCCCACGCCGGTCCTCCCCGCGGAGTCCTGCACTCCCGGGATCGTCTTGACGCCGGGCACATGGGCCAGCGCCTCGTATGCCGCGGGGCGCAGGCCCTGGGGCAGTACCGGGTTCTTCAGGAGCTCGCCGAGCAGCCAGTAGGCCTCGTACCGATGGGGTTCGTCGAGATCGCCGATCGACCGGCCGTCGGGTCGGGAGCCTGCGGAGAGAATGGCCAGGACGAGCCTTTCGGGGTCTTGGGGCAGCTTCTTCAGCTCGCTCCACTTCCGGGGTGGCCACACCCCGTTGCCCTTTCCTGCGGGCTCCTCCCACATCTCGCGGCCCAGTTCCATGGAGAGGGAGGGCTTGGAGACACCCACCGAGTCCCACATCTCGTCGGTGTAGGTCTGCACCTGTCCGGTCTTCTGCTCCGTCTCCTTGATGATCCGCTTTGAGTAGATGAATTGGTCGTCGCGCGGCGCCACCGGCTCCCTTTCCTGCTCTCGCTCCCACGCCGCCGCCCCGTTCAGCACCGTGACGGCGGCGTACTCCAACCGCGGAGTGCTCGCGGCCGGTGCTCCGCCCTCGCCGGAGCCGTCCGTACCGATCAGCACTGCCGTCCCCGTGACCGCCGTGGCGACCACCGCGGCCGCCACGAAGCGCAGTGCATGGCGGCGGCTGAGGCCGGTGCCGGTGCGCTTGTCCGCGTGGGCCATCGCGTGGAGCAGCCGGTGCCGGGCCAGAGCCTTGGCAGGGCCGTTGAGCGGGGTCGCGTCCGCGTCCCACTCCCTCACGAGTTCGAGTTCGTCATTCATGGTCGGATACCTCTCGCAGTTCCGTCGGGTTTGATCCGCCCAACGCTTCGCGCAACTTGCCGCGAGCCCGGTGTAGCCGTGATCTGACCGTGCCCACGGGGATGCCGAGGGCCTGGGCAGTCTCCTCGTAGCTGAGATCGCCCCAGGCGACCAGCAGCAGCACGTCCCGGTGGCGAGCGGGCAGCGAGGCAAGCGCCGCAGCCAGCTCGCGGCGTACGGCCCGCGCCATCACCCGGTCCGCTGCACGGTCGGCCAGCGGCTCGTCGTGGTCGGTGAGGGCCGGGACCCGGGCCATGGCCTTGAACCGGCGGGCCTCGGCCCGCCGGTGCCGGCCGATCAGGTTCGTCGCTATGCCGAACAGCCAGGGCTGGGCGTCGGTGCCGGTGCCGCGGGCCGGGTCGTAGCGATGGCGCTGCTGGAATGCGGTGGTGAAGGTCTCCGCCACGACGTCGTCGGCGACCTCGTTACCAAGGCGGCGGGCCGTGTAGCGGTGCACGGCGTCGGAGTGCCGGTCGAAGAGCGCGGCAAACGCCTCGGGCTCATCCCGGGACCGCGCGATCACTGAGGCGTCGCTCTCTGCATCGGCACGCGCGGTGCCGATGCAGACACCTGGTCCGATGGCCATCGGGGCTCCTCTCGTCCCAGGGACGATGCTCGGCTACTGGGGCTTTCACCGGTCCTTCGCCCCTCGCGCCGAAGCGGTTCCCTCGGCTCCTCCGCAACACCGTGGTCTGCGGATCTTCGACGGCATGGGAGCCGACCTGGTGATCGGGGCCAACACCATTGCGAAAGTCAGCGACTCACGCACCAAGATGCCTCGCATAACTGGGCCCTCTCCCGTGTCAAGGTGGAGCCGGTCACCGAGCAGGCGGGAAAAGCAGCAGCGGACCTTCTGTCAGGTGCCGGACTGCAGGGGCACACGTACGCCATCGACTCCACGGTCGCCGAGGCCGCCCTGCGGCAGCCGAAACCCGTCGCCCTCCTGACCTCCGACAGCGACGACATGACCAAACTCTGCGGCAACCAAGTCCGCATCGTCCCTCTCTGACGCGCCGGCCCACCCCGAGCACACCCCCTGGCGTCCAGGCGCACGGCCCGGTCGATCGGCTCAGCCAGGACCTCGATGTCGCGACCGAGAACCCCGATCACATGGAAGACATTGCCACTTCCGTGCGAAGGGGCCTGGAACAGCGCGGGGGGGGGCAGGTCCCGTTCTACCTTGACGCCTGAGGATTCACGCCGACCGCGGCCCGCCTCCTCGCCCTCTGACTTTTCGGCCGTCCCGTCCCCGGCCGTACCATACGGCCCTACCTACAGGGAGGTGTCGTGAAGCGACGATGGAAGTGGATGCTGGTCTGCAGCGTTCCCGCGCTCGGGTTCTCGGGGCTCGCCGTCGCGGCGCTCGTGGCGTTCGTCGCCGACGGCCCGACGGCCGAGTTCTGGTTCCCCACCAAGGGCTCGGACAGCATGATGAGCGCCTGGGGCGCGTCCCTCTCCTATGCCCTCGTGGCGGCCCTCGGCTTCGCGATCGCGTGGTCCCTGTCGGAGGGCGCCGAGCGGACCGGACCGGCGGATGGCGAGGACCCGCCCACCGACGCCCGCTGACACCACCGGCGAACGAACACAGGGCCCCCGCCCACGGAGAGGCTGCGGGCGGCCCCTGTTCAGGCGTGTGGGCCAGTTCTTGCCCCGGGCCTGAGCTCGACTCCGGCCATGGCCAGGCAATCCGCACGATCGGCGTTGCGCCGAGTCGGGTGTCAACCGGGCCCGTGGCGCACGGCTGTCCGGCGGATCCCCCTGCACTGCGCCCGGCGACTCCGCGGCATCGTCCCGGCCCCGCCCCTCGTGGCGAGTACACAGCCGCGTGCCCTCAGCGATCACGCTCAACTCCGGCCACGGGTGCCGCAGGAGGGCGGATCGCTCGCTGACCTCTGATCCTGGACGTACAAGGCCGACCACCGGGGGGCAGGGCGGCGAGACCTTCCGAGTCGCCCATGCCGCCGGCCTGGTCCTTACCGTTGGTGCCGCGTGGATGTTCCCGAGGCTGTCGAGTTGAGCATCCGACTCATGGGCGTAGCGTGAAAGGGAACCAGGCCAGGCGCAGCCGGGTCGGAGAGTGGCCGGGGGAGCATGGGCCGATCGGTGCTGAGGGCTGGGTATCTCGGGAGCTCGCGGCAACGACGCGCAAGGAGTGAGGTTGGTGAACAACTCATCGATCGAACAGTTGCGGGAACGCGCACGGGGGCCGGTAGTCACTCCCGACAGCGATGGCTACGACGAGGCGCGCAAGGTCTACAACGCCATGATCGACAGGCGACCGGCTGCCGTCGTGCAGTGTGCCAATGCGGGCGATGTCATGGCTGCGGTCGATTTCGCACGTGAAAACGAGCTGGACCTCGCGGTGCGAGGTGGTGGGCACAGTGTGCCCGGCTTCGGAACCTGCGACGACGGCGTGGTGGCCGATCTGTCCGGCATGCGAGGCGTCCGCGTCGATCCCGAACGACGGACCGCGCGTGCGGACGGCGGAGCGACCTGGGGCGACTTCGACGCGGCGACGCACGCGTTCGGTCTGGCGACCACGGGCGGGATCGTCTCCACCACCGGCGTCGCGGGACTCACCCTCGGTGGCGGCATCGGATACCTCACCCGCAGCCTGGGCCTGAGCTGCGACAACCTGATCTCGGCCGACGTTGTGACTGCGGAGGGCAAGCTACTCGTCGCGAGCGAGCAAGAACACGACGACCTCTTCTGGGCCATCCGCGGTGGCGGCGGCAACTTCGGCGCGGTGACATCGTTCGAGTTCCGGCTCAGTCCGGTCAAGGACATCTATGGCGGGCCCATCCTGTACGAGTTGGAAGATGCCGGCACGGTTCTGCGTTCGTTCCGTGAGCTCATCGCTGACGCCCCGGAGGAACTCAGCGGCTTCCCCGCCTTCCAGATCGCCCCACCTCTGCCGTTCATACCTGAGAACCGGCACGGCGACACCTTCATCCTGATCGTCGCGTGCTGGTCCGGCCCCATGGATGAGGGAGAGCGCGCCGTCCAGCGGTTCCGCGATATCGCACCGGTGGTTGCCGAGCATGTAGGCCCGATGCCGTACTCCGCGCTCAACAGCGCGTTCGACGCGCTGGTGCCGCCTGGCCTGCAGCATTACTGGAAGGCCAACTTCGTGACAGAGCTCAGTGATGCGGCGATCGCAGCACACCTCGATCACGGGCCTCGGCTACCCGCCATGAATTCGACGGTCCACATCTACCCGATCAACGGTGCCTGCCACCGCGTGGCACCGCAGGACACGGCATTCGCCTACCGGGATGCCACGTTCGCCACCGTCATCGCCGGAATGTGGCCGGACCCTGCCGACAACCAGGCCAACACCGCCTGGGTGCGTGACTACTACCAGGCCACCGCTCCGCACTCGGAGGAAGGCGGGTACATCAACTTCATGGCCGAGGACGACCAGGACCGGATCAGGGCCAACTACCGGGGCAACTACGAACGCCTCGTGGAGGTCAAGAGGGCTTACGACCCCGGCAACCTGTTCCACGTGAACCAGAACATCAAGCCGTAGGGGTGACCGGCGTTCGCATGGGACGGGGGGATGGACGTACCTGAGCGGCTGGGCTCACCCGAGGCATCGCCCGGGAGAGGCAGGCGCGAGCACCCCCACTCGTGAACGTTGCGCAAGCGGGTGGCCCGCCGGATCCGGAATCAACTGCTGTGCGAGGACCGGTGACGACTTGACCAGACTCCTCGGTCCTGGACTCGGTAGGTCAGCCCAACAAGGGCCTGCCGCGCCGCTCCCGGCCGTGCTGGTACCAGCGACCTGCTTCGATGCCGTGCAGGCCACCGGGTGACGTGCAGCCGAGCCCCAGGGCGCGCACCAAGTGCAGGTTGCGGGCTGCGAGTTGCTGGGCCAGGCGTCCGCCCGTGGACGTGCCGTAGACGTCGGCCCGGTGGACACCGAGGTCCCGGGCAGCAGGGAACTCCACCGGCCGACCAGGCCGTCGTGTCGCAGCGGTGACGTCGCCGAGGGCTGAGGTGCGGCGGGAAGTCAGGCAGCGATGAGGTCCTGCTCGCGGTCCGGCGTTCCGGCCTTGGGCTGCTTGTTCGGCAGTGCGAGCCGGAAGACCTTGTGCCACGCGGAGAACACCTGCTTGGGCAGCGGGCCGGTGACGTACTCCAGCTCGTACTTCTCGAACAGTGCGCGCACCTTCACCGCGACCTCGGCGTACCGGTTGCTCGGCAGGTCCGGGAACAGGTGGTGCTCGATCTGGTGCGACAGGTTGCCGGTCATGAAGTGCATGGCCTTGCTGCCGCTGATGTTCGCCGAGCCCATCATCTGGCGCAGGTACCACTGGCCGCGTGTCTCGCCCGTGATCGACCGGCGCTCGAAGACCTGTACGCCCTCGGGGAAGTGCCCGCACATGATCACCGAGTGGGTCCAGAGGTTGCGGACCAGATTCGCGGTGAACGTGGCGGCGAGTGTGGGGAGGAACGAGGGGCCCGACAGCAGCGGGTGGATCACGTAGTCCTTGAGCACCTGCTTGCGGATCTTGCGGCCCACGGCCCTGGCCCGCGCGCGGAACTCCGGGTTCTTGCGGCGGCGCTTGTGGAGGTTCTTGCCGAGCTCCAGGTCGTACGCCGCGATGCCGTACTCGAAGAAACAGGCGTTGAGGAAGTTCCACAGCGGCTGACCGAGGTGGAAGGGGTGCCACTTCTGGTCCTCGTCGACGCGCATGATGCCGTAGCCGAGGTCGTTGTCCTTGCCGATCACGTTGGTGTACGTGTGGTGCAGCTCGTTGTGCGAGTGCTTCCACTGATCGGACGGCGAGACGTGGTCCCACTCCCAGGTGGTGGAGTGGATCTTCGGGTCGCGCATCCAGTCCCACTGGCCGTGCAGGACGTTGTGGCCGATCTCCATGTTGTCCATGATCTTCGCCACGGACAGCCCGGCGGTGCCGATCAGCCACGCGGGCGGGAAGATCGAGAACAGCAGCACACCCCTGCTGACCAGCTCCAGCTTGCGCTGCGCCGAGATGACCCGCCGGATGTAGGCGGCGTCCTTCTCGCCGCGGTCGGCGATCACCTCGTCGCGGATGGCGTCCAGCTCGCGGCCCAGTTCCTCGATCTGCTCCGCGGTCAGGTGGGCGGTGGGGTCGATGGCGGTCAAGGTGCTCCTACCGTTCGATGTCGCAGGGGCCCGCCGCGGCGGACACACAGGTCTGGATGAGGACGCCCGGTTCGGCCTCGGTGATCTCGCCGGTACGCAGGTCGCGGACAGCGCCGGCCTTGAGCGGCGTGACGCAGCCGAAGCAGATGCCCATACGGCACCCGGAGGGCATGAGCACGCCGCCCTCCTCGCCGATGTCGAGCAACGGCGTGGCGCCGTCCGCGTCGATGGTCTTGCCGGTGGCGCTGAACGTGACCTCGCCGCCTTCGCCGGCGACGACGATGGCGGGGCGGAAGCGTTCGGTGTGCAGGCGCTCATGAGCGCCGTGCTCTCTCCAGTGCTTCTCGGCGGCGTCGAGCAGTCCCGCGGGCCCGCACGCCCAGGTCTCGCGCTCGGCCCAGTCGGGCACGAGTTCGTCGAGACGGGCGATGTCGAGCATGCCGTCCGTGTCGGTGTGCACCTCGGTGAGCCGCAGCTTCCGGCCCGCGACCAGATCGTGCAGTTCATCACGGAAGATCACGTCTTGCGGCCGTGGTGCGCAGTGGACCATGACGACGTCGTCGAACTCGGTGTCGCGCAGCATGCCCATGACGGGCGTGATGCCGCTGCCGGCCGTCAGGTAGAGCACCTTGGCGGGCTTGGCCCGCGGCAGGACGAAGTCACCGGCAGGCTGGTCGATCTGGATCAGCGTGCCCGGTTTCGCCCGGCGCACCAGATGGTTGCTGACCTTGCCGTCCGGGATCGCCTTCACGGTGATGGTGACGCGGCCGTCCCGGCGGTTCGTCGGCGAGGTGATGGAGTAGGCACGCCACAGGCGCACCCCGTCGACGTCGACCCCGATCCGCACGTACTGACCGGCCGTGTGGCCGCGCCAGCCCCGCCCCGGTCTGATCACGACCGTCGCGGCGTCATCCGTCTCGGGGCGCACGGCCTCGATGCGCCCCCGCAGGTCGGCGCCCGCACGCAGCGGGCTGACCAGGTCGAGGTAGTCCGACGGCAGCAGCGGCGTCGTGACCATCTCCAGAAGTTTCCACGCCCTACTGCGGAGGGCTGTACTCGTCATGGCTCCAGCTTGCTGCGCGGGAAGGTGTAAAGTCCTGACCTCAAGACGTGAATCTGGTCGACTGAATTGTTCGCAAGGAACAAAACGTGAGTCATGCAGCCCGGAGGGCCAGCGAACTCGCTCTGGACGGGACGACGGTCACCGCGCTTCGGGCCGCGCTGAAGACCACCGCCGACGAGATCGTCCAAGCGATCATCGACGAGGTCCCCTCCTACGCCAATGCTCTTTCGGGCCGGATGGGCGCCACCATCCGGCGAGCCGTCCGCACCGCCCTGGGGCACTATCTGGACCTCGCGAGCGGGAACGCCACGGGCGGCGACGGCGATGACGCGGCCTACGAGCTGGGCCGCGGCGAGGTGCGCGACGGGCGTTCGATGGATGCCCTGCTCAGCGCCTACCGCGTAGGCGCCCGCGTGGCGTGGCGATGTCTCGCAGCGGGTGCCGTACCCGCCGGGCTGCCCGCCGCCGAGGTAGCCAAGTTCGCCGAGCTGACCTTC
This sequence comes from Streptomyces globisporus, assembly GCF_003501885.1. Lineage (GTDB taxonomy): Bacteria > Actinomycetota > Actinomycetes > Streptomycetales > Streptomycetaceae > Streptomyces > Streptomyces globisporus_D. The sequence goes on from NZ_QWFA01000059.1 coordinate 24,599, forward strand.
GCCTACATCGACGAGCTCTCCGCCGCGAGCGCCGCCGGCCACGCCGACGAACTGGCCGCCCGGGGGAGAGCCCACGAGCGCCACCTCGAACACCTGGCCCGCGACCTCCTCGCCGGCGCGAGCCCGGACGTACTGCTGGCCTCCGGCCAACGGGCGGGATGGCAGCCTCCGGTTTCGCTGACCGCCGTCCTGCTGCCCGCCGCCCAGGCCCGGCCTGCGTACCGGACACTCGACCCGAGCACCCTCGTCCTCGACGATCTGCCGGATGCCACCGGTGTGCTCCTCGTCCCCGACGCCGACCGATCACGTCTCCTGCGGCAGCTGACCGACCGCGCCGCCGTGGTCGGCCCGGCCCGGCCATGGATCCACGCTTCCGCCTCGTACGCACGAGCCGTACGCGCGCGCTCCCTCTCCTCCGACATCCGCGACACCGAGGACCACCTGCCCGACCTGGTCCTCAGCGCCGACGCGGACGCGTTCGCAGACCTGCGCGCCCGAGCCCTCGCACCGTTGCAGGCCCTGCCCGCCGCAACCGCACGACGGCTGGAGGAGACGTTGCGGGCGTGGCTGCTGCACCAGGGCAGGCGGGACAAGGTCGCGGCGGCGTTGTTCGTCCATCCCCAGACGGTCCGATACCGGATGTCGCAGCTGCGGGAGCTGTTTCCCGATCTCGCATCACCACACCGGGTCCTCGAACTGACGCTGGCGGTCGGTCTCCGGGTCCGCTGACGCGTCACCCGTCACCCGTCTACCGCCGCGTCCGCGAGCGTCCAAAGATCGTGCCCGTTCCCGGTGCCGAGCCGCTACGACCCGAAAAACGGCTTTCCGGTCGTCGTGACAAGGGGCGGGGCCGCTCGTCCCAGGGGCCACCGCCGTCCTGCGGCGGCCCGTACCTCCCTCCCGGCAGCGGGTCGGACGACCGGCCAGGGCCGAACTGGCACACCGCGCGAGGGATGATGGGATGGAGTACGGAACGTGAGGTCAGGAGCTCCCATGACAAAACTGGTTCACCGTCCTCGTGAGGACGCGGAGTTCGATTTCATCCTCGGGATGAGCAAGGTTCCGGTTCTCGCGTACTTCACCGGGGCTTGGCCCAAGGCGATCGAGCCCTGTCGGGCGATGGATGTCGTCGTGGGCGACATCGCCGCCGCCTACACGGGCCGCCTGGCGGTCGTCCGCACCGACATCACGCGTTGCCCGGCGGCTACCGAGCGATACGGGATCACCGGAGCCCCGTCCTGCCTCCTGCTGAAGGAGAGAGCGGCGGTGGCGCACGGCACGGGGCCTATGACCATCGATGAGGTACGGCGGTTCCTGGACGGTCACCTCTGAGCGACCGCTGCGGCACCCGGACCACCGCTTCACGGAACTGGCCCTCGCGTCGGAGTCACGGCGGCCGTCGGCTGAACCGGACACAGTGACGTCGCGCCTCGAGCGCGTCAGGTCAGAGTTTCCTGCGCCCAGCGTGCAAGGCCACCGAGCCTGGAGGCCGCCACCTCGATATCGTCGGTTCGGACAGGCTGCTCGACTTCGCCGTCGTAGCCTTCGAGGCCGCACTCCTCCTCGACCATCCGCCCGATTCGATACGCCTCCGCCATGATCGGCGACGCTTCGCGCCACCGTCGTCCTGCGTCAACCGCAGCAGCCCCCCGCGCAAGGCTTCGGCCATCATCCGCCGGGCGCCCCCAGACCGCAGGCCCATGCGCGTTCGGCGTTCCCTCGTCGCTCATGTGCGCCCGCCGCCAGATTCCCTTCCAGTTGTACGGGGTCTCCGGGTTCATCAAGTCCTTCAGTCCTGGTCGGCGTCCGATGTCGATCATCAGACGTCGTCGAGCAGGACCGGCAGGAGGGCCGGCTGGTTCTACGAGCCACAGCCGTGACAGCTCCGGCGAGCGCCCTGGCGACCGTACTCCCAGCCGATCTTTTTTGCCTGATCGCGCCTAACAATCGGTCAGTTGGGAGAAGATTGCTCCGTGTCAGACTTCATGGAGTTCACGTTCGAAGACGGGTCGTCGCTGGCGCTTCAGGTCTTCCCGGCAGCCGCCCCCGACGAGACCTCGGCGCCCGGCTTCGGCACCTCCGTACCCGTGGCGAGAGGATCGCGGCTGGGAGCCGTCGCCGGAACCGCGTTGCGGGGGGTGCTGTCCCCCCTGGTCCCCCTCCTCCAGCAGATCCGTGACACCGCGGCCTCCGTGCCCGATGCTCCCGACGAGATATCGGTCAGCTTCGGGGTCAGGATCGGCAACGACCTCAAGCTGGGGGTCGTCGGCGTGGCGGGCGAGGCGACGCTGACCGTCACCGCGAACTGGCACCTGGGACAGCAGACCGCCACGGACCGCTGAGATGCGCGGACGGGGCGATCGTGACGCGTCCGATCGCGACGCCGCACGACTGTCCCTCGTGTCGGTCCTGAGCTCCGGCACGGCCCGGGTCGTGGGAAGCGGCGTCTATCTGGGCCGGCGGCAGCTGCTGACCTGCGCCCATGTGGTCAACGAGGCGCTGGGCCGCACCATGTTCGCGCGGCGGGCCCCGGAGGACGCCTCCCTGCGGGTGCGCTTCCCCTGCCTGCCCGAGGGGCCCGCGCTCCCCGCACGGCTCGTGGCCTGGAAAGCCGCGCACCGCGCGGGAGCTCCCGACATTCCCGTGGTGCTGGGCGAGCCTCTCTGGGGCGGCGACCTGGCCGTGCTGGAGCTGGCGGTGGAGCCCGCGGCTCCCGCTGCCGCCGCGTCCTGGCGGTACATGGACCGTGGTCAGGAGGTCCGCGCGTGGTACGGCGACGGCTCCTCGTTCACGTACGCGGACAGCAGCGTCGGCTCGGTCCAGCACGACCACGGATTCGTGGACGGTGCGCCGCGTGGCGCCGCGATCGGCCCCGGCTACAGCGGAGGCCCCCTGTGGTGCGACAAGGAACAGGCGTCGGTCGGGCTCGTGCTGGGGGTGATGTCACCGCCGGACGGCCCCTTCCGCGGCGAGAACGTGCTGCGCCGGGCCATCGTCGCCCCGTGGCAGGCCGTCGAACGGTTCCTGGACACGACGGAGATCCCCGCCGGTCCGGCGCACGGCGACACCGGAAGGCCGTCCGGTGCGGTCGCCCCGGTGCTGCGGCACAAACTCCACACCGTGGTCCTGAACCTCCTGCCGGACGAGGACCAGCGGCTGCGCCACACCCACCGGGTCCTCTCGGCGCTCGGGCTGCCGGGCGGCTCCGGGGCCGACGCGTCGGTCGCCGCGCTGGTGGAGCTCGTACTGACCCAGCCCCGCGCCGCCGCCGTCCTCACCGACGAACTGCCCCGCGCCCTGCGCGAGACGGCGCTGAAGCTGCTCTCGCTGTGCCGCGGCGCTCTGGTCCCGGGCATCCTCACACCGCTGGAACTCGCCTCCCTGCTGGCCCTTCTCGACGGAGAGCCCGGCCGGCTGCTCGAAGAGGCGGCACGCGACGCACTGGTCAACACCACCTTCTGGGACGAGCCGCTCGAAGCGCGCCGCGGCGAACCGGACGACGCCGTGCGCCATCTCGTGCTCGCCCTGGAGAACTACTGGGGCGACAGCGGATCCACCGACACCCCGCACCGGGTTCCCGCCCTGCTCACGGCGGTGGAGTACGTCGCCGCCCTGACGGCCCCCGCACAGCGGGACGAGCTGCGGGAGTGGGTCGCGGCGGTGGCCGCGAGGATCGGCGTGCACGAGTCGGTCCTGTTGTCCCGCCGCACCGACGCGGAGGACTGGGCTCACGTCAGAAGGGCCCGTACGACACCCGCCGAACCGCGTCTGACCGTACAGCTGACCAGGTCCCCGTCGGGCGGTCACCTCTGCACCGTCTGGTACGACCCCGGCACCGGCGAGGACGGTGTGGTGCGGCAGGTGCTGGCGGACGACGAACCACGCGGTCCGCAGGAGGTGGCCCGGCTGGTCCAGGACATCCTCCTGCGGGAGGTCCCCGCCGCCGTGCGGGTACGCAGGTCCCCTCTGGTCGAGTTCGTGGTCGAGCCGGAGGACCTCGACCTCCCGGTGGACCGCTGGGACGACGGCGACACGGACGGCGGCTTCCCCTCCGTCCTCGGGGTGGAGTACGCCGTCGTCGTACGGTGCCCGGAACTGCGCACGCAGTCGCTGAAGAGGCTCCGGGCCTGGGAGGCGCGGTCCGTGGGCTTCCCCGCGGGGGCGTTCACCCGGCTCATGCCGGAGCACAGCGAGCCGGAGCACGTGTACCGGCTCCTGCACCAGGACCAGCAGACGGGCCGGCTCGCCATCGGCTGCTCGCCGGAGCACCGCCCCCGGCTCCAGGTCGTCTGCCTGGCGCAGGGCATACCCGTCGCACTGTGGGACCGCAACGACTCACCGCGCCGGATCGACCAGCTCACCGCACTCATGCTCAACGGCCACCCCCGGAGCCTGCCCGAACGGGTCCGGGCGCACCGCGCGCGGACACCGGGCAGCGCCGGGGAGGAAGCGGTCGCCCCCGTACTCGTGTGGGACGACGCGTCCCGCACCCCGCCCGAGCCCTACTGGAGCGACCCGTCCTGGGAGGACGCGACCTCATGACGGCAGCAGAACGCACCCCGCCGCAGGACCCCGGCAGCTGGCGGCTGTTCCGCGGCGAAGGACCGCCGCGCCGGGTGGACATGCCGCCGGCGCCGCCCTGGCGGCGGTTCGGCGAGCGGCACCACACCGGGGCCGGCGGAACGACCGCCCCCGGGGACCCCCGCCCCTATCTGATCGGGCCCACCCAGCGGGACATCGTCAACGCCGCCCTGCATCTGCGCAGGCCGCTGCTGGTCACCGGCCATCCGGGCACCGGCAAGTCGTCGCTGGCCCATGCGGTGGCCCACGAGCTCTCCCTGGGGCCCGTCCTGCGGTGGCCGGTGAACAGCCGGTCCACGCTGGCCGATGCGCTGTACCACTACGACGCGGTGGGCAGGCTGCGCGAGACGAACCTCCGGCGGCAGGAGGACGGCGACGCCCCCGGCATCGGCTACTTCATCAGGCTCGGGCCGCTGGGCACCGCGCTGGTGTCGGACGGACCTCCCCGCGTGCTGCTCGTGGACGAGCTCGACAAGGGGGACGTCGACCTGCCCAACGACCTCCTGACGGTCTTCGAGGAGGGCGAGTTCGAGATCCCCGAACTCTCCCGGCTGCCCCCCGGCGAGGACGACATCGAGGTCCACAGCGCGCGGGGCGGCGACACCGTCACCGTCCACAGGGGTGTCGTGCGCTGCCAGGAGTTCCCGGTCGTCGTCATCACGAGCAACGGCGAGAGGGAGTTCCCTCCCGCCTTCCTGCGCCGCTGCCTGCGGCTGGACCTGCCGGACCCCGACGAGGAGCGGCTGCGCGCCATCGTGGCGGCGCATCTGGGCGCGGACGCGCTGCCCCAGGTCGACGATCTGGTACGGGCGTTCCTGGCCAAGCGGGCCCCCGGCGAGCTGGCCACGGACCAGCTGCTGAACGCCGCGTTCCTTCGCCTCGGCGGGGTCGATCTGGACGCCGAAGGGCTGCTGGAAGCGGTGCTGCACCGGCTGGGGGGTGCTCTGTAGGCATGCCCGACCGTCTGCTCTCCCTGCTGCGGGACGTCGGCTTCGACGTCACGGCCGAGGAGCTGGTCGACTGCCTGTGGCTGGCCGAGCGGATGCCCGCCGACGCGCCTCTGGCGCTGGCCGCCGGCCTCCTGGGCGGGGACACCCGTCCGCCCGGCGCCCCCGGGGAACCCGGCGCCCCGCCGGTGACCACGTGGCCGGAGACGAAGGAGAGGGCCGGCCGGACGGGGTCGCCGGAGGCCGGACCTCCGCGAGCCGAACTGCACGCCGCCGAGGCCGCGCCCGCGCAACCGCCCCCGGCCGACGGGGGCGACGGCACCCGCCCCGACGACGGTCCCACGGGGGACCAGGACCCCGACGGCGGATCCGACGCCCCGGATCCCGGGACGGGGGAGAACGAGCGGCCCGAGGAGGACCGGAGCCGCGCCCTGCCCGTACGCATCCCTCATCCGCACGCACTCGCCCTCCCGTTACGGACGGCACGCGCGCTGCGCCCCCTGAAGCAGTACCGCCCGCACCCCTCGGCCGAGCGGCTGGACGAAGCCGGGACCGCCGCGCAGATCGCCCACTCGGGCCTCCTCGACGTGGTGACGCGCCCCGCCCGCGACCGCTGGCTGGACCTCACCGTGGTCGTCGACGACGGTGTCTCGATGCTCCTGTGGCAGCAGCTGTGTTCGGAGCTCAACTCGCTGCTCGCACACCTCGGCGCCTTCCGCCAGATCCGCACCTACGGGCTGCGTCTGCGGCCCGGCCGGATGCCCCGGCTGAGCTCCCGTCCCTTCGTCCCCGACGCGCCGACCGTGTCCACCGAGGTCCTCACCGACCCGTCGGGCCGCACCATGACCCTGGTCATCTCCGACGGGGCCGGACCCGGATGGCGCACCGGTGCCATGCGGGCCGTACTGTCGCGCTGGGCCGCCTGCGGCCCCACCGCGGTGATCCACACGCTGCCGCCCCGGATGTGGCGCGGTTCCGGACTGCCCACCCGGCGCTGGTCGGTGCAGGCACCGGGCCCGGGGGCCGCCAACGCCACGTGGCGGGTGCGTCATCCCGTCCTGCCCGAGGCGCTCGCCCCGTTCGACATGACCCCCGTCCCGGTCCTGACGCCGTCGCCCGAGGCGTTCGCCGAGTGGGCCGTGGTCACCGCGTCCGGAGGCTCCAGCAGGGTGCTCGCCCTGTGGGACGCCGACGCGGCGGAGCAACAGCGTCCGCCCGGGGCCGGGGCCTCCTCGCGCACGAAGGAGCGGGCTCGCCGCGTCCGGCCCGACGCGCAGGTGCAGCGGTTCCGCCGCGCCGTCTCCCCCGAGGCCTACCGCCTGGCCGCCCACCTGGCGGCGGTGTCACCTCTGACGATCCCGGTGATGCGGCTGGTGGTCCGATCCCTGCCCCGCCCGGTCACCACGGCCCATCTGGCCGAGGTGTTCCTGAGCGGCATGCTCCGTCCGGCGGAGGCCGAACACGGGTCACCAGCCGCCGCGGTCCTGCCCCAGCAGCGCGTCTTCGCGTTCACCAGCCGGTCCCGGGACATCCTTCTGGACGCCGTCCCCACCACCGAAGTGCTCGCCTCCACCCGTCGGGTGTCCGAGCACATCGCCGAGCTGGTGGGCCGGTCACCGGACTTTCCCGCGTGGCTGAGCCGGCCCGACGGGACGAGCCGGCTGGCCGACGACACCACGGCCTTCGCCTGGCTGAGCCCCGCGCTCCAGGACCGGCTCGGGCTGAGCGGGCTCTCGGCACAGGAGTGGGCGGAACAGCCCACGCTGCCACGGGAGATCCGGTTCAGTCCCCCGGGGAGCATCTACCCCCAGTTCCCGATGGTGGGCTACTCGCAGACGAACACCACCTGGTCAGCCACCGACGGCGTCCAGTCCCTCGGTGACTACCGGCTCACCTGGCAGGCCAGGAAACCGGGCGGGCCCTCCCTCTACGCCGGAACCGACGGCCGGCACACCGCGGTGATCCGTGCGAGCACGGCGCGCGGCGCGTCCGTGATCCGCCGGGAAGCCCTGGCCCTCGCCCGGTTCGATCACCCCTGCCTCCCCTCGCTCCTCGACGCCGACCTGGGCGACTCCTGGGCCGCCGCCACCGGCGCGCTCACCCGGCTCGGGCAGGGGGCACCGACGCTGCGCACCCTCGCCCAGGGGCTCCGGATGCACGAGAGCTTCGGCACGGACCTGATCCTGGTGCTCGGCCAGCGGCTCGCCTCGGCACTCGATCACAGCCATCACGCGGGAGTCGTGCACGGCCATCTGTCGGCGGACCGCGTACTGCTCACCCTCGACGGACCCCTGCTCGTCGGCTGGCACCGCTCCCGGATCGCCGCCCCGGGGACCGCCCCCGCACCCGGCCGGACGGGGGCGGACGTGCGCGCGCTCGCCGCTCTGCTCGGGCTGCTCGGGGCCCGTACGGACTGGCACCCGACGGGCGGGGAGCACTTCGCCCCCCTGCTGACCGGGGACGACGAGGCACAGGCGCAGGCGATGGGCCACGAGCTCGCCGAGGAGATCACGGATCCGTGCCTGTCCTCCGTCCTGCGCCCGTTCCTGACGCTGCCGGCGCGGGACGGGGCGATGTCGGCGGAGTCCCTGCTGGCCGCCTTCCGGGACCGAGTCCCCCGGGACGCGTTCCTGCAGCCGTTCTCCTGGTGGCTCCCCGAGAGCACCAGGGTCCTCATCGACGACGCCCGGCTCGACCTGTCCTCCCGAGCCGAGCCGGATCCGCACCTCCTGCACCCGGTGCCGGTGCCGCCCGAGGCCGAAGTCCCCCTCGTTCCGGGGAGGGAGCTCGCCACGGACGACGAGGACACGGACATCCATGAGCCCGGGCGGCGCGGGCGGCAGCTCACGAAGTGGTTCCGGTTGCCGGGCCGCCCCGAGCAGGTCCCTCGCCGTGGTCTCCTGCGCCGCAGGAAGGCGGGCGCGCGGACGGTCATCCGGCCGGCCGACAGCGGAACGGGCCACCAGGGCCGTCTCGCCCTGGTCTTCGGCGGGGGAACCGGCTGCGGTCGGTCCACCGTCGCCGTGCAGCTCGCCTCCGCCGTCGCCGAGGCCGAACCCGCTCCCGGGCGTCCCCCCGTACTGATGCTGCCGTTCCATCCCGCGGCGAACGTCATCGGATACCGGATGGCGACCGACGAGACGGCCGGGTACCGGCAGGTCTTCCCCGGCCCCCGGGTGTCGGCGACCATCTCCCCCGACGCCCTGGCCCTCTTCCCCTCGGGGGGCTGGGTGACGCTCAAGGACTCCAACGGCGCGGACTTCGTGCACCAGTACGCTCCCGCCGGACAACCGCCGCCCCCGCCCCGGCAGCACCGGGACATCCTGTCCCGCATGCGCAGGCTCGGCACCCTCGTGATCGACTACGCAGGCGGCTTCGCACCGCCCGGGCCATCCTTGCGCGGGACCTTCGGTGACCTCGACCGGCTCGTGGTCGCCTGCTCCGGAGACCCCGGGCAGCTGGCGGACACCGCGGCGGAGCTGACCTGGCTCGACCAGCACGGACACGCCCGGCTCGTGTCCGAGGCCGTCCTCGTCCTGTCCGACCTGACGGAATCGGCCGAAGGGCAGTCCGCTCTCGCCGAGGCGGAGAGCCAACTCGGCGCTCGCGTACGGACTGTGGTGCGCATCCCGCACGAACCGGCGTTGCGCGACGGCGGACTGGTCGACTTCTCCGATCTCACGCCGATGACGCAAGAGGCCTTCCGCACGGCCGCCCGCGCCCTCTTCCGCTGAGTCGGGGGCTGCCCCTCGTCACCTCCGCCGGGACAGCAGCGCTCAGCCGCGACGCCCAGCGTTCTCGCCGACCTCACGTGGCCTGGCCTGCTCCCGGAAGAAGGCGGCCGTTCGCGAACCACCCGACCCCGAGCACAAGAGCTCGACGCCGCCTGCTACTCCTTTCATCAGGAGTCGAACCCCAGGAAGTGACGGAGCGACCGATGGCAGGCGATGAAGTCCTTGCGCAGACCGCCGAGATCGTCGCGGCCGCATGGAAGACCATCCTCGATTACGAGGGCGGCCTGATCGATCCCGCCATGCCCCGCGCGGCCCACGCACACCCTCGCCTACGGGAACTCTTTCCGACGGTCAGCCACGGCGCCCTGTACCTCAGCCGATGCATTCGCTACCCGCGACCCCACGACGTGGGCGCCCTGTTCCGCCGCAGCGGTGGCGGGTTCATGGTGATCCGCCAGTCCGACGGCACCGTCCTGGGGGAGCCCGACACGGTGGAGGAGGCGGTGGCCCTGATCGTCGCCAACCTTCCCGAAGGCTGCGGGCCGGCCATCGACGGGTCGGTTGAAGACCTGTGACCACCCCGGCGAGTAGCGAAGAGTCCCGAAGCGCGGCCGAGACCGTGGCGGCGGAGCGCCTGCGCTCGGTGCTCGCGCCCGCCGTACGGCTGGGCTGCACGGCGGACTTCGAGCAGGAGAGCCTGCCGGTCGACGAGGTGCCGGGGTGGTTCGCCGCGGTGGGTTCCGGGGACGAGGAGCGGGTACCGCAGTTCGCCCGGGCGGGCCGCGGGGCGTACGCGGAGCACACCGGGGGCGGGCGGCCCTGGGATCTCCAGGACTGGCTGTACCGCTTCGCCCCGGACGAGGACTCCCGGGGCTGGGAGTGGTGGGACGCCACGGTGGCCGGTCCGTCCCGTGTCCATGTCTGGGTGGACAGTTGGGGGGGAGTCCTTCTTCGGATGCCAGGATCTGCTCTGGGCCGCATTCACGGCGGGGGCGGTCCGCGTCGAGGGGCCGACGGTTCAGAAGGCCGCCGTGTGGTCCGCGGAACGGAATTCCCAGCCGAATCCGTAGACCGCTGCATCTTATTTTCGTCTCATTCCGGGAGAACTCATGACCGACAGCAAGAACATCAACAATCCCGTGGGCATGGGCGGAGGCCAGCGCAAGCGGCAGTCCCGCGCCGAGCGGCAGAACAACGGGCCGCACCGCAACCTCGACCGCAAGAACGCGGCCGAGCAGAAGGCGGAGCTGGTGCGCAAGATGCGGGAGAAGGCGGGCGCGAGCGGGGATGCCGGGCAGACGGGCGCGGCCGAGAGCTCCGGGCAGGCGGGCGCTACCGACGGCGCCGGGCAGGAATCCGCTGAGTGACTATCGGTCCGAGGCTGCGGCCTCGGCCATGGACGGGTGGCTCCATGAGCGGTTCGGTCTGGAGAGCTCGGGTGCCGCCGTCACGTACGACGCTTCACGGGGTGGGTTCGCCTTCTCCTGGGGTGGGACGGCCGACCCCTTCCAGCAGGAGCCGACGTAAGTGCGAAGCAACGCATGCATGCAGGCACTCATCCGGGTGACCGACCTCTCCGGGCTGAGCCATCAGGACATCCCGCCCCTGTTCCGCGACGTCGCGGAACGCGGGTGGTCCGTCACCGCCGCCGGTGGACGCGTGCTGACCGGCCTCCGGCCGGAGACGCCCGGCCGCTACGTCGACCGGCTCGCGGAGGAGACCACGGTCAACGGGAGAGGAATGACCGACTACGACCTCCCCACCGCGCCGCACGGACGCACACCGCTCCTCGTCCGTCGGTGTCTGGCGTACGTGAGTGCCTGTCTCCGGAAGGCGCAGGGGAAGTTCGGCGACTCCCGGGTGAAGGCGTACGTCTCGTTGTCATGCGCCGATACCGACGAGGGGCTCCTCACCGCGAACGTCACCTTCTGCACCCCGCTTGCCGACGTTCGCCCCTACATCCCGGGCCTGGAGCAGGTGGGGGATGCGGCCGTCGCCGAGATCTCCGCGGAGGACTGCCGGGCGTGGGGAGTCGACGGCCTCACGGGGCGTCACTGATTCTCCCGGGCACGGTGTCCTTCGCCACCAGCCTCTCTCCCGACCAGCAGAGTCGGTAGAGGTCGACCTCGTCCAGCAGGTCCCGGCCGGAACGGTAGAACTCGCAGGTGGTGCCCGGTGGTCGGGGGGCGAAGCGGGCGTGGTCGGGTGGGTAGGGGTAGGCGCGGGCCGGCAGCAGCGGGGCCAGTTCGGTGCGGGGGCGGCCCGGGGTCAGCTCGTCGAAACGGGACGGCGGGAGTGCGCTCGTCGTCAGTTGCCAGGCCAGGAGGACAGCCGCGGGCACGAAGAACGCTGCCGCGACGACGGGTGCCACGACCGCGGCGGCGTACCGGCGGCGGGCCGCTCCCCGGACGACGGCGAGTCGGCCCGCCGACTCCGGGGACCGTGCGGCGGGGCTCGACGCGGGGCTCGGTCCTCGTCGTCGGGTGTGGGCCGTGACCTGGTGCGGGAGGTCGGCCGTGACGCGGAAACCGCCTTCGTGCGGGCCGGTCCGCAAGGTTCCGCCGAGGACCGTCACCCGCTCCCGGAGGCCCGTCAGTCCTCGTCCGCCGATGCCCGCCGCCGGCCCCTCCGCCGCCATCGCGGCACCCGTCGGGACGTCGTTCACGACACTCACGTGGGTACGGTCGGTCCGGTGGGTGATCCGCAGCCGGATCGCCCCGCCCGGCGCGTGCTTCAGGGCGTTGGTCAGGGCCTCCTGCACGATCCGGTACAGGCCGCGTTCGACCAGGGGGGACAGCGTGGGGGCCGGACCGTGCCGCTCCCATCGGACCGGCACGCCGAAGGCGACCGCCCGGGCCACGAGATCTTCCAGGGTGTCGTGGGCGGGTCCGTCCACAGCCGTTCCCGCCTCCCCGTTCGGTGCCGTCTCCGGGTCCGGGTCCGGTGCGTCGTGCAGGACCGCCACGGTTTCCCGCAGGTGTTCCACGGCGTCCGCGATCGTCCCGCGCAGCTCGGCCAGGTCGGCGCGGTCGCGGTCGGTGAGGTCCGGGGAGAGTTCCAGGGCCCCGGCGCGCAGGGCGACCAGGCTCAGGGCGTGGCCGAGCGAGTCGTGCATGTCGGCCGCGATGTCCGCGCGTTCGGCCAGCCGCGCCCGCTCCGCGACCAGGTGCTGCCGCTCTTCGAGACGGTGGGCCAACCGCCAGCCCTCCCGTACGAGTTCGCGGCGGCCACGCACGTACCGCCCGGCCAGCCACGGCAGCAGAAGGGCGGCGGCCAGCACGGCCAGCGTGTAGAACCACCACACGGGCTGGACCCACAGCACCGCGCACGTAGCCACATCGAGCGCGAGGCACCCGACGAGCACCAGGAGCGGGCCCCGGGCCCCGGCGATCCTGGCTCCCAGCAGGCAGCTCAGCACGGCCAGCGACAGGACCTGGGCGTTGGCGGGCGTCGCCGCGTCGGCCAGGCCCAGCGCACACAGCCCGTTGACCAGGACGACCGCGGCCCCCGGCCGGTGGCGGGACAACGGCACCGCCACGGCCAGGACCGCCAGTGGGAGCAGCAGGTCCAGGAACAGTGACCGCGCGCCCGCGTCCCGGAACCCGTAACCGGTCGCGGCGGCCAGCACCCCCCACAGCGCCACGTCGACCGGCACGGACCGGGCCGGGGGCCGGGGCATGCGCAGCCGCAGCCACGGGCGCGTCGTGTGCTCGTGCGGCATGGTGCGTCGACCGTCCTTCCGATGGATCACCTGGATCAGCTGGATCGCTTGACTCGTCCGACAGGTCTGAATCGCCTGACCGGTGCCGTCGATTCTGCGGGGTCGAGCGGTCAGGCGTCCCGGCCGCGCAGCACGTACAGGCCGACCAGGTGCGCCACCCCCGCCCACGCCACCACGATCAGCGTCGCCGCCACCGGCGCGTACGGGGCCTCGACGCCGGAGCGCATGAAGTGGTCCCCCGCACCGTGCGGCAGGTAGTCGTTGACGGCGGCGAGATCCGGGCCGCCGACCCCCAGGAGCACGGACGGCAGCCCCCACAACAGCGTGACGAGGATCGACAGCGCACCCGCCGGGTGGCGCGTGGCGAAGGCGGTCCCGACGGCCAGCGCGGCGACGAGCGCCAGGTAGAGGCCGACGGACAAGGCCTGCCGGAGCGTCGTACCGGCGTCGAACGAGGCCCGTCCGTCGAACGCCCCCCACGCGACCGCCGTGCCGACGACCGCGTACACGACGCCCGCGGCGAACGAGACGACGGCCACCACCAGCGCCTTCGCCGCCTGGACCCGATGGCGCCGGGGCACCCACAGCAGCGATGCCCGCACACTCCCCGTCGCGTACTCGGAGGTCACGGCGACCGTCGCCAGGATGACGACGGCGAACTGGGCGAGGACGGCCGACGAGGCCACCGCGTTCCCGACGGGCTCCACCGGATGATCGTTGATGCGGGCGATCGAGGCGTAGTAGAAGGTGAAGACCCCGGTGATCGCCAGGCCCGCGAGGAGGCAGAGGTAGGGGGCCCGGACCGACCACAGCTTGGTCCACTCGCAGGCGACGGCCCCGGCGAAGCCACCCGGTGTGCCTGGGGCGGGTGTGCGTGGGGCGGGCGTGGTGCCGCGTACGGCGTGGAGTGCGTCCGTCCGTCGGCCGGGGGTCGTCGTCGGCTCGGTCACGGGGCTTCTCCCTGGTGCTGCGCCACCGTCGCGCCCGGCGTTCCCGTGGTGCTGCCGCTGCCGCCAGTGGCGTACTCGACACTGCGCGCGGTCAGGTCCATGTACGCCTCCTCCAGCGAGACCCGTACGTCGCTCAGCCCGTGCAGCCGGACCCGGCAGTGGTGGGCCAGGTCGCCGATCTCGGCGGCGGTGCGGCCCTCGACGGTGAGTTCGCCGGACTCGGTCGTCCCGACGCGCACCCCCTCGGCCGCCATCAGGCGACGGACCAGCGTCGCCCGTTCCCCCGGGTCGGGCACCACGGCCCGCGCCGACGCGGGAGACGCCGCGGCGAGGAACTCCGCCATGGAACTGTCGCTGAGCAGCCGGCCCCGCCCGATCACGACGAGATGATCGGCCGTCAGCTGCATCTCGCTCATGAGGTGGCTGGAGAGGAACACCGTGCGCCCTTCCGCCGCCTGGTCGCGGACGAGCCGGCGGATCCAGCGCACCCCGTCCGGGTCGAGGCCGTTGACCGGCTCGTCCAGGACGAGCACCGGCGGGTCGCCGAGCAGCGCGCCCGCCACCCCGAGCCGCCCGCTCATGCCGAGCGAGTACGTGCCCGCCGGGCGGCGGGCCGCCTTGGTCAGGCCCACCGTCTCCAGCACCTCGTCCACGCGGCGCACCGGGATGCCGTTGGCGCGGGCCTGGGCCACGAGATGCGTGCGGCCGGAGCGGGCCGGGTGGACGGCCCGGGCGTCGAGCATCGCGCCGACCGCGCACAGGGGGCGACGCAGGCTCGCGTACGGCAGGCCGGCGATCAGGGCCCGGCCCCGGGTGGGGTGGTCCAGGCCCAGGATCATGCGCATCGTGGTGGACTTCCCGGCCCCGTTGGGACCGAGGAAGCCGGTCACGCGACCGGCCTTGATGTCGCAGGTCAGCCCGTCCACGGCGACGGTTTCGCCGTAGCGTTTCGTGAGTCCTCGGAGGGTGATCACAGAGGTCCTTCGCTGGTGTCGGTCTCGTCCGGTCTCCTACGGAAGTGACGCTAGGAGGCCGTGACACCCGCGCCCATCGGCCGGACGGCAGCGGTCTCCTGCCTTTCGTCGGGGGTGTGCTCCACCCCGGGACGGATCTGCGGGGATTCCGGGTCGCACGGTGTTGCGCCGGCCGTAGGCTCCCCGCAGCGGGCGGAGGGCGAGTGGAGGGCGGAGAGATGACGGCGGGCAGTCGGCCGGTCCGGGTCCTGGTGGCCGACGACGAGGCGTTGGTCCGGGCGGGCGTACGGGCCATCCTGGCCAGGGACCCGCAGGTCGAGGTGGTCGCCGAGGCCGCGGACGGGCACGAGGCCATCGCTCTCGTTCGCCGGCACCGTCCGGACGTCGTCCTGTTGGACATCCAGATGCCCGGCCTGGACGGTCTGACCGCAGTGGCAAGGCTCCACCGGGAACCGACGCCGGTCGGCGTGATCATGCTGACGACCTTCGGTCAGGACACGTACGTCACCCGCGCCCTGGAGGAAGGCGCCGACGGTTTCCTGCTGAAGGCGGACGACCCGAGGGAACTGCTCAACGGGGTCCGGGCCGTCGGGGCGGGTGGCGCCTATCTGTCCCCGCGGGTCGCCGGGCGGGTGATCGCCGGAATGCGCGCCCACCGGGCGGCCCATCCCCACCGCCCGCTGGAGCGGCTCACGGACCGGGAGAACGAGGTGCTGGCCGGGATCGGGGCGGGGCTGTCCAACGCCGAGATCGCGGGCCGCCTGCATCTGGTCGAGGGCACGGTGAAGGCCCATGTCAGCGCGGTGCTCGCGAAGTTGGGCGTACGCAACCGGGTGGAGGCGGCCATCGCCGCCCATGAGGCGGGACTGGCCGCGCCACCGGGCCGGGCCTGACCCCGGCCCGGCCCGGTCGATCCCGTCAGCCGTGCAGCGCCGCGTTGCTGTAGACGTACAGGCCGATCACACCGACGATGCAGATGACGATCACCCACGAGCCGAACCCGGTGTGCCGTCCCCTGCCCTTGCGGCGCGCGGCCCTTCCCGGTCGGCGGGCCCGGCCGGACCCGGACTCCTCCCCGCTCCGCGGGGCCCGCGCCGCATCGGACGCCGCCTCGGCCAGCAGGCGGCGGCAGGCGGCGGCGAGTACGGCCGTACCGGCGGAGAGGGGCACCACGGCCTCCGAGCGTGCCGGGGCGGTGGTGCCGCCGTCCAGGATGCGGCCGGCGCGCACGAGGATCTCGTCCCGGCCGCCCGCCGGGGCGAGGCTGATCCACCGCCGTACGTGCTCGCCCCGGATGACCATCCCCCCGGACCGCTCCCGGTACACGGTGTGCTCGCGCCACAGCACGCCCGCCAATTCCGTAGCGGTGTCGCGCAGTTGTGCCCCCACGTCCCCTCCCCCTCCGCTTCCCGGCGAATCGAACAAGCATCGCACTCTACTGGCGTGTGCAGATTGTGTGTTCGCCCGGGGCAGCTGATTCGCGGAGCGTTCGCCGCCCGCGTCGTGGAAGAGGGGGCAATCGGCCTTCCGTTACGTGGGGGTCAGCCCGCGCTGTCCTCGGCGAGCGTGTGCGCCACCAGGGCGTTGGCGTGCCCGTGGCCCAGGCCGTGTTCGGATTTGAGCCAGCCGACCAGCTCCATGTGCTTGGTCAGCGGGGAAGTACGGATGAGGCCCTTCCACTCGGCGACCGGGCGGCCGTACTTCTTCTCGATCGAGGGGAAGTAACTGGCAGGGCCCTTCACGGCGTTGTCGGTCACAGCGTGTCCCGTCTGTTGGGTGAGGGTGGGCCCGGCGAGCGCCCACCCCCGTCCGGTCGGTGTCACAGCTATGACCGGCGGGGGGCGGAGAAATCATCGGTGGATCAGAGGGCAGTCGTCCGGTCCTTCGGGGCGGGGAGCGTGACCCGCCGCCCCCTTCAGCCGCTTCGCCGAACTCCGGCCCGCCCACAGGACGACGAGCAGGGCGACGGCGAGCAGCGGATAGCCCATGGCGAGCTTCGCGAAGGCCAGCCAACCGGTCCGGTCCTCGTCGTACAGCCACTGCTGGACGACGAACCGGGCGGCGAAGACGGCGGTCAGGGTGAGCGTGGCGATGTCGTAGGCGCGCCGCGAGGGCTTGTCGCGCAGCCAGGCCGTACCGGTCCCGTTGAGCGCGCCCCAGACGATTCCGGCCAGCGGCCTGCGTACCGCCACCGAGAGCAGGAAGACCGCGGCCAGCACGAGGTTGGACCAGATGCCCAGCAGGAAGTAGCCCTTGGCCGATCCCGTCTTCCAGGCGACGAACGCGGCCACCGCGACGCCGAACAGGCCGGACAGGGCGGGCTGCAGGGGCTCCTTGCGGACCAGGCGCAGCACGGTGACCGCCAGGCCGGCGCCGAGGGCGGTGACGATGGCGCCCGTGAGGCCGAGCGCCGCGTTGGCGATGACGAAGGCGGTGACCGGCACCATGGTGTACACCAGGCCGGCCGGTCCGCCCAGCTGCTCCAGGGTGGTCTGCCGCTTCCCGTGCCTTCCCGGGGCGCTGCCCGGTTCCTGCGCTTCGGGCCCGGTGTGGGAGGGGTGTACGGATGCCGTCATGGTGCGAGATCAACTCCCCGGTCGTCGCCCGTCGATGCGGTGGTCCCCTTCGCATCGACGGTCTCCGTGATCGTGTGCGTAACTCCGTACCTCCAACCTGCCCGGGTACGGCCGCCCGGCGGGATGCCGACTGTCATGGATCCGCATGACGGATGTCATGGGCACCGCCATGCCCGGCACCCGGCGCCCGGCCCGCGATACCGGTGCTCGACGCCGGGGTATTCACCTGCCTGTTCGCATCGGCTGCCGCATGCTGTCCCGGTGTACGAGAGCCATGCGGCCACCCGGGCCTGGCAGCGGGCACGGGCCGCGGCGCTCGACGCCGTACAGGACGGCGTGGCCGCGTCCCCATGGTCCGGGGCGCTGGTGATACGCGGGAGTGCGCTCATGGCCCTGTGGTTCGGCGAGGAGGCGCGCGAGCCCGGTGACCTGGACTTCGTGGTCGCGCCCGCCTCGTGGCGGATGGAGGAGGGCGGACCCCGGAGCTGCCGACCGGTGTCGCGGCGGCGGCCGAGGCGCGGGCGGCGTGGGGAGCCCACGGGGTGCGGATCCGCGCCGCCGGGGCCGTGTGCGAGGACATCTGGACGTACGAGCGGGTGCCCGGCCCCGACGTACGCCGGCGAACCGGGGTGACCCGGTCCCCACAGGTCACCGGAGGGTGACTCCGTTCTTTGCCCACTCTTTACCGCCGTCGCGGCCGGAGCCGGGATGTCCACGCGGCCCGGACGTGTTGGCCCCGGGTGGACACCCCCGGCTACGAACAGGACACCGACGTGACAGACACGACGACGGCAGACGCGACGACGGCGAACACGACGGGCGCGGCGGACGCCGTGAGCGCCGCCGACCGTGCCGCGAACGCCCTCTCCCGGCCGTTCTCGGTGCGCGGGCTCACCGCCCGGAACCGGATCGCGATGGCGCCCATGACCCGGCAGTTCTCCCCGGACGGCGTTCCCGGGCAGGACGTGGCGGACTACTACACCCGCCGCGCCGCAGCGGACGTCGGGCTGATCATCACCGAGGGCACCTACGTCGACCACGAGTCCGCCGGGACCAGCGACCGGGTCCCGCGCTTCCACGGCGAGGCCGCGCTCGCGGGCTGGGCCGACGTGGCGGACTCCGTGCACCGGGCCGGCGGCGCGATCATCCCGCAGCTGTGGCACGTGGGCGTCACCCGCACCGAGGGCGCCGGGCCCGTCCCGGCCGCCCAGCCGGTCGGGCCCTCGGGGATCTCCCTCAGCGGCGAGCCCAAGGGCCGCGCCATGACGCAGAAGGACCTCGACGACGTCATCGCCGCCTTCGCCGACGCGGCGGCCGCCGCCGAGCGCCTCGGCTTCGACGGCGCCGAACTGCACGGCGCGCACGGCTACTTGATCGACCAGTTCCTGTGGTCGGGCAGCAACCGGCGTACCGACGCCTACGGCGGGGGCCTGGTCGCCCGCACCCGGTTCGCGGCCGAGATCGTGGCCGCCTGCCGCGCCGCCGTGTCCGACGCCTTCCCTCTCTTCTTCCGGATGTCCCAGTGGAAGGCGGACGCGTACGAGGCGAAGCTCGCCGAGACCCCGCAGGAGCTGGACGCCCTGCTCACGCCGCTGGCCGAGGCCGGTGTCGATGTCTTCCACGCCTCCACCCGCCGCTACTGGCTGCCGGAGTTCGAGGACTCCGACCTGAACCTGGCCGGATGGGTGAAGAAGATCAGCGGCCGGCCGACCCTCACCGTCGGCTCGGTGGGCCTGGACGGCGACTTCTTCAGCGCCTTCCAGGGCAACGACTCCAGCGTCACCGGCATCGAGCAGCTGCTGGACCGGTTGGAGCGCGACGAGTTCGACATGGTCGCCGTCGGGCGGGCGCTCATCGCCGACCCCGAGTGGGCGGCGAAGACCCTGCGCGGGCGCACCGCCGAGATCACCCCGTTCGCCGCGGAGATGCTGAAGACGCTGCACTGACACGCGAATCCCGCTGCCCTACGCCCTTCTCGCCGCTGCCGGAAGCTCCGACCGGATCGCGGCGATCAGGGCGCGGCTCGCCTCGTGCGCGGCGGCGCTGCCCTCGGCGGGCGTCGTACCGGCACGCTGGTGCAGCACGACGCCGATGACCAGGCGGTCGGTCCCGGCGACCTCCTGCCTCGTGGCCCAGACGAGGTTGCCGCCCGCCGGGGTGGACGAGCCGGTCTTCAGGCCGATGACCCCGTCGTGCCCGAGCAGCCTGTTGGTGTTGCGGAAGGTCACCCCGGCGCCCGGGGCCGTGACGGAGGCGGTCGCCACGATCTGGCGGAAGGCCGGGACCTTCATCGCGGCGCGGGCCAGCCGCAGTTGGTCCGCCGCCGTGCTCCGCGTACTCGTCTCCATCCCGCTCACCCCGGTGTACGTGGTGGCGCGCATGCCGAGCCCGGCGGCGGCCCGGTTCATCTTCGCGACGAACGCCTTCTCGTCGCCCGCGTCCCAACGGGCCAGCAGCCGGGCCACGTTGTTGCCCGACGGCACCATCATCAGCTCCAGCAAACGGCGTTGGGTGTACTTCCGCCCGGCGAGCACGGGCGCGGTCGTCTCGACGGAGGAGTACGACTCGTCGGCCGCCCGCTGGTCGGCGACCACGGTCGCGCCGGGGGCGTCGGCGCTCATCGGACGGTCTTTGAGGATCACGTAGGCCGTCATGACCTTGGTGACGCTGGCGATCGGAACCGGCTTCTGCGCGCCCCGGGTGCCGAGGCTGCCGATCCCCTCGACCGCCACGCTCGCCTGGCCCTCGCGCGGCCACGGCAGATGCAGCGACCGGGCGAGCGGCGCCACCCCCTCCCCCGGGCCGTCGCCGCCGCCCGGTCGCTGCATCTGCCGTGGCCGCGCGAGGGCCAGGCG